>JABMOI010000142.1 GCA_013204185.1 bacterium | reverse complement strand
GTATGCGAGTATTCCCCAGACATTCCAGCGACTGATGTGATTGGAAAATGGAATCATGTTGCCGCCACCTATGATGGTACCACAGTTCGGCTCTATTTAAATGGGCTAGAAGTCCATTCATTTCTGGCTAGTTCCGATTTTGAAAACAGAACATCTGACATCGTCATTGGGAAAGCGAATGTTGGAGGATTTTCGGTGCGTGGTTGTGTAGACGACGTAAAGATTTATGGCAGCGCGTTAGGCGCAGCCACCATGGCCACCTATGCTGGCCAAAACATTCCTGGTGCTGACTGCCAGCCTGTTATTGATCTCGACGGAGATACTATTGAAGATGCAGAAGACAACTGTCCTGAAGTAGCCAATACGGATCAGGCTGATCTTGATGGCGACGGCGTTGGCGATGTCTGTGATAGCGACATTGACGGCGACGGATTGGAAAACGACGCTGATCCTGACGACGATGGCAACGGCCTTCCGGATCAGAAAGAAGGCGTAGTCTTTGCGCTGCAAGCACTTGCAGCCAATGGCGATTGCGTTCAAGACCTAACGGGCGGCAAGTCCAGCAAGTCCTCGAAGTCTTCCAAATCGAGCAAAAGCTCTAAATCTGCCAAGTCAAGCAGCAAATCGTCTAAAGACGATAACATGACAGACTTGGAGAAAGCGATTGCAAGCGTTCAGGCTAGTCTTAACCTTGATTACTGGGTTGACGCAACGCATCTAGATGCCAAAGACGGCGAAAAAGTGTTCAAAGAAGAGAAAAAAGCGGTTGAAGCTTTGGAAGACTTCATTGAGGATACCGAAGGATGCGATGATGCAGCAGCAATGGCTATTGCGGATCTCGTAGCCGTAGACATGATGCTTGCAGACGTAGCCATAGGCGAAGTCCTTTGCGATGGCGACAAGAAATGCGCTAAGCAGATGGAAAACGCTGCTAAAGCACGCGCCAAAGCCGACGAGAAATTGGCCGAAGGCGATGCAGGAAGCGCAATCACTCAGCTCAAAAACGCATGGGAGTTTGTGCAGAAAGCAGCTAAGTATGCCCCATCAACCCGTATGGATACCGAGTTCGTTCTGGGTTCTTCGCAGCTTGACGCTCCAGTACTCGCTGGCGAAGTTCCAGTTGAGTTTGGCTTAACGGGTAACTACCCGAACCCATTCAATCCTGAAACAACGATTGGATTTGATATGCCAGAATCAGCTGAAGTAACTCTTGCGGTTTATGACCTCTTGGGTCGCAGAGTCGCGATGCTAGTGAACGGCTTCTTGGATGCGGGCAAGCATACGGCTCGCTTCAACGCAAGCGAACTACCAAGCGGCGGCTACATCTACAGACTGACAACCCCAGCGGGTCAGTTCACGAAAATGATGACGCTGATGAAATAAGGTATTCGCGAAAGCGAACCCTTAGTTAGACTTAATTGACAGCGAGCGGGGCGGCGTGATAACATCACGCCGCCCCGCTTTTTTCGTTCAGCACATTAATACAACTTTAATTTCGCGTCGAGTTATGTACGCGCAAAGTTGTGGTCTTCAAGGAACCAACCGTACCAAAAATCGATATATGATATTATTATCATAATGGCTGTATTCAAAGCGCAAGTTTTGAACTACTCAAGTCATGGCAACACCTATTCATATTGGAGTAAGTACTGAATTGCAGAAAGAAGCGGCCAGGCAGATGAAGGGAGGCGACGTTCCAGACTTTCGACTTCGCAGCGCCCTTTACTCCTCGTCTGACCTGGGCCTTTTCGTCCGATTTGTTGACGACCTAGTGGGTTTTATCCCAGTCACTCGACTCATGACGCCGGATTCGTGTAGTCGTGCTCTATTTGAAGGAGTGTTCGTTTCAAAAAACGGATATACCCTCTCGATACCTCTCAACAATGGAGAAGAGTACACCGTCGATCACCTAGCACTCAGATCCTTGGTCGACGAAGCAGCACAGAGGCGAGTTGCCCAATACCAAATTGGATCGGCTGAGCATGTGGGCCAACGAATTCGAAACGCTAGACAGGAGAAAGGTTGGACTCAAACTGAATTTGAACAGCGAACCGGCATTGACCAAGCACTCATTTCGAAAATGGAAAGGGGCCAACATTATCCGAGGGTAGAAACGTTGGAACGCATCGCTGCAGCCTTATCCCTTTCCGTCTTCAGTCTTATGATGGCAGAGCCAACGAGATAAAAACCCGTAAGATCAGGGCCTCGAATAAATCAAATTGGAGCGAGTCGACGGCCACAAGGCTTACTCCTTGGCGTCTGAAGAACCAGGGCCCTCTACTACCGAAATCAATCCAATCAGGATTTGTGAGAGGAGATACAGGCCAACGTAAATAATGGTCGCTGATAATAAAGCAGCCAGCATTTGGGGCAAAAACATGGTTTCCATCCCTAACCAGCTAAGCGGTTCGTACCAGGTGAAGGCAAGAAAGCCATTCCAATGGATTAGGAAAAAGAAAGGGAACGTGAATCCCAAAACGATTTTCACCAGGCCCTGAAAGTCTCTGCTAGGCATTTCCGTGCTCATACCGTGCCTCCCAATATTTTATGCTCGTTTTTTCCAACTAGCTAAGGAGTCGAATATATCAAATTTCGGCCCAGGCGGATGGCTTCTTCTTTTGAAACGATGGCCACGGGGTCAATGACCCGTGTTTCGTGCTCTTGGCGGTAGCGCTCCTGCCCTCCGCCAGAGATATTTAGGAGGATTGTATCGTCGCGGTGGACTTCGCCCCGCGAAATGGCCTGTTGGAGCGAAGCCAAAGCCACGGCGCCCGGAGACATACAGTCAATTCCCTCCGCTTCTCTAAACAACCGATCGGCAGCTTCCGCTTCTTCATACGGCACGGCATACGTCATCCCATTCGACTCCACCAGCATATCGAAGAGGCCCCCACGAACCGAATAGGCCGGAGCGCGATTCACCAGCAAATCTGAATAAACACGTGTGTGCACCGCTTCCGACTCGGGCTGCAGTTCAAACGTGCGCTTTTGCCACGCGTCGTGCACGAGGCAGAACTCAGCGTTTTGCGAGAGATGCTGCCGCGGCGGCGGCCCGTCTGCAAAACCGGCAGCAATGGCACGCTGCGCCATTTCATGCACACCAATAGG
>JABMOI010000141.1 GCA_013204185.1 bacterium | reverse complement strand
ATTCCGGTTCCAAAGGTCGGAGGTTCGAATCCTCTCGAGCGCACAGACCCGTCTGCCTAAAAAGCGGACGGGTTTTTTTGTGCACCCAAATCTTACACTCGATACAGAATGGTCAAGGAGGGATCTGCGAAGTGAGGAAGAAAATTAAAGGAGGATACCCTAGGGCATCCTCCTTTGACATTTCGGAGGGGGTTCTCATTCTTCGAAGGAGTGAGGGCAGTCATAAAACAATGAACTGCTTTCTCTCCTACTAAGATGATGCCAAACTCCGGGCAACCGCTTCAAACGGTTTAAAATGATGTATTTTTTATGGCATTAGGTTTTTCGTCTCAAATTAAGACCAATTCAGGTTCGGCTAGAATCAATTCGAGACAGCCAATTGAGTCATGTCTTTAAGTTGTCCTTCTCCATGAGCAACGACCACAGCAACGGTGGCATCGCCGGTGACGTTGGTGACTGTACGGCACATATCTAGGATTCGGTCGACTCCGAGAATAAGAGCGATTCCTGCCGAAGGAATGCCCACTGATTCAAGGATAATGACAAGCATGATGATCCCAGCTCCGGGGACAGCTGCGGTTCCAATAGAAGCTAGGACTGCAGTCAATACGATAGTCACCTGTGCGGAAAGATCAAGGTCCATCCCAATGGTCTGAGCAATAAACACTGCGGCAACTGCCTGATACAATCCCGTCCCATCCATATTAATCGTAGCGCCCAGAGGCAGCACGAATGAAGAGACTTCTTCGGATACACCCAACTCTTTTTCACACCTCTCCATCGTAATGGGAAGGGTTGCGCCACTTGAAGAAGTGGAAAAGGCAACCAATTGGGCAGGAGCGAGAGCTCGCATGAAATCCATTATTTTAACGGGAGTTAAAAATCGAACCATACTACCATAGGTTACCGTCATGTGAGCCACGAGACCCAGTAAAACGACAATACAATAAAAGCCTAGGGCTCCGAGAAGCTCCATGATTTGTCCTAGGTCATCTCCAGCAATACTCGTTATAGTACCTGCCATCAAAGCAAACACCCCGATAGGCGCAAACAACATGATGATCTCGACCATTCTGATAATCATGTCATTCAGGCTATCGAAAAGATCCAACATGGGTTTTGCCTTTTCTTTCGGAATCATAAGCAATGCAATTCCAGCAAAAATGGCAAAGAAAACAATCTGCAGCATATTCCGATTGTTAGAAGCAGCCTCAAAGAAGTTGCCAGGCACCATACTAACTAGTGGGTATAGTGGCCCCCTTTTTGCGGCGGCGGCCGCCGTTTCCAATCCTTCAGCAGCTTGGTCCGCAAAGGTAGTTTGAAGTTTTTCGCGCATCTCTGCCGGCACCCCAGATCCTGGCTCCAATAGGTTGACCAGAGCAAGTCCGATTATCAGCGCGATTACCGTCGTTCCGATATAGATCGCTATTGTCTTACCGCCAATTCTGGACAGTTTTTTAAGGTCTGAAAGTGAGGCAACCCCTGTTATGAGGGATGCTAACACTAGGGGTACGGCTATTAACAGCAACAGACGAAGGAATATTTCTCCCCATGGTGCTATCCAATCAGAAGTAAAATCACTCCAACCCTGAGCGGCAGCAACGACACCAAAGATGAGCCCAAGAACGAGCCCGAGTATAATTTGCCAATGAAGTTTTTTGTACCAGGGCATGTGATATTTTATGGGTTTGCAATGGGTAAATAAGTTGCCGAATAGCAGTTCAATGATCGCAATCACAATCCGACAAATCAAGTGCTAAAAAACGCGAAACACGGACTAGAAGTGCAATCGAATTGAAGCAACTGGTGTGTGGTGCCCGTTTCCGTCGTAGGCGAGACCAAAACTAGTTTCTAGTCGGTCATTGTAGAGCTTAGAACTCACCGCGGCATCGATGGCCGCAACCAAGTGATTGAAAATGAAGAGCAACGAGATCCTACTCGCCTCGCGCAGAGTGTCCTGAGCGTGAGCGTGGTCCTTTGCGTACGCGTAAAATGAAGTGGACACGTTGGGCTTCGAACCACCGCTCCCCGTCAATTCAGGGTCAATTGCCGCTGTAAACTGTCCTTCGGAGTCCTTCCAAGAAGAGTAATCTTCCCAGCCAGGGGCAAACTGGAAGTACTTCCCGATTAACTCGTAATATTGTTGAGCCGAAAAATCCGGGATTTGATGCGAAAAGGCAGCTCCTGTTTCTGGGTGGAATACTTGCCGTTCAATGGCCCTGATTTGAGAAAACATGGAAGAAACAGTCGCTTGATCTGCTGCGGTCCATGCTTCGGGATGCTGAAAATCTACGTTTCCTGGGATCGAAACATCCGGAGCCGTGACGTTTCCGCCGCGCTCACTATTCAAGTAGTCGGCATAGTCGTTTAGCCACGTTGCGTACTTGGCAGGGCTCCACGACTGATGAGCTTGCGCTTGAAAAGCCGTCTCGGCATCTAGACCTCTGGAGCGAAGCACCGCATAACCTGTTATCGCAGCCGCTTCAATGGCCAGGGCAAGGCCTGCTTTAACATACTGTTTATTATAGACCTGACCGGCCCCTGGAAGAACAGCAGACAAGCCAAAGGCCAAGGGTACACTTCTTACTTTTTGCTTCTTGTATACATTTGATAGCCCAATTTTTTCTCCAGAAAGCAACGTGGCCCGGAGAGCGTTTGGAGTCATCTCAAACGCGACCTCTTGCCTACTGCTTTCCTGCGCGGAAGCAGTCAAAACGAGACTACAGATAAAAAGGGCAGCTAAGATTCGCATTACGACTCTGATAGAAGTGGCACGACAGCCTTTTTGAAAAAGTCATAATTACGCGCGCCAAGCAAATAACGCCGAACAGTTCCGGTTTTATCAATCACGAAGGAAGACGGGCGAATTGCAAAGGCTCCTTTGAATGGAAGCGGAAGGTCGATTCCAAAAGGGACATACACACTTGTAGACTCAAGAACCAATTGATTCTTGAATGACACTAACAAACTGCGGTCCTCATCAGAAATGGACAAAACGACTAGACCTTGATCCCGGTATTCGTTCTGAAGTCTGTTCAAATCTGGAATTTCCTCCAAACAAGGACCGCACCAAGTAGCCCAAAAATTGACAATAACCACGCTGCCCTGAAGAGAACTCAATAGCGCCTCTTCATCCGAGTCAACTGACTTGAAAGAAAAATCTCCCGCTGGGACTTCAATGATAGCATCTTGGAAATACGCCTCTGTGGCAACTTGTCCGCCCGCTATGGCAATAACTTCTTCAGATTTTTTAGCCAAGACAATGAGCGAAATGGCTGAAACAATGAGCAATCCTGACAAGACGGTGCCAACCCATTCTACCACGTCACGAGGCTTTTTAGACTCGTTGTCCTTAAACAACATCCAGAGGAATATGACTCCCACTGCAATCATTACAAAACCAAGACCGTAGATCATCGAAGCATCCATACTGCATTATCCTAAAGTTGATCAAACCCGAAAAGGAGACCCACATGCCACTGCATGGTCTCTCCATACCGCACCGTTGAACTCCCGTCTGGGGTAACAAATCCCTCGTCTAGCTGAAAATTGAACGAATCCAACCCATAGGTTCCGCTCACAAAAAACGCGGTAGGAAGCAAGTAAAACGATCCCAACCCGAATCGAGCTTCAAGGCCTACATCTTTTTTAAATCCGGAAAATCCAGGCCAAGCTCCAGACCATGCAGAGGCCACATCGGCGTACGCTTTCAGATATACTTTGTCGAAATAGGCAAAAAGAAACTGCTTCGAGATTCTAGGAAGGACAGGAAACGAATAGCTGACTTGGGCCCAAGCCGTTTCATTTCCTCCCAAGGCGTAGAAAGGATATCCTCTGGCGCCGGTCAGTCCCCCTACGTAGTCATTATAAAAGTCGTCGACCTCTTTGCCCAGCACGGAAGTAAGTCGAATCCTGGCGCCTAGGCCATGTTCTCCCTCACCCTTCCAACCCGGCAGTCGGAATCCGCCACGTGCATCAAAGGTCACTCTGTTGATTGTGGCATCCGCATAAAGAGGCGTGAGCAGCCCATCTCGAATACTAAACGATTCCAATAGGCGGCCTGCTTCTCGTTCGTACGTCAATTCAGCTCGAATGCCCTCTGGCACAACGTTCATGTCCCTGTAGGCATGAAACGCTTCAAAAATGAGGCTAGAATGGAATGCTCGGCCAATGTAATACCTAGACGAACTCGCCGGAATGGCCTGATTTAGCTCTGAAGAATAGAATCGCTTCGTGGTTACGCGGTAGGGACTGTATCGATATCCGATTTCTGCGAGCAACACCTTGTTGATCTTGCTCTTTGCTTTAAAGTCGACCTCCCAGAGATCATAGGCCAAATCCGTTAACGTGGAGTCCGGGTAACAGGCTGTGCAGGGAAATTCCTCTATGGCCAGGCCGTTTTCGACGTTCCTTCGGATGTTGAAGAGTTCAAGAGCGAACTGGGGGGCCCATCTTTTCTTGATAAATGGAAGCCCTTTTGAATATTCCACTTGAACGAAAACGTCTCGTTCGAGGTCAAGTAAGTTGGATGGAGATAAGAAATCGCCCAAAGAGGAGGCGTTGCCAGAACCGGGGCCTATTAAAATTCCGCCAAAGAACGTGAGCCCGCTTATTACTTCTCGCGTCCCGGAGTACACACCGACTTTCGTATTTCGCCATAAGGTCTCCGCACGCGTCCTGTCTTTCAATCTGACGTCGGTCCGGCTTCTTTTCCGGGACACATACTGATCCAGCCTAAGGACAGGCAGAAAACTAAAGGATGTGAACGTCGGAGAGTAACTCTTTACCGAATCCATTTCGGCTGGAGTGAACGCCCTTATTTCGGCATCGTCCGTGGCGTTGAGCTTCTTCTGTGCTGCCGTTAACTGATTGGACGGGAAAGACTTAGAAAGAAATGACGGAGCAATGTATGCAGCCACCTCTTGAGCCGGTTTCGCCCCTTCCAAATGGACAATCTTGTAGCCCGACGCTTCATACCGACTATAAAACAGTTCTCCGCTCTTCGAGATCTCAGGCATAAACGCTCCGCCCAACCCTTCGGTTAATTGCGTAGATCCGCCGGTTTGTTCAAGCCGATACAAGTTGAAAATGCCTTTCTCATCAGAAGAGTAAACCAAGTCCCCATTAGCATCAAACGCTGGGCTTCGTTCATCCCATTCGCCATTCAATACAGGTTCAATCGTTCCGTCTTGAATTCCAACTCGATAGATGTCCCGACCGTGGCCCCGGCTCATTCCAAAATAAATGAATTCACCCGATGAGCTAAAAACGGGCTCAGTGACCTGCGTTCCATCTTCGTAGAAGGTTAGCTGCTTATGCTCTCCCGACCCAACACTCCCCGTTCCAACACTCATCGTGTAGAGATTCGTGGTTCCGTCGCCCTGAACAACAAACGCGATAGAAGCCGCGCCCGGCGCAACAACTGGCGAAGAAGCTCGCAAATTATGCGTTAGCTGCGTTGCCTCCTTCGTGATTAGGTCGTACTTCCAAAGATCAATATACAGGTACCCTTCCGGGGTCTCGCGTGTCTTTGAATAAAGAAGTTGGTCGTTGGAAAGCCAATCGATGGGGCCTGAAGCAGCGGGTAATATCTTATGCCCAAAGGCACAGGTATATCCCGATTCTATACCCGCATCAAAAACGGGGACAACGAGTTGCGCCGCTGTATTGTCTGTTTCGGTGTTGTCTGTAAGAGACTGAACCCAAATCCCAGTTCGACTAAAATCTTGTCCCTTATTCGACAAATACGCAAGTCGCTTCCCGTCAGGAGAGACTCGAGGGTAGAAATTGTTAAATCCTTCCTGTTCGTGGTAAACAAAGTCCGTTTCACGCGTTGGCGCATGTTCACTGTAATAGGAGCGAAGCTCGGCCATCCAGTCCTCATAAAGCTCCTCTCCGCGAATGCCGAAGGCGTCGAACGCAGCTTGTTCGAAGTTGATGTTAGACCACTGCCCCAGTGCAGCGCTAAGGGCGCGTAATCCATCTTCGCCGAATCTGAAGGCTAGGTACTGGGTAAACGCAAAGCCGTGATTATAGACCGATTCACGCATCAAACTGGTGTGCGAGTAAAAACCTCCCATTTCCGCGAGGGTTAGTTCTTCTCCCGCCATAACCTGGGTCCGTAGTAGCATATCGCGATGCGAATCCCATTTATCGTAATCAGACCACTCTCTCTGGTACTGAGCCGAACCTTCAGCTAACCACGCTGGGTTATTCAAAATGGGCACCGGATAGGATGCTAGCACGTTTGGAAATCCGTACAAAACATCGGGGCGCGTAACCTTCTCGTAGGCGAGGTACTGTAGGTAAACAAACGGCATCTTACGCGACGTCTTCATGGTCTTTTGGACCTGAATCATATGCGTAAACTCATGTGATATCACATTCCGAAGCCAGTTGTGATCTCCTCGAAACGGCGTATTTAGCGCCGGAGCCCAGATCTCGATCATGTTGTCGAAAAAATAGGCCGCTCCGTTCGAGTAGTCTTCGTAGTCCTTCAGCACAATCGACACTTTGGTGTCGGGCCGGTAATCGTAGAGGTCTGTCATCGGGCCGAACATGTCCTCAGCGACTCGCGATACGACGCGGGCGGTCCGACTCCCAGCTCCAGATTCATCCGAATGAAAATGGACGGCGAAATGCTCCGTCTCGATGGTATACCACTTTAAATCACTTCGCACATAGTCATACCACGCAATCGTTTCTTGCGCTTTAGCTGTCTGACCGACAATCCCGAGCAAGAACAAACACATCAACGCACTTTGGAATGCGAAACGAATAGAACGACTGGTTGGAAAGCGGGAAATTCGGGTCATCGTATCACCGCCATTTTGATCAAACGAGTGTCTGTTTTCTTTCCATCCTGAGAACGAGCGGTAACCCTGGCAATGTATAGGCCACTTTCAACCGAGTTATTCCAGATAATTTCGGTGGGTAGATTGGCTCGTGCTGAAACAGCGTCAAACTGCTTAACCAAGCCACCTACCGCATCAATAATGGTGACATCCACCATCGATTCCGTCGAAACCATAAATCTAATATGAGTAACGCCTTCGGAAATTGGATTTGGCCAATTGTACGTTTCCTCACCACTCAATAACCGTGCGCCACTAAGGGGCGGGCTAGGCGCTTCATCTGCATAGGAAACGGCTAAGTCGTAATCCGTAGTCTGCCGGGCAATCCAGCCCTGGGTGGCTGCAGAAGTCCACGTAGTGACCAGTCCCCTACCCGAAACTGAGATTAGGCCTGCGTCCTGGATAAATGGCGCGAACGCTGCCGGCCAGCCCGTAGAAAGGGGAAATCCTTCCATTCGGCTAACACCAGATCCAACCACCAATGCATCCATATTCCCAGAATCGGTGTGGAAGAATAAAACTCGTTTCTCGGCACCACCTGAGGCCATAATGGGTTGGGAAATGGCTTTCCCATCTATTCGAAATGGAAATCCAGCAATCAAGACTCCATTGTTGTGAAACCCATAGACATATTCACCACACGAAACGATGACGTCCACTTCTGAATCGGCTGTTAGGAGCCCGAACACCGCTTTGCTTGGCGTGCAGTCCCCCGGACTATCCAGGGAGGCTGAAAAAGACTCTCCAGACGACTTCAAAATCCAAAGTTGCTTCGAAACCGGCTCAGTCCAGCTAATCATCCAGTCTGTAGTGCCAAAGGCGCCATCCGCGAAGCGAACACTTGCAGTCGCATTATTTGGTAACGCTATTCCTTGAGGTGAAGCACTAATCGCACTTTCGTCTACTACTTGGTTGCCCTGAATCAGAATGCCAGCTGAAGAGGTTCTCGAACGCTGAAAGATGTGTCGAACTTCTTCCACTACCGGCTCAAGTGACGTTTGGAAACTCCCGTCCAACTGAATTACAGCGTGAGCAATGTGAAATGATTGGCCCACTTGGACTCCAACGCGAATTGCAAACTGCGCCCCATCGCGATACCACGCAATATTTGATGTAGCGGTTGCAGGCGTACCACCCGAAAACGGGATTTCAACTCGATGTCCGTCTGCATTCACCCAAACAAATCCAATAGGACTTAGGGCAACGATTCCAAACGGCCCCGCAACCGGCCGAACAGCAGAAAGACCGCCCACCGTCCAACTTTCTGTTTGGATTTGATAGCTGAGGCTTGATTCTGCTCCAAACTCAGTTTCGGCTCCAAACACGAAGGTGAAAGCTTCACCCCCGCCAGTGGCTGGCACTTCTCCAATCAAAGCCAGCTCGGCAGGCGTTTGAGCAAAATGTTCTGATACAACTAGCTGAAGACGCTCCGCAACGTTCCATTCTTGCTCTGTTCGTTGATCTAGAGAGAATGTCATCCGGGCGCTCGGATCTGAAATATTTGAAATTAAGATCGGCGTTTTGGAGCCGTTATTCGCGTCACTGCTTGGATGAGAATCGGGACCAAACCGATTCGTGTACAATTGTAAATCCTGCCCAGT
>JABMOI010000140.1 GCA_013204185.1 bacterium | reverse complement strand
CTAGTCACATCGTTGCACGAGGGTCTGACAGTCAGAGGTAGGACCTATGTTGAGTGTATGGAAGTAAAAGCCCACGGCGCCAGTAGTTGATGACTCACGGCGCTGCAAGTTCCATGGAGACGTCGTTCTGCTTCTGCTCGCAGGTTTCACTACCCCTCAGTTTACGGGTGGACGCATTGGCTGCTGTACAGGCGATTTGCTGCTTCCTTTTCGGGATCAATCACGGGCCAGTTTGGGCCGTAGTAACTCGAGGTGTAGTAATCCACGATGACGTTTCGCTTGTTGGCATCGAGTGGGGTGGTCTGGCTGACAACATCTCCGAAGACCGTGACGCACATGAAGTTTGCTCGCGGCACCCTCACGGCTTCAAAAAAGTAGCCGCAGCGACCACGAGTGCTGCCGGGCGAATTCCAGTAGCCCTAAAGAATCTTCCCAGACTTGATCACTCGGTTGCTGCCATCGATGACGCGTACTTTTGCGCCAACACGCAGGCGGGAGTCCGCTCCGTTGACGCCCCGGGCGCAACCTTTGTCAAAGTTTCCCTCGGGGTTGGGCTGCGTAAATGTGCCGTTTTGTGGGTCTTCAGGGGACGCTACCAAAAACGAACCTCGGATGGTGTTGCGAGATTCCGCGAAGGCGGGACTTATGGCACCGATGCTCACCAGCAGCAAGGCGGTCCCTGTCACGAAAGCCATGATTCCCTTAATTGTGTCCCCCTTTTTTAGTGTCTCCAATACTACTTCTGTCATGACGATAGGTGGTCTTCGATCGCGGCGAGGCGACCCTGCGCGTCCTTGTCAGCCCGTACTCGAGCCATCGACACAGCCAACTTGTGGGTGGGCGCGATTCTCGAAGGAATCCTTTCCGGCCCGCTAGTTGAGTATTTCCAATATCTTCGGGGCTTTGAATTCGTCTCACCTGATGGGGCTACCGCTGGGCTCGTGACCGCGGCGGTGAATCGTCGAAGTTGGCAGCCCAGATGTACGCCTACTTATCTCCGATGATCTGAAGAGTGACTCCCATGCAATGGCGTCGGGTTATTCAGTCGTCGAAAGCAGTCCTCCGCGCTCCAAGGGCGTTAAATCCGGCGCGCTAATGCGCGATTGCGCGGAGTTTAGCGTCCTTCTCGGTATCGGAGAGCACGGACCATTCATCTAAACCCAGGTTCTTGAGGGCCTGACTCGCCATTGCCCTGTAGCGAACACGGAGAAAATCCAGAAGTGCTTCTTGGCTTGCAGTGCAAGCGTCGGTGGCGACTACCGGCTTGACCAGCAGGGCCTTCTTGACGGCAGTTTGATCTGTCTTGGACAGTTTTAGGAAGTAGGTCGACCATTGTTCGTCACCACGCTTGTTGTTAACCGCCTCTTCGAGAGGAAGCAGATTCGCAACATGGTTTGTCGGGAACACTTCCTTGACCTGCGCTGAGATGTTTCGGCACTTGGTGAATGCCATCACGTGGTCGAGGGCAACGTCATGTACATGGAGATGGCTGAATGCGGCCCTAAAGAGTATGGAGCCGGCATCACTAACCCGTCTCCGCTGGGGCGTTTGTTCTACTTCACACTCGGACTTCCAAAGTTCGTCGAAAGCTCTCAACAGAGAATCCAATGGTGGTTGCCCGAGCATGACGTTTGAAACGACGAGACCGGCAGAAGTCTTGCTACCGCGAAAGTCCGCCCACACGCGGTCTTGCGCTGAGACGTATCCATTGGCTCCTGCAAACGTAGAAGTCAACGCATCATGGACGTACCAGGCGGGAAGGTTTGCCTTGAGGCGAGCAAGGCGTTCGGTGCTGGTGAGAAACTCACCAGGGCCAGCCTGGCGATCGGCTACGGAAGTTCCTCGAGAAGCAATCTCTAGTTGACTACCGTTCTTTTGCTTGACAATTTGGTGATGTGTCAAGAAGGAGGCGAGATAGACGACTGTGGGCGTGAGTCCAATTCGGCCCTTCAGAGTCACGGTTGAGAAGCTCACGTCCATAAGTGGCTTAAGTGCCATCTCGATGTTCTTCGCTGCTTCCACAAAGCGACCGTTGATCATGTCGACATCCGGCGTTCCCTCATCCGTCAACGGAAAGGCGCCCCTTAGACGATCATCGACCTGGCTGAGCGATCCGCGCAGAGTCAAAGCGGCCGTCTGGAATGCCAGAATATCCGCAGTGACGTTGAACATCGGACGGCCTGCAACCATTGACTGACCCAAGAAGTACAGAAAATCGAAAAGCGATAGTTCACCGGTTGAGATGGGGTCAGCATTTGGATCCTGGTCGTAGCCAGAACCGGCCTTCGTGTATGTCGACTCGATCCTGTCCACTGCTTGGGCCCGGACTTTCTCCAAGAACTTCCGCTGCTTAGCGGTGGCGGTGGTCCCTGGCTTTTGCAACAGTTCGCTTTCCCACATGGCCGCAAGGAGGTCGTATCCCTTGAGAGGGATGCCTTCATTTAGCCGGCGGAAAATGGTCGGCAACTGAGATTGCAGTGTCTGGCCGATGAGTAAGGCCGGAATTTTGAGTTCAAACAAAGCGCGCTCCTGTTGGAGCAGTGCATCACAGAGCCGACGAGCTGGCCCACGTGATTCCGTCAATTCAGCCAAGGCTTGATCGGCCCCTAGATCAACCATGTGATCGAGAAACCCTACATAGTCCTCGAAGGCTCCGCGGCCATTTTCCTGAGCGACGGTTGAAACGAGTCCCTGAAGTTCGGCTGACGTAGATCCAAGCGCCTCGGCAAGCTCCTCGACAGCATTCTTGGCCTCGAAAATCGAGCCCGATGCTGGGCCAGTGGTCTCCCACTTCTCGTTTTGGAAGGCAATCCATGGCTCGGACCAGAAGTTCCGCGTTAGTTCGGCGAGGGCCCAGGATCGCTGTTGCCCATCAATGAGGTTAAGAGTGTGCTTTCGCTGGTCACTTTCAGAGTTCAAGATCTGGCTCGATTGAACGGCTATGACGAGAACGCCGATTGGCCAACCTTGCGTCAGGCTCTCGTGGAAGTTGGACAACTTCTCCTTGTTCCACTTGAGACCTCGCTGGAACTTTGGCAGCGTGAGTTTGATCAGATCATTCTGGCCAAGGCCTAAGACTCCAGTGGTATCGAGAAAGTCAGATGGTCGGTCGCGCATCTCGACAAGTGCAGATGCGGGAATCTCAACTATCCGCGATTCCGGTGCGTAGTCAGGTTGAGGTATTGCCGCCATTGCCCCTCCAAGACGAAAAATCTGCTTAAACCGGGCATGCCGGCTAAGAGGTAACCTAGCAGAAAGAATGGGACTCCTCGCGTTTCTCGGGTGGAGCCTTCATGTCAGAGCCGGCGTGTAAGTTAAATGCATGTCCAATGGAAGTAGGCCGTCCTTCACCTTTGTGGATCTATTCGCGGGCATTGGCGGGTTTCATGCGGCTTTGGCAGGTTTTGGCGGTAGGGCCGTTTACGCCGTCGAACTCGACCCTCAAGCTTCGGCGGTCTACGAACGGAACTGGGGCATCAGCCCCTTGGGCGACATCACCGCTGACGCCACCGATGAAATAATGAACGTTCCTCCACACGATGTCTTGGTTGCCGGGTTCCCATGTCAGCCATTCAGCAAATCGGGTGCGCAGCGTGGCATGGATGAAACGCGTGGGACCCTGTACTGGAACATCTTAAAGATAATTCAAGCGCATCACCCGAAAATGGTTCTTCTGGAAAACGTTCGTAATCTTGCTGGTCCCAGACACCTTCACGAGTGGCAAGTAATCATCGAGACTCTTCGCGCTGAGGGCTACCGCGTCTCTGATACCCCCGCAATCTTTTCCCCGCATCTCCTTCCGCCTCACCTCGGAGGCCGGCCACAAGTTCGCGAACGGGTATTCATCACTGCAACTTACGTTGGTTTAGACAGGGACTCTGGCAGTCTGGAAGCGGCCCCGCCGATCTCGAACCGTCCAGTCGCTGGCTGGGACCCAATGACCTGGCATCTGGAAACTGACTTGCCACTCGATGCAGACTCGCACGTCGAAGGCTGTGACCTCACGGAATCAGAAGTGATGTGGGTGGATGCCTGGAATGACTTTGTCGTACAGATGTGGGAGATCCGTGAAGGTCGCCGCCTCCCAGGTTTTCCTCTTTGGGCTGACGAGTGGGTACTGCCTAGGGACCTTGAAATTCCAGACGGTACTCCCAAGTGGAAAGTAAACTATCTGACTAAGAACGCAGAGTTTTATTCCGCTCACAAGAAAATCATTGACAATTGGGCGATGAAGTGGGGAGTTTACACTGATGCTTTCCCTCCTTCACGCAGAAAGTTTGAGTGGCAGGCGCAAGATACACCTAGTTTATGGCACACCGTTTTACACTTCCGCCCGAGCGGAATCAGAGCGAAGGCGCCCACTTACGTTCCCGCCCTAGTCGCGATCACTCAAACAAGTGTTGTAGGGCCAAGAAAAAGGCGGCTGTCTCCACGCGAGGCAGCTCGTTTGCAGGGTTTACCCGAGTGGTTCGATTTCGGTGATCAGCCAGCATCTTCGACGTACAGACAATTGGGTAACGGAGTTTCTGTTGGAGCAGTTTGGTATGCCCTTCGCGCACTCTGTTCGCGCGATGAAGAGGTTCTCAAGAAGACAGCCCCTGAGTTGCTCGCTGCGATTCTCACTGCGCCTGCAAATCCCGATTTGGTGTTGAACGAGTTGCATCCTTGAACAAGTTTTCTCAACTTCGAATCCGCCATTCTGCGCAAATGGAAAGGACTAGGGCAATTGAACACTGAAGATCATTTTGTTAGTGCAATCAAATCAATGCTCTCCCGAGACGAGTATTTGATTCCGTATGTATGGGCTCAACGTCTTTTGCGACGCGACAATTATCAGATGGCTTCGCAAGCGCTGCTTGAAGACATGTTCTACGACACGCTCGGCGATTTTTTGAACAGACATCTACCTGAGCATTCTCTAGACCGTCGAAATGGTGCTGAGGCTTGGGATTACAAATTCGATGGGACAGGATTTAGTCACAAGGAAGGCATGCAGCGACTGATCGTATCGAAATGGCAAGCAGGTGAAGGACCCAAAAATAAGGAGCCTCGCTGGCCAACCTGGACGTTTACTGAATCAGTGACCTTTGCCTACACCAATCTAAAAGCAACGGCAAAAGTTCGTATTGAGATGCCCCTTATCAAAGGTGGATCACGAACAATTGCTCGAAATTTTCGAGCCCTAACCTACTCCTCGGATCAAGAGAAAGCATTTCGCGAATCTGCCGCTTACGTCGCAGTTTGTAGCCGGGCCGATTCAGGAGATTCTCTTAACATCTCACGATTGATCACGGCGCAAGATTGGATGGATCGCGATTTTCGGTCCGTCCGTAGTCTCGCCCCGCAGGCATTATATGAGAATGAGATCTTTTGGTTTTCAATGACGAAAGAACAGATGTCTAAATTCATTGACCCAACGAAGTTACATTTTCCGATTATGGCTGATATCGAAACTGAGGATTTTTCCTCCGGAATTTACGTTTTAGATCAGAGGTCACTCATTGACCTCCCACAGTCTTCCAACAACAAAGCTCACTTCGTCACTCATGGAACCCTTGACCTACTCATGTCCAATGCGTGCCAGGCTGGAAGATTTATTCCAATGCCATTATGGCCAGCCCTTTATACAGATATGACACCGCCAAATCTTTATCAGGATTTACGAAATCGTTATGACGCACTGTTTCAGGCGCGATCGAGCCGATCATCTATAACGTCGGACTTGATGTGGCCGGGAACCATGTGAGATAATCGAGTGCTTCGGATACGTGTATCTGAAATATGTTCTGAGGACATGGTCGCGATGACCACGAGGAACTAGCAACTAGGCCTAGCATCTGCTGGGTCATTCGTCGACGGCGACATTCGCACTAGCGACCACCAAAATACGTCGCCCGTCATCCGTAAGGACTTGCGCCAATGCAGCAAGGGTCTAAGTCTTGCCCGTGCCCGGTGGCCCCCAAATGAATGCGGGTGTAATCGACGTTGCTATCTCGATGGCCTTGCGCTGACCGCTGTTTAGATCAGGTAGGTCAACCAGAGAGATACCCCCAACCCGCGCCGACATCGCTCGCCCAACGGACTGAAGCGCAGGACCCTCGTGAATGAATCGCTCTGGGTTTTGTTCCTAGTGTTTTACGAGGGCACCGGTTG
>JABMOI010000139.1 GCA_013204185.1 bacterium | reverse complement strand
CGTCCACGTCGTGGGTCACGCTGTTGGTCTCGCACCAGGCCAGGGAGTAGCGGCTGACCAACCCCCCCATGCTAAAGCCGATGACCACCAGCGGTTCGTCGGCATCATGCCGGTTCGCATTCACGTATTCCAGCAACTTCGTCAACACGTGGCCATTGGCCTGGATATGGGTCGTGCCATCCTCGAAGTTCAGGAGCACGAGGTCACGGCCGGAGCGCAACAGCCGCAAGCCAAAGCCGTCTTTCATGAGGTCATTGCGCAGCTCCGGCCAGTTTCGCGCATTGGTGCGGTCGAATCCTTCCACGATGACCATGGGGCAACGAATTGTGGTGATGGAAAAAGGTGAAATTCTCCAAGTGGATGAGCCCCTAGTGGTCTATAACAAGCCTGCATCCATTTTTGTGGCCTCCTTCATTGGCAGTCCGTCTATCAATTTGGTTGAAGCTGTCGCTTCATCCAAGGGGCCCAATCAATTTGATTTAGTCGATTTAAACTGCTCCGTTAACGCTGAAGACCTCTTGGATACCCAAACGGCAATTGAGTCTGGAACCAAGGTCGTGGTTGGTATTCGTCCTGAAGCGTTTTTTATTCCCACTCCTGAGCAGCATCTCTCCCAGAAGATACTTGGCAACGTGGAAGTAGTCGAACCGTTAGGAAATGAAACAATCGTCCATATTAGGGTTCAGGACACGGTATTAGTTGCCAGATTACCGGCACATAATCTACCAGCCGATGGCGATCGGATTGAGCTCTCTTTTGACCCCGAGGCGCTTTCCTTTTTCGATGCGCTGTCTGGAAAAAGGCTGTAACGTTTACACGTTGCCTGAGTCAAAGAGTTGTATATAGTACGGGAGCGCCAAGGAGCGCCAAGGCGCGCCCGGGCAAAGCATGTTAAGGCGGAAGGCAGATTATGGCAGATGAAGTAAATGAAGTAATCATTCCAGTTGAAGGGATGACGTGCGCCGCTTGTGCATTGCGTATCGAACGCAAATTGTCCAAATCAGATGGTGTTAAATCGGCCACGGTAAGCTATGCGTCTGAAGAGGCTATCGTTCATTCAGGGTTAGGTGGAGCCTCACTTCGAGACGTGGTTTCTACGATCGAGAAAACCGGATATGGCGTTAGAAAAGCAATTGCCGAAACGCGAGTGGCCGGACCAAATGCGTTAGTAAGTGCACAAGAACTCGTCGATAAGTTGTTGCGCACCAACGGGATACTGGATGCTCAGTTAAAGAGCGAAGGTAGCGAAGTGGAGGTTGTTGTACAGTACATAACTCAAATTGTATCCGGTGGGGAATTGGCCCGGTTGTTTCGAGAGTTCGGGTCTTCTGCTTCCCAGGACGAAGGCGTTATTGATCCTCACGAGGATAGTAAGAAGAGGCTAAAGGTTACAAAGCGCCGGTTTTGGATTGCTCTGGCACTTAGCGTTCCGCTCGCCATATTGGCAATGAGCCACGGCCTGATTCACATCCCTTATGAGCATTTCGTTCAGTTTGTGCTGGCCACACCGGTCGTGTTTTATTCGGGTTGGCCTTTCTTTTCGGGGGCATGGACTTCGCTTAAGCACGGCGCCGCCGATATGAACACGCTGGTTGCGCTCGGCGTGGCTTCGGCGTACACATATAGCACGGGTTCAACCTTTTTTCCGACCTGGTTTCAATCGCCCGGCTCGGATATGCCAGAGGTGTATTTTGAAGCGGCAGCGCTCATTGTAACGCTCATTTTATTTGGTAGGCTGCTCGAGGAACGTGCAAAGGGAAAGACGGGACAAGCCATTGCTTCCCTTATGGCGTTGAAGCCAACTACCGTTACGCAGGTTACCAAAGCCGGCGATCAGACCATTGGCGCTTCTGACGTTGAATTGGGGATGTGGGTGCGAGTACGTCCTGGAGAGCAAGTACCCGTCGATGGCCGAGTTAAAGAGGGTTCAAGTGCCGTAGACGAAAGCATGTTGACAGGCGAGTCAATTCCTGCGATAAAGCAAGAAGGGGACCGGGTTTCAACTGGAACTCAGAATACAACCGGCTCGATCGTTGTCGAGGTAACGAGAACGGGAAAAGACACCGTGCTCAACCAGATCATTGATTTGGTACGTAGATCAGCCGCTTCAAAAGCACCCATTCAGGATTTGGCTGATAGAATATCTGCAATCTTTGTACCCACCGTCCTAGTAATCGCTATAGCCACAGGGCTTGTTTGGCTGGTCTATGGGCCAGATCCTGTGACGACCAATGCACTACTTCGGTTTGTATCGGTACTCATCATTGCGTGTCCTTGCGCCTTGGGCTTGGCTACTCCTACAGCGATTGTTGTTGGGACCGGCAAAGCTGCTAAACTCGGAATATTAGTCAGGAACGCAGAAGCGTTGCAGCGAGCGAATAAAATCAAGATTGTTGCCGTGGATAAAACTGGGACGTTGACAGAAGGAAAACCTCAGGTGGTCCATGTTTCAATCAACGGTTCATTTTCTGCCGACGAAGTGCTTGCTTATGCCTCGTCCGTCGAAGTTCACTCGGAGCATCCACTAGGACGTGCGGTGCTCAAAGAAGCGAAAGATCAGGCAGTCGACTGGGCGCCATCTCAAGAGTTTTATTCAGAAACGGGGAAGGGCGCTGGTGGATTTGTTGACGGGAAAGAAGTTCTTGTTGGTAGCAATTCGTTTTTGACCGAGAAAGGCATTCAGGTTGAAGAGCCAGACATTCATGAGGAAGCGACCTCTGTGTTTCATGTCGCTTTTGATGGCGAATGTATTGGCAGTATCCAGGTCGGAGACAAAATTAGGGAATCAACCCAATCGGCCATTCTCGATCTAAACGAGATGGAAATTGAAGTGGTAATGCTTACCGGGGATTCCCTAGTGGCGGCCGAGCGAGTAGCTAACATTCTTGGGATAAAGAAGTATTTCGCCGGGTTATTGCCGGGCGAGAAAGTAGACGCTATCAAAAAGCTTCAAGAAAATGATTCCTGTGTTGCCATGGTTGGAGATGGAATCAACGACGCGCCGGCTCTAACGCAATCTGATGTGGGCCTAGCGGTTCGGAGTGGCTCAGACATTGCAATGGAGTCCGCCGATATCACATTGATGACAAGTGATCTAAAACTCGTTGCCTCGGCCATCCTCTTATCAAGGCAGACCATGACGACGATCAAGCAAAATCTGTTTTTTGCCTTCGTTTACAACATCATTTGTATTCCGATAGCAGCGGGAGTGCTTTTCCCTGTTTTCGGAATTGTACTCAGCCCTATTTTGGCTTCCGCAGCCATGGCGCTTTCGAGCGTTTCGGTGGTTACTAACAGCCTCAGATTAAAGAATTCAGGGTCTCTCTGACCCACATAGTACCAAATTCAGATTCAGTAGACTCTTATCCAACAAAACGAACATGAAACACGAACTTACCCTAGAAGGAATGAGCTGTGGTCACTGCGTGAAGGCAGTTAAAGAGGCACTCGCAACAGTTGACGGAATCGAAGTAGAACACGTCCAGATAGGCAGTGCCATTGTGGAATCTGCTCACATAGACAAAGTGCTCAGCGAAATAACCACCGTATTGGAGGATGAAGGCTACCCGATGGTTTCTTGTCAAGTAGTGTAAGCGGCAAGCGCAAAGGCCGTCAACGCGCGGGCTTAGCGCTCCGTTATTTTCCCAGTGCTGCAACCATTTCCGCAGCAGAAGTGAACTTGACGCGAGGCCGTCCGCTTGCAACTCCTTTGCCACTCTCGATTTCATTGAGGGCCAGCCAGTCTGCATAGGTAAAGCGGTGCGGCTGTCTCTGAAGAACCAACGTTTCAATGTCTGATTCAGTCGGCGAGAAGTGATTGCCTGAATTCAGGTCTTCAATCATGCACTCGACCGTTTCAACGGCGTCTGGTTTATTGGTACCAATGACTCCCGATGGACCGCGTTTAATCCAGCCTCCTGCATAACAGCCAATTTGGTGCGCTCCGTCTTCGGCCACAATGCGTCCCTTATCGTTTCTAATCACGCCCCAATCTTCCCTGAATGGAATGTCTGGTAAGGCCTCCCCACGATACCCAACGCTTCGAAATACCAGTCCAACAGGCCATTCAAACGTGGTATCAGTTGCCGTTGATGACAAACGACCATGTGATCCAGGTTCAATTTTGTTTCTGACAACACTCATTGAGCCAACGCCACCGTCAGCGGCTGGGCTGAGCGCTGTGGGAGAAACTAAAAAACGAATGCTGCAGGTTCTAGACGCATCTGCTTTAGTACCTCCCAAGAACCCGTTCAGTACCTCAATCGATTTTTCCGTCATTCTATCGGGGTTTGCCTCAAGAGCTGCTGCGCTGTGCTCATCGAGCGCCATTTCTTCCGGCAGGGTGAGTGCAGAAGCATCTTCTAATTCACCCATTTCTTTAATTTCTTTGAGCGAAAAAGCGGCTTGAGACGGACCTCGCCGTCCCATCAAAATCACTTCTTTGACCCGGCTTTTACGGAGAGCATCAAGTGCATAATCTGCAATATCGGTGGATTTGAGCTCCTCGACAGTTTTACAAAGAATTCTGGCAACGTCAACAGCTACGTTTCCAACTCCAACAACTGCGACAGTCTCCTGACTCAAATCAAAATTCAGATCGCGAAAGTCTGGATGCCCATTGTACCACGCGACAAATTCTGTCGCAGAGTGGCTCCGCGGCAGGTCTTCCCCAGGAATTGATAACTTTCGATCGACCAAGGAGCCTGTAGAAAAATAGACCGCATGATAATATTGCTGCAGGTCCTTCAAATAAATATGTTTTCCGAACTCAACATTCCCAAAAAAACGAAATTTCGGGTTACTCGCCGTTTTGTCGAAGACACGGGTCACATTCTTAATTTTCTCGTGATCGGGAGCAACGCCGGATCGAACCAGACCGTAGGGAGTCGGAAGTCGATCAAAAACATCGACTTGCACTGCGATTTCAGCCTGTTTGAAAAAATGCTCGGTGGCATAAAAACCGGCAGGGCCAGCTCCAATTACGGCAATGCGCCAGGGGTTTTGTTCAGTTCCTAGTGTTGACATGGCTTTTATGGTTCGATGAAGTCTGATGAATGTAGGGTGTTCAGTTTGATGCAGCAAGCGAAGAAGGTCAGTCAATGAGTAAAGGAAACCGCCTTCTAATTGTGGGGTAGAGCCTGTATTCATGCCAACATGCAAGTAAGACTCTGAGCGCATTTATTCATCCTGGAAAAGTAAAACTCGCAAGATTGCCCCAAAGGCGAGCGTCGGTGGTCTTATTGATCTGCGGAATGTTGTGCTTTTTACATTTCTGGTTACCAAAAGCGGCTTGGGCCCAAGAAGGCACCGTTTCGAAAGAATACAAATCTGCTTTACCTGCTCGAATAGATACACTCTTTGTCACGGGTGGTGGGCCGTTTCTGATTCGTCCATATCTGGTAAAATCGAGTCTGAAGGTTTGGTCCAATGGTAGGGTGCTGCCGGTTACCTCCTTTGTTGTGGATTTTCGGCAGGGATTTATCACGTTTACCGATGTTGGGCCAGATTCATCGTTCTCATTTGTGGCCTCGTATCAGTTTATCCCGCTTGACCTAGAGCAGGAGTACCGACTCTGGGAGAAATCGGATGAGTCGGGTGAATTAGGTAGCAAAACGAGGGTGAACGCGGCACGGATTTCTCAGCGAATCCGGAGTTCAGGGTCCATTACCCGAGGAGTGATGTCTGGGACGGGCCGAGATGCGTCTGTGGAATCGGGATTAAGGTTGGAAGTAGAAGGGGAGATAACGGATAGCATCAACGTCCGAGCTGTTTTAACGGATGAGGACAGTCCGCTTTTGCCCGAAGGCACAACCAGTAGACTAGATCAGTTTGATCAGGTGTATATCGCCTTAGAATCGGGCAAGGGGCGCGTTTCACTTGGAGATATTGATATCTCCTTACAAAAAGGCAATTTCACGCGCGTAAAGCGCCGAATTCAAGGGGTTGAACTGGCTACAAACCCGTTCAGTCTATCCTCAAGCGGGCGTTCCAAAGGTGAGCTTCAAATCATTGGAAGCACATCAAAAGGGAAATATCGGTCACAGTTCATATCCATTCGAGAAGGTGTTCAGGGTCCTTACAGGCTTGAAGGAGAAACGTCCGAACGGTTCATTCTTGTCTTGCCTGGCACTGAGCGAATTTACATCGATGGGCAATTGCAGGAACGAGGGTTCGACGCGGACTACATTATTGATTACACCACGGCGGAAATAACATTTACACCCGCCCGGTTGGTGGGATCGGATAGTCGTGTGAGGGTCGAATTCGAGTATACAACTAATCAATATACCAGAAGCCTTCTGGCGGCAGAATCAGAAGTTTCCCTGCCGTTATCGCGAAGCGGACTGGGCTTTTCATTTGGCGTGTCGGCCATACGAGAGGCAGATGGGGATAATTTTGCTGAAGAGCTTGGGTTTACTGCTCAAGACTCCGTTCTAATTAGCCAAGCGGGGGACGAGTTAGTTCTAAAAAGTAGCGCAGTCCAGGTCGCATACGATCCTCAAGCGCTATTTACTCAATACTTCAGTATAACAGGGTTTGACGGCATGCCTGCTTTTAAGGCAGTAGACCGAACTCCTTCACTCGATGAGTTAGTTTATAGAGTGACATTTACGCGCGTTGGCTCTGGCAAGGGCTCCTACACGCGCGCCGGCAATTCAACCACGGCCTCCACTTCCAACGGCATCGTTTTCACCTATGTTGGACAGGGCAATGGGGATTACGATTCCGTAAAGCCCTTAACTGCGCCGGGCCGAAAGGAGCTCTTGGGTTTACGCTTCAAATCTACCGGTTTTCGCTTTGCGTCCGTCAACGTAGAATATGCGACATCTAAATACGATCAGAACACGTTGTCAGCCCTTGATGCACTAGATGATGCTGGAACGGCTTCTCGTGTTCAGTTTAGCTTAAAGCCTATTAGCTGGAACGGGATTCGATTTTCAGCGGAGACAGAATGGGGAAGTAGGAGTGCTCATTTTTCTACCTTTGATCGAACGAGAGATGTTGAATATGAACGCGAATGGAATCTCACGCGTGCCACAGAATCTGTGAGTCAAAGTCTGATCGAAGGTCAATCGGAGCGAAGCAATAAAACCTCTTTGATGATCCTCGCTAGGGACTCAAGCTCGATCGAAATTGGCTATGACGGGCTCAATATTGGGCAGGTGGTCGATGCCAATAAGCTTCGCTTGAAGCTGGCCATTCCGGAGCAGACGCGCCCTTCCATTGATTTGCAAGGCCAGTGGGTCTCCAGTCAAGATTCCAGACTTGCGCGAAAGTCGGATTGGGTAGGCATGTTGACAAGACTCTCGAAAAGGAAGTTGTCTGTTTTCAACAACATAGGATTAGAGTGGGAAACGGAGCGCTTTTCGGGTGATCAGCTTCAAGTAAGTACTGAAATACCACTCAAAAACTACGACGAATTCCGGGTAGCAGGCCTAGTTGGAAGTGAATCTAACAATGTGAATATGACCATTGAACAGCGATTTGAGAACGAAGTGTTGCTTCGATCAAATCAGCTTTCCATTCAAACGGTTCAAGGAAAGTGGTCGTTTTCCGAACTGTCATCTCTTCGATCCGTGATCAGTTTGGGCTTGAGGAGGCGAACAGGCTCAGAATCCAGCCTTTCCCAGACGCCTAACGCGCGCAACTCACTCATGCTAGGATTGATTGGAGAGTGGGAAATACGGGACGGAAACAGGTTGAATTGGACGTATTCCGTGCAGTCGGAACAGTCCGCCCGAATGCAAGAAATTTACATTCGAACCGGGCAGGAACGTGGCCAATATGTATGGGAGGACTTTAATGGGGACGATGTGATCCAAATTGAAGAATTCATACCCGAGACAATCCCAGGAGAAGGCGAATACGCGCTCACCTATTTCCCATCTGACTCATTGGAATCTATCACCTCCTTAAACGCCTCATTCCGATTTAGAAGAACAGGAGGGGGAGGCGGTAACAGGTTGTCCCGCATAGGACTAGGGACATCGCTTGAGGTAACAGAAAAGTCTAAAGACGACGTACGATCTCACATCTATCTAATGCAAATGGGCACGTTTAGAACGCCTGGCCAGACGGTAAATGGACGCGTACGTGTGGCTCAAGACATCAGCCTCATGCCGACCAATACCACCTGGGATCTGGACCTGTCGTTGGTGGAAGTACGGGGCTTCTCGGACCTTTCGTCTGGCTTGCAGAAAACACAGATGGCCGAACAAACAGGGTTTGTCAGATACCATCCAAACTCAAAATGGACAGCCTCAACCAGACTTACGAGGAAAAACGAGATATCGAGTGCGTCCTATGCATCTCGATCATTTGATATTGACGGATACGAAATCCAGCCTGAAGTCATTTTTCGTCCGATGGACCGTTGGATGATTCAGTCGGGATTGATGTGGGCCGCTCGAACGGAGAGACGTAACGATACAAAGGTCAGCGCCGTTCAGATTCCATTGACGGGCCAATATCAAGTAGCCTCACGATGGACCGCTCGGGCAAGGGTAGAATGGTCAAATGCTCAGATCACTGGCTTATCTCAAGGTCTTCAAACCTACCAGTTAACCGAAGGCAGAGGCCCCGGAAAGTCATGGATCTGGGGACTCTCTTTTAGAGCCCAACTGAGCGAAGTGGTAACGTCATCCATTAGCTATGACGGTCGTTCACCTTCAAACGGCCCCATAATTCACACCGGGCGGGTGCAATTTATGGCTCGTTTTTGAGGCCCCCTGCCCCTGGGGGTTGTCATGCTAATTGAAGCCACGAATTAGTTTGGATCTGCCCACTCATCGTAACTGACCCGTTTGATATCGATGCCGGCTGCGGCCAATTTTTCTTCTACGCGTTCGTATCCTCGATCGAGATGGTAAACCCTCAATATTTGAGTTTCGCCTTCTGCAATCATTCCAGCAAGGACTAAGGACACGCTCGCCCGCAAATCAGTACTCATGACAGAAGTGCCCTGAATGCGTTTTCCGCCCTCAATGACAACCTCATCGCCAACGACAATCGCATTCACACCCATTCTATGAAGCTCGGGAATATGTTTGAAGCGGTCTGGATAGATCGATTCTAAAACCTTCGAGTTTCCATGGGCTTTAGCAAGAAGCACCGTCCACTGAGCTTGAAGGTCTGTTGGGAAGCCAGGGTAAACGTCTGTTCGTACGCTAACCGGCCTCAGTTCTTCAGGCGCAGTAACCCGGATGGTCGACCCGTCAATCTCCACACCGGCGCCAGTGCGATCGAACGATTCCATAAATGAAACGCCGAGATGCTCTGGATTGGCATGGTGAATCGAGACCGGTTTCCCTGGGATCCCTGAAATTGCGGCAGCAATCATAAACGTTCCCAATTCAATTCGATCAGGACAGTTCGTATAGGACACTGGGTTTAAAGTATCCGATCCTTGGACGTGCAGCGTTCTACTTCCTATGCCGTCAATTTTGGCTCCCATTTTCTGTAGCATAAGGCAGCATTCGACCACATCTGGTTCGATGGCTGCATTCTCCAGAATGGACTCCCCACGGGCTAAAACAGCTCCAAGAAGGACGTTTATGGTCGCTCCAACAGACGAAGGTTCAAAGCGAACTCTGCCGCCCAGTAGTCTTCCGCCAGTGGCTTTGGCGACCACGTAGCCAGCGTCTAATTCAATTTCAGCTCCGAGCGCTTTCAATCCTTCAATGTGCAGATCGACCGGGCGCGGCCCCCAGGCGCAACCGCCAGGCAACGAAACACGAGCCTGCCCTGTCCTTCCAAGAAGTGCACCCAACATATAAAACGAAGCTCGCATGCGCTTAACGAGCTCATAGGGGGCTTCTGGTCGATTCAGATTGGACGCATCAATGATCAACTGGTGGTCACTTGGACTTCCCGTTACAGTCGCCCCAGTCACCTCAATGACCTTTCTAAAGGTCGATATGTCTTTAAGGTCCGGGATGTGGCTAATCGTAACGGGGCCATTCGTTAGCAACCCGATAGCCATTAAGGGGAGCGCAGTGTTTTTTGATCCACTTACGTGTAAATCCCCCGTTAACGGATTTCCGCCTCTAACAACTAACTTGTCCATGTACCTGATTGAAAAAAGATTTGAAATTAGACTGGGCGTAAAGTAGGGAAGGATCAGGCAACTCGCTCCAGCGTTTGGTTAAAACGCACGGCAAAATCGAAAAAGGAGTGCCGGATTTTTACGACCACCATAGCAAATGCATTCTGAATCCATTTATTTAGACTACGCAGCGACCACTCCTGTTCGTTCGGAAGTGCTGGAGGCCATGATGCCTTTTCTCACGACTAACTTTGGAAATCCGTCTGCGGTATATGGCCCTGGCCGCCAGGCCAGACATGTCCTAGAAAAGTGTAGGGCGGAAGTTGCAGAGCTTCTTGGGGTTGGTCCAGCAGAAATTTTGTTTACCTCAGGTGGTAGTGAAAGTAACAATACAGTGCTTTCACAGCCCTTTTCGCACTTCGTTTCTAGTAAAATTGAACATGATTCAGTTCGGGAGCCATTGCTGCACAAAGATGCTGGACAGGTATCATGGGTGGAAGCAAACCGTTTCGGTGAAATAGATCCTGCCCAGCTGGAAGACGCATTGTCCCCTAATCTTAGTTCAAAGGAAATCGCGGGTTTGGTCAGCATTATGACCGTGAACAATGAAATAGGGTCCGTCAACCAGATAGAAGCACTGAGTAGAGTAATTCACTCGAGAGGCTATCTGTTTCATACCGATGCTGTTCAAGCGGCAGGCATCATGGATCTTGCTACCATCACGCCTCACGTGGACTATGTGTCCCTATCTGGACATAAAATTGGTGCGCCTAAAGGGATTGGTGTATTGGTTATTCGAGCTGGAGCTCCGTATAAACCTTTTGTACGAGGTGGAAGCCAAGAGCAAGACAGAAGAGCAGGAACAGAAAATGTAGCCTCCATCGTTGGGTTCTGCAAAGCGCTTCGGCTTGCTTCTGAGGAACGCATTTCTTCAGTAGAACGGTTAACTGCCCTCCGCAACCAACTGACATCTAGCTTGACGAGAGCCCTAACTGGACAAATTCAATTCAATGGTCCCCAGGCCGAAGCCGTTGCTCCCCATATTGTTAGCATGGTTTGCACCGATCAAAATGGAGTCGGACTCGATGGGGAAATGCTTATTCTCGGCTTGGATATCAGCGGAGTTTACGTTTCGGCAGGGTCGGCTTGCTCTTCGGGCACAGTGAAGGCAAACTCGGTTTTAATTGAACTCGGAGTGGAAGAGAAACTGGCTAAGGGGGCTATTCGGATTTCGCTCAATGCGGCGGTGACTCCAGAGCAAATAGACTTGGCTGTTGCCCGCATTGCAGAGACAATCAATCGTATGTCGGGGGCGCCGGTTGAGCCTAAACGGGGTTAACAACTCGATTTGGGCTCTGAACTCCTTGGTCAATCTAAAGCCCTGTTTTCAAACCGCCTTTTGCGTGAAATGAAAGAATGAGGGTTGGAACGATATGCGGTGAGGAATATCTTATTCTACTATCTATTTATGGACATTCGCCGACCGCTAGGTACCCATGCAGGCTGATCAAAAACGTGAAGAAATTGGCGCATTTAAGACGCTAGAACAGTTCATAATTGAACAACAAGGCACTTTTGATCATTCCACCGGAGCGTTTTCTCGCCTACTTAGAGACATTAGTGTTGCTGCGAAGCTGGTTAATTGGCACATGCGCCGGGCTGGCATTGTGGATGTGTTTGGAAACACCGGTGAAATCAACGTCCAGGGTGAAGTCCAGCAAATTATGGACGCGTTGGCTCATAAAGAGTTTGTAAGAGCCCTCAGGAGAGGGGGAGAGTGTTGTCTCATCGGTTCAGAGGAGCACTCAGAAGCGATTCCAATTAGAACAGCTAGCGGCAGCGAAGGAAAATACATTGTTCTCCTAGATCCGCTGGACGGGTCCTCGAATATTGAAGTGAATGTTTCTGTCGGTACAATCTTTAGTATTTATCATCTCCCAGATGGTGTAACAGAAGCCACCCTCGAATCCGCACTGCAGCCAGGAGTCAAGCAGATTGGAGCTGGCTATGTGGTGTACGGTAGTTCAACCATTTTGGTTTATACAACCGGCCAAGGCGTCAATGGCTTTACGCTCGATCCGTCAATTGGTGAATTTCTACTTTCCCATCCTAATATTCGAACGCCTCGCGATGGCGGAATGTATTCGGTAAACGAGGGAAACTATGAGAGTTTTGAGCGGGGTTTGAAAAAGCACATCAAGTGGATGCAGCAAGAAAAAGAAGAAGAAGGCAGGCCGCTTAGTACGCGCTACATCGGTTCTTTTGTAGCAGACTTCCATCGCAACTTGATGAAAGGAGGTCTTTACATATATCCGGCCACGCACAAAAGCCCGAATGGAAAATTACGGTTGATGTATGAGGCCAATCCCTTGGCTTTTATTGCAGAACAAGCTGGCGGCGCGGCTACGACCGGAACGCATCGAATCATGGAAATAATTCCAACTAAACTCCATCAACGAACCCCAGTTTATATTGGTAGTATCGACATGGTGCGCACAGCCGAGCAGTTTTTAACAGGAGAAAGGGGAGAGGAGTAGTGGATAAGAAGACGGTATTCTCTGCCAAAGCACCCGCATCAATCTCTAATTTGGGTCCCGGCTTTGATTGTTTGGGGCTCGCTTTGCATGGTTGGCACGACACGGTCCGCGTGAAGCTAACGGATGCCCCCGACTATCAGGTTACCTTCAATCCTGCCGGCGCATGGAGCGGCCCAACGAATCCCAAAGCTAACACCGCTTCTGTTTCCGTTATGCATGTGGCTGAGGTGTCTGGGTATGAAGGTGGCGCCCATATCGAAATCCACAAAGGAATTCATGCCGGTAGCGGGCTCGGAAGCAGCGCCGCGAGCGCAGTCGCAGGCGCACTAGCCATGAACCTTGCCTTGGGCGGAAGGCTGGCCAAACACGACCTGATCGATTCTTGTTTGGCTGGCGAATCTGTGGTTTCGGGCGCAAAACACGGGGACAATGTCATTCCATCCCTCATGGGAGGCATTGTGTTGGTGGAACCAGGGAATCCATTAGTATTCAGGCGTATCGCGGTACCCGGCAATCTCCATTTGGCGGTAATATTGCCTTCTATTGAGGTATTGACTCATCAAGCCCGATCTATATTACCACACCACGTGGATCTTCACGTTGCGTCTGTGTGGGCTTCCCGGCTTGGTCAATTGGTCGATGCGATCCACTCGGAAGATGTTTCACGCATTGGACACCTTGTGATGTCGGATGAAATTGTGGAGCCTATTCGAGCAACGTTGCTGGCCCCTTACCACGATATTAAAATGGCAGCTCTTTCAGGCGGAGCAAAAGGCTGTGCATTATCGGGGTCTGGTCCTGCCATGTTCGCCGTTTGTGACTCTGCCCAGATTGCATCGGATGTAGCGACAAGAATGCAGTTAGCATGCTCAAAACATGGTATTAAAAGTTTGATTCGGTCTGATTCGGTCAACCAAACTGGAGCCACAAAAACGGATTGACTTAATGAACCAGGCAGTTCAATTTCGAAGTACGCGTGACAAGAACCAGGTGGGCTACAGCCTTCTTGAAGCCGTTGAAAAAGGATTGGCGCCAGACGGCGGTCTGTTTTTGCCAGAAACCATGCCGTCTATTGCGTGGCACTCACTTCCATCAACATCCTTTCAAGAGTGCGCTGAAGCCTATTTGAACCAATGGCTTTCAGGCTCCATCTCGATTGATCAGGTTTCAACGTGGGTACAATCTGCGCTCGACTTCCCGGTACCGCTTGTGTCCCTTGGGGATTCGAATACGCATGTTTTAGAGCTTTATCACGGTCCTACGCTCTCGTTTAAAGATTTCGGCGCCCGTAGCATGGCGTTTTTGCTGGGGGAAAGAATCCGTGAGACCCAAACCCCTGTTACCATATTAGTTGCCACTTCTGGAGATACGGGAAGCGCGGTTGCAGATGGACTGTCCGGGATTGAAGGTGTCCGGGTTGTTTTGCTCTATCCAAAGGATCAGGTGAGTAAGGTCCAAGAGAAACAGCTCATTTCGAAACGCCCGGGTGTTGTCTCCGTTAGAGTTGCAGGTACATTCGATGATTGCCAACGGATGGTGAAGGGGTCATTCTCTGATCCTAAACTCTCGAATGAGCATCTTTCGACAGCCAATTCGATCAATATCGGACGGTTAATTCCTCAGATGCTCTATTACGTCTGGGCTACTCGACTCCTAATGAGCGAACGATGCAATTTCGTTGTCCCTTCTGGGAATTTGGGAAACCTAACGGCTGGATTAATAGCTCATCTTTCTGGAATGCCTGTCGCGCATTTTGTGGCGGCCCACAACGACAACGACTTTTTCCCACGGTATTTGAACAATCCTGATAGCCACTTCAAGGATTCAAAGCGCACGGTTTCAAACGCAATGGATGTCGGAGCCCCTTCAAATTTTGAACGCTTGACCTCTCTGCTGAAGTATGAAACGTTGAAAGCGTTGGTTTCGGGGCTATCTATTTCAGATGCTGAAACGAGGGCCAGTATCTCAGAAGTCTACAAATCAAGCGGCTATATCGCAGATCCGCACACGGCCGTTGGATTGGTAGCCGCTAAAGAAGCTCGCAGTATGCTGCACGCAAAAGGACCTATCGTTGTCCTTTCCACAGCTCACCCAGCAAAGTTTCCGGAAATAGTAGAAAAAGAGATCGGGAAGGCGCTTCCTGAACCCAGCCAGCTTTCAGCGTTAGATTCGAAGCCAGTCAATGTCATTGACTTAGATCCTGAGCAAGCGCAACTCGCCGAGCTGATCCTATCTAGTAAATGGTAGACTCAGCGTGGCTTTGTTATTCTTTTGGTCGATGACTTCGACTTCAAGAATGTGAGCTCCTGAGGCAATTCCGCCATCAAACGTGTAATAGATGAGCGCGTTTTTGGAGTCGTACTCAAATAACACCCATTTGCCGTCAATTCGGCCATTATACGAGGAAATTCCGCTAAGTCCATCTGCAATGCGCAATCTGATTTGACTCGTATGGGTCATGTTTTGATTGGCTTTCATATTCAAAGATCGGATCGTGGGTTTGTCTGTGTCTACCCCAACAGCAAAGCGATCGAAACCACGGATGTTCGTTTTTACAACACCTCGCTCATACGCGCCGCCCATCCATGAAATGGAGCCGTTCGAACTTACACGAACAATACCGGCTTTATCGCGAAGCTCTGCTGGCAACCGGGTCGGCACAATTTCCATTGGCGCCCATGAATGCAGTGGGACATTACTTTTGTGGACTACGTGGATGTCCGAATACAGATTCTGGGCCGTTGATGCTTCTGACTTGTACGAAAAATGATCCACGTCGTAGACTGCGCCTGCAGGCAAGTTGAGTGCAAATCCTTCAGCACGAAAGGAAAAGGACTCCTCCGGCGATAAATCGAAATAAGGAAGAGTCCGAGAAGAGGCCGAGACAATGGTTGAAGGGGGCTCTATGCCTGTAACAGAAAACTGAAGTGACGCATTGTTACCATACGCATCCGTGACCTCGTACTGCATCGAATGCTTTTCTTGGTTTCGAACGGCAAGAACGCCGCGATTCACAGCCTGATACAGCGGAAGTTTGTTTCCCGGCAGAACGTAGCTTCGCTGAAACCAGCGACCCGTTCTGCGAAACTCCGCGTAATCGACATGTGCATTGAGGTACCGCGTTTGATCAAACGAAAACTGATCCATGGAGGACTTAAATAAGGGCTTTCCGTTATTAGTCAGCTGGATGGTGTAAAGCCCAAGCCTGTTGGTTGACCCTTCGTGATAGTCGTGACTTTGCACAGAAAAAGCGATTTCCCCGGCGGCTTCAATCCGGTCAATTCTAGAGAAAACGTTGGTTGAACCTTCCCTGGTTACATCTATTGTCGCGGAATCACCACCTTTTACCGTTACCCATCCCCCCGATTTTTTATCATGTAATCTCACTACGGAATTATCGTCCAATGCATACACTTTGACTCTGAAAATGCGAGGAACGGTTTCATCTTTTATGTCGAATCCCCACTTTAAAGGATTCACAGGGAACCCCGTTCGTTCGTCCCTGATCTCAAAATGCAAGTGAGGACCAGAAGACCCACCTGAATTTCCTGACAGCGCTATTTCTTCTCCCTGAACTACGGGGAATTCGCCTTTTGAGGGGAAGTATTCTACGGCGAAGGACTGTTTTTCATACTGAAGCTTCTTCATGAAATCCTTTACATCACCACGAAAGCTGTCCAAATGACCATATACCGTCATGTACCCATTTGGATGTGATACATAGAGGGCATTTCCGTATCCTGACGCAGAGATAGAAATACGTGATATCCACCCGTCTGCGGCGCCGTAAACGCGGTATCCAGTTTGGCCTTGAATTTTAATATCCAGTCCACCGTGGAAGTGATTACTGCGCATCTCAGCAAATCCGCCTGCTAAATACAGTGGAATTCCCAATGGGGAGCGAAAATAATTGTCTGGATACGGATCCGGATTGGCACTACCTAATAGAACGAGTGCAGCGATACCAACGAAAAACGATCTGATATTCATAGTAAGCTTATGGTGCAAGATGCCTCAAATAGCAATCTGGTAAACTTCTTCCTGGGCATAATAGCCGTTTTTGTAACGGGCGTTATGCTCTTGGAATTGCAAACAGTTTTAATGCCGTTTGTGATAGCAATGTTGCTGTCTATTATTTTTAAACCCATCATCCTAGGACTGCGCGAAAAACGTATTCCTATGGTAATAGCGCTGTTTGGAGTTCTTCTACTATTCTTATGCGTATTGTTCTTAATGGGTTGGGTTTTATTTGCGAGCGCGGATACTTTTGTAAGAGAACTTCCAAAGTACGAAGCCAAGATAGCCGTTATTGCCGACCAAATCGAGGCATCCCTCATGGTGGGTGCAGAACGGTTTAATTTGCAGACTTCAGATTTTCAATGGAGTGATGCCATTGATCTGAATTCGGTAACGTCTGCATTAACCACCGGTCTTGGATCATTCTTGAGCTTTGTTGCCACCACGTTCATGGTTGTGCTATTTATGCTCTTCATTCTCGCAGGGAGCGGGGACCTCGGAAAGAAGGTCCGTCTTTCGTTTCCGGAAGATGTCTCTTCGAAATTAGCCTCGGTCATCAAGATTGTTGATTCCCAAGTGCGTCAGTATTTGGTGACGAAAACACTGGTAAGTCTGTCCACAGGCTTTCTCACTTGGCTCGCCTTGCTACTATTAGGTGTCGATTTCCCCCTAGTATTTGGCTTTATCGCATTCGTATTGAATTACATTCCGAACGTGGGTAGCACGGTTGCCGTCTTGTTTCCGTTTGGTTTGACCCTTTTGCAATTTGAAACAGCTACTGTGCCCCTCCTCGTGATTCTAGGTCTAGGAGGAATTCAAATGATTATGGGAAACGTGATCGAACCCCGCATTATGGGGTATTCCCTCAACTTGAGTCCTTTGCTTATTCTCGTCTCGCTGATTTTCTGGGGTTGGCTTTGGGGTGTTTGGGGAATGGTACTGGCAGTCCCCCTGACATCAACCATCAAAATCGTTTTCGAAAACCTCGAATCTACAAGGCGATTTGCCCGACTTATGAATGGATCGGTCGACTAAGAATATACCTGCTTAACCGACGGGTTTTCCGCCCATCCAGACGCTTTTAATTACGTCTTTGCCTCCTGAATAGACATAGGCGTTCAGTACTTCATCTGGCGAACGGTCTGCCGTGAGTGGGTGGTCTGTTGTCAATTCAACCAGATCAAAGAAAGAACCGGATTCTAAGCGTCCTACAGGTTGCCCAGATGCTTTTCTACCACCTTCTAGCGCTTTCTGATATAACCGAGTGCCAGATCCTATGAGGCCGTCGAATGCGAATGCATTTCTTTTCCGGGCTCGAATGCGGGCTTGATAGTCAATAAAACGCAGTTCATCGACAGGCGAAACAATGACGTTACTGTCTGTCCCAATGCCAAACGTGCCTTTAGACTGAATAAACTCCGCTAAGGGAAATGCTCCGTCTCCCAGGTCGCCTTCTGTGCTCGGGCATAAACCAACCGTGGCACCGGACTTGATAATCATGTTGAGCTCATCCCGCGAGGCATGAGTTGAGTGTATGAACACCCACGAGGAATTGGGGCTGAAGTTTTGATAAAGCCATTCTATCGGCCTTTTACCCGTTCCCAAGATGCATTCGTTTACTTCCCTAACTTGTTCTGAGACATGGATATGCAGAGGGGAATCGGGACTGTTGTCTTGTCTGTGGTCTATCAAGTCAGACAGTGCGTCGTATCCAACAGCACGAAGCGAATGGGGAGCATAACCAATTGAAACGGAGGCTTCGCTTCCATAGGTCTCAAACAAGTGGTCCATAAGACCCAGATAGACTCGCGTGTCCAATACGAACGAGCGCTGGTCCTTCGTTGGTGGCTGCTCTCCAATTCCAGCTTGCTGATACAGGACGGGTAGCAACAATTGCCTGATACCAGCCTCCTTGCTCGCCCCAATCAGGGAATCGGCCATTAGAGCGGGTATCTCAGCATTGTCTCGGCTTACAGCGCCGTGGGCATATTGAAACTCGCAGACCGTGGTATATCCGTTGGCGACCATTTCTCGATACAACTCAAGCGCTCCTACTCGTTGATCCTGCGGCGTCAGGCCATCAACTTCGGCATACATCTGAGTTCGCCAGGACCAAAAATCGTCGTTCGGTTTGCTGAAACGCTGCGTTCTTCCGACCAATCTGCGCTGAAATGCGTGGGAATGAACATTAATCATTCCGGGTATGACGACATCCAGCTGTGCGTCAGAAGCTTTGTTCAGGGAAGAGCCAACAGAAAGAATGCAACCAGACGAATCAACTTCAAACAAATTCGCTTGACGCCATCCATCGGGTAGCAGCGCCCATTCAGCGTGTATGAACCGACTGCCCGACGTTACACTCATTCAGATTATCCCTAGGATTCCGAGCTCAACAGACGATTGATGATTTCAACCGAGTTGATTCCTTCTGCTTCAGCGTTAAAGTTAGTCACAATACGGTGACGCAGAACGGAAACGGCGATGGAATTTACATCTTTGATGCTCGGTGTAAGCCGGCCATCTAAAGCCGCCGTAGCTTTTGCGCCAAGTATCAAGTATTGAGAAGCGCGTGGCCCGGCTCCGTAGTTCAGGTACTCTTTCACGAACGCAGGAGCTTTGTCTCCAGCTGGTCGAGTTCTGCTGACCAATCCAACGGCATATTCAATTACGTTGTCGGCCACAGGTATCTGGCGTACAACTTGCTGATATCGTTGGATATCGGCTGCCGTCATGATGTTATTCAGCTGCGGCTTAGATGCACTGGTTGTCTGCCTAACTACCTCAACTTCTTGATCAAAAGTGGGGTAGTCAAGCCACAAGTTGAACATAAAACGGTCCAACTGGGCCTCTGGAAGGGGGTAGGTGCCTTCTTGTTCAATTGGGTTCTGAGTTGCCAAAACAAAGAATGGCTCTGGAAGAGAATATGTATGGCCTGCCGCAGTCACTCTGTGCTCCTGCATGGCTTCTAGCAATGCAGCTTGAGTTTTTGGCGGTGTACGGTTTATTTCATCCGCCAACACCACATTCGCGAATACAGGTCCTTTGACGAATTTAAACTGGCGCCGTCCGGTAGTGGCATCTTCCTCGATAATCTCAGTCCCAGTTATATCACTGGGCATCAGGTCCGGCGTGAATTGAATCCTAGAAAAGTCCAGGTCCATGACATCCGCGATGGTATGGATAAGCAGGGTCTTTGCTAATCCAGGAACACCTACTAACAAAGCGTGACCTCGGCATATCATGCTGATAAAAATCTGCTGAATGATATGCTCTTGTCCAACGATTACTTTACCGACTTCATTGGCCAGCGTTTTGTAACCGGCGTGAAGCTCTTCTACCGTTTGAGGGGAGGTCGTAATTTCCATGTAGGACAGTGGGTTAGATAGGTTAGTTCAGCTCTTCAACATACTAACGGAGAGGCGTACGAGACAAGGTTTATCTCGACTTCATGCTCTAGTTGTTCTCAGCAAGGGTGCGTGCTTTTCCGCGAAGATCGATATACACCGATTTCTTTAACTCAGAAAGCCATTCTTCCATTTCATCAGCTTGTTTATACTGAAGGGCCTTTTCAGAAATTAATTTGTAGTCCGAAACGATATCGACCCGGTGACTCGGAATGCGGGCCTCTAACTTAACGATGTGAAAAGCCCGCCTTCCATCGATCAGTTGCACTTCACTTGGCTCAGAAACATCGCCTTCTTCCATCGTTAGAAGCGTTTTCTGCCACAAAGCGCCAAGAGCCTCCATATACAAGTTTCGCTCTCCTGATTGAGGATCGGCAACGCGTCCTCCTCTGGCTTTGGATACTTCCTCTTCGGAGTTTTGTGCAGCAAGTGCATAGAATGAAGCGCCTTTATTTAACACCGAATCACGCATGGTTGTCAAATAAGCAAGAGCTGGAGCTGGATCCACTTTACGCTCATCGAATGAAATCAAAATATGATTGTAATCAATTTTGTCCCCTCGGCGTGCGTTGACTCTCAAGAAATGGAGACCAAACTGAGTTTCGAATACTCGGGAATACGCACCAATTGGACTGCGCGCAGCTACTGCCGCAAATTCCGGCACGACTTCACCAAGGGACATGTCTTCATATAACCCACCTTTTTCGGCTGAACCTGGATCGTCCGAAAATAGCTCAGCCATGTCTTCCATTTCGATTACACCGGCAATAACTGAATCACGAATTGCTGTAATTATTTCCAAGGCCTCGTTTCTCGCCGCTTGCGTTACGATTGGCATGCGAACGAGATGAGAGACGCGGACCATATCTGGCAGCGTTGGTAGCGAATCGGTGGGGAAGAGGTCAAACCAGGCCTGAACATCTGTTGGCGTTGCTTTGATGGAGCCTAATTTTTGCCTTCTGAAGTTTTCAGCCAGAATCTGATCCCGATAATCTTCTCTGAGTTCTGCTTTAATCTCGAGGACCGACTTTCCATACAGTTCTTCTAGCCTTGCCTGTCCACCAAATTGAGCTTGCATGGCATTGATGCGCGAGTCAAGTCCTTGATCCACTTCCTGATCCGTTACGACCAAGTTGGTATCCCTTTTCGCGTGGATCACCAAGATTTTTTCGTTGATGAGTTGGTCTAGAGCACTTTTCCAGAGATCATCTGAGTAACTCAATTGTTGCTGAGTAATAACTCCAAGAACGTACCCATCGACTTCGGACTGGAGGATAATATTGCTTCCAACAACGGCTACAATCTCATCTAAGACTCGTTCGTCCTGAGCAAAACTTTGCGAAGGGAATACGCTTAGAATAAAGGCAACCAAAAGGGTAATTCGGACAGATAACGTCATTCGAGTGGCAGGAGATTTTTGAAAGCAGAAGAAGGGTTTCAAGTTCAAATACAGTTTCAAATACAGTTTCAAATACAATTTCAAATACTGTGCGATCGTGGAGTTAAAAAAGTGACCGCACCAGTAGAAACGAACGGCTTTCTTGAATAGTATTTCGGGGGGACGAATGGACTACTTTATTTCCAATTCATCTCTTGACTGCGCCCGAGTTCGGAGTTGTTGAACCTGTCGTGCATACAACTGTTTCCGCAGTTGTATAGACACTTTTGCACGCAAATCATCTATAATGAGCTCCATTGCTGGCACGGTGCCTATTTCAAGTCTGCGTACCAGCTGAATCACGTGGTACCGGCCCGAGTCGTTCACAACTGGCAGGGTTTCCCCCGGCCGCATCGTGCTAACGGCCTCGACAAGACCAGGAATCGTTGAAAACAATTGGCTTTGAGGGTAATACGTGTCCGGATTGGGACCGTCTTCTCCGTAGACCGATGCTAATCGACTAAACTGGGCCCTGCCGAGATCACCAAGACCCATATCAGAGACCGACTTTCTGAATATAGCTGCAGAATCTGGCGAAGAAAATGCAAGATGCCTTACCTGTACGTATGGCTCTCTCAGGGCAAGTTGGTCCCGGTTTTGTTCATAATACGTCCTGATTGCGTCATCGTCTGGCCCGCCTTCAAGATCTTCGGTCGTCATTTTATTGACCAACGCGCTAATTAGAACGGACCGCTCATTGTCAGCAAGAAGTCGCTGAACCTGCTCGTCTGATTTGAGTCCTTGGCTGAGCGCCTCTTGAAACAGCAGTTCGTTCGTAACCCATCGCTCTATAATTTGAGAAGCTGCGTCGGCAGAATCGACAAAGGCTGTTTGGTCTTGAAGCGATCGCCGAACATCTTCTGGTGTCAATACCGAAGATCCAACTCGAGCGACAAAATCGACGGGATACGTCTCTTTTCCGCACCCCATACCCAAAAGGGAGACCAATAAGTATAAAGCCCCGATCGAGCATGATTTCATGGAATTACTCTTTTGCAGCCGTTTGGGACGATTGAATAAGAGTTTCGAGGCGCTCGGGAAATAGTCGGACCTGATATTTCTTGTGCAATTTCTTTAGCAATCGAGCTTCTATATCGGCTTGGTAAGCATTCAGCACAATCGCTCTGGCCTCATCGTAGGTCATTGGATGCGCGGCGTCCACACCAGCATGTGCCAGCGCAATAAACCCTCTATTATATGCTGTTGAAGGGGTGATTTGGCCTTCTTTCAAATCAAACACTTGGTCATAAATGGACCCAGATAATTCTTCAACGTAGGCCGTGTCGATTCGTATGGCCATATTCGCCGCTTCTTTGGCCCACGAAAGGGCCTCTTCGCCAGATTCGGTCTGGTATCTTTGAACGACCCCATTGACCAGAGAATCTGTTACGGCCGAAAAACTAACGACCCGAATGCGGTCCGGGAAGCTGTAGTTCGCCTTATTTGATTCGAAATATGCTTTTAGGCCAGTCGAATCAGAGGCAGCAGCCGTCCAAACAGAGTCCTCCATGAGCCGAAAGAGGATAAGTCCATCTCTAAAGTCTTGCATGGTCTGTGCAAACTCTGGTTCTCGAGTCTCCAAGAGGTCGATTTCGTGATTTATGGCCTCTGAATTCAGAAACGATTCGGCAATGGAGAACAGACGAGCTTGTGATTGTTCACCTTGAGGAAGCTTGTTTGAAGCAACGTATTCAGCAAACTGATACGAGGTATAAGCGCGATCACCTAAGGATAATAAGACGTGCGCTGAATCCTCTGGCGAAAAGGATTTAGAAGCCAACATTCTAAAGAGCGAGTCTTGGCTCATTGCCGAACTCCACAAGCTAATTCGAGTGGAATCAATCCAGTAGCCCATTTGATCACGCAAATCTTCGGCGAAGGCCTTTTCGGCAGCCGCAGCACGGGGAAGTCGATTCACTTGGCTTTTGAGGTTCTCATACTCCTCTTCGAACGACTTCAACGGCTGAATTTCAATGAGCTTGATGAAATGAGAGCCAAACGGAGTTTGAACAGGACCTACATATTCACCTACCTTTGTTAAGCCAAATCCCGCATCTCTAAACGAAAAGGGCAAGCCTGCGTCAAATGAGATGAGTCCGAGTTGACCACCGTTGGTCGCAGATTGCCGATCGTCAGAAAGATCGTTCGCAACAACTGCAAAGTCCTCCCCGGCTGCCAATCTACTCGTCACTTTAGAGAGTCGCTGATCCGCGTCTGCGACATCTGCTGCGGTTTGACCGCGAGGACGAACCATGATGTGAGCCAAAATACGATCATCCGGCATTTCCATGCGGTCATTCACTTTTAATATGTGGTAGCCGAACTGTGACCTGAATATTTCAGAAACTCCATCTACCGGCGTTTTAAACGCTTGGTTTTCGAAGGAGTCGACCATGCGGCCTCCACCAAAGAAGCCTAGGTTGCCGCCAGCGCCGGGCGAACCAGGAGCTCCTTTTGCGCTCGGATCCATTGAATACCGAGCAGCCAAGGAAGAAAAGTCGACTCCAGCTAGAACAGAATCACGTAGACTGGAAACTTGGCCGTAAGCTGCCAAGGTATCTGCAGGGGAAGCATCTTCTGCAACGGTGATCAGAATGTGACTTGCATCTACAGCTTCAGACCGGCGCTCATACATTTGCCGTACAAGGGGCTCAAAAACTTTTCGTTCAAGTAAAAACGGACGAGCCAACTGAGTTTTGTATTGACCTATCTCGTCAACAAGTTCAGGAAGAAATTGGTACTTGGCCTCTCTTGCTTCAAGCACTTTGACTTTGAAGTCTACATAGCGGGTGAGAAAATCCTCTAACGCCTCTAGGGAATCGAATCTAACTTCATCTAAGTTGGATACCGTTCTAGAAAACTGATGAGTAAACTCTTCGACATCAATGGACTGACCGTTCACAATGGCGAGAGGGCCTTTAAGTGCAGATCCAGACTGACTTTCCTGAATATTTGTCGAGCTGGTACACGATGTAACAAACAGAGCCAGTGCAAACAAACTGGCCAAAAAGAAGCGATAGGGTAGCATGTGTGTTTCGGTTCGACGCGGCAAGTAAAGCCAACGCGCATCGTTGAATGGTCAAAATACTGGCGCATCCACGCAATCCGAGAGGACTTGGTTCCGAAATCCGACAAGACAACGCTCCGACAAAAGTAAAAAAGGCTAAGATTCATCGACTTTTTAGAGCAACTTTGCAGAAGCCACATTGTCATATAGGTGTCTGCGGGTTGGTTCGATCTGTCCGCGGCGCAACGTAACACATCGGAAAGTGCACATATTGAGCAAGCTTTCATGACGGAATATGCCCTCATAGAATCATTTCAGGCTGGAGATGAATTCGCGTTTGTAGGTATCTACAATCGTTTCAAAGGGCCTGTCTATTCCTTTTGTTACAAGATGCTTCTGGATTCAGATGCAGCTGAAGATGTGATGCAAGAAACCTTCTTACGGATATATGAGAACAGAGATAGGCTGCTAAAAACGAGTGCTTTCAAGTCTTGGCTATTCACGATTGCCAGAAACCAGTGTTTGAATTCAATTCGTCGAAGCGGAAAACATGTTGGGCTGAAGGACGACCCATCAGGTCTTTTAGTATCTCATGACACGCCTTTTTCCGAAATGGAGAAATCTGAACAAGTCCAGTTCGTTTCTAAGTTCTTAGAATCTCTGAAACCTGACTACCGTGAGATAATCATTCTTCGAGAGTATCAAAACCTCTCATACGAAGAAATAGCGTCCATTACTCGGACTTCAATAAGTGCAGTAAAGTCACGGCTTTTCAAAGCACGGAAAAAACTTGCTCAATTAATGGAATCGGTTGTCGGACAATATGGAATTAATGTTTTGGATCCGGCTGCGTCCGGCGCAGTCAATGTCACACAAAACAGACCAGAACGAGGCGTGGTAGCGGCTTCAATTGAAGTTAAAAGATAGTATGAGTGCACAGGTATCAGAAAAATTGTTAGAGTCTGAATTTTTACCGTTTGAAGAGGATTTGAACCTCTATTTGGACGGAGAACTTCCTTCTGCAAAACAAACAGCGTTATTTGGTCAACTTGCGACTGACGCCACGTTACGTTCTCAGATGGAGGCCGTCATGTTATTTCGGCGTATGAGCCGTCAGGAAATTATTGCCCTTCCACCTTCGGCAGACGATCGATTTTTTGCGAGATTAGCAGAGCTAAAGCAGGGGAATGAGCGGTTCAATAGAGCAGAAGACCGGCAGCCCCTCTGGAGAGCAAATCGGTCCGTCTCTATTCGATCTGCTTTGGCTGCGGTAACTGCGGTCTTTGTAATTGGCTTGCTGCTTCCAATGTCGGGGACAAATGGCTCCACGCGGTTTATTGCCCAAGAAGAGGAGCATGTAACGTTCGACACACCACAAACCCGTGTCTTACAATCCTATATCTACGTTTTTGAGCCTGGCTTAACGATCGAAGCGGATCAATCCGAATCGGGTTTGCCAGGTAGAGAGTGAAAGCTGTCGGGTTCTAGTTTCTTCTTTTCACACGCTTTGCAAGGGATTCTGGGGATGAGCAGGCATCAATCCTTAGAGGAAGCAGTATCTTTCCTAAGTTGATTCACTCTTTCTATAGTAGTCCCTATGCGCGTTCGTTTTGCTCCCAGTCCAACCGGATACCTTCACATTGGCGGTTTAAGAACAGCCCTCTACAATTATTTGCTTGCAAAACGGCACGGTGGAGTGTTCGTGCTGCGTGTTGAGGACACTGATCAAACTCGTTTTGTAGCGGACGCAGAGCAAGACATCCTGGATAGCTTATCATGGGCAGGGCTCTCGTTTGAAGAGGGGCCAGGAGTTGGAGGAGCATTTGGTCCATACAGACAGTCAGAACGTTCCGCTCGGTATAAAGAAGTGGCAGAAGAGCTGGTGCGGCTTGGGAAAGCGTATTTCGCATTTGATTCTTCGGAAGAAATCGAGGCCATGAAGGGCCGTCATACAACGGCTGAAAACCCAACTCCACGCTACGACTTTAACACGCGCTTGGAAATGGTGAACTCATTAACACTGTCTGAAGCGGATGTTAAGGCCCGATTGGATCGAGGAGATGAGTTTGTTGTTCGCCTTTTAGTTGAGCCAGGGCAGGTCGTTTCGTTCCAAGATGCAGTTCGAGGAAACGTCTCTTTTGACAGTCAAGCAGTGGATGACCAAGTGCTCGTTAAGTCGGATGGATTACCGACGTATCACTTGGCAAACATCGTGGACGATCACGATATGCAAATCACCCATGTAATTCGGGGCGAAGAGTGGTTGTCTTCAACACCTAAGCATATTCTTCTGTACAACGCGCTAGGCTGGTCTGCACCTCAGATGGCCCATTTACCGCTAATCTTGAGCCCAACTGGCGGGAAGTTGTCCAAAAGGAACGCCGAAAAACAAGGGATTCCGGTTTCAGTTCAGCAATACATCCAGCATGGGTATGAACCTGGCGCGTTACTAAACTTTTTGGCTCTGTTAGGTTGGAATCCAGGGAATGATCAAGAAATCATGGACCTGGAGGAAATGGCTTCGGTATTTAGCCTAGACCGCGTAGGGCAGGCAGGGGTTCAATTCGATCTTCAGAAGCTTTCTTGGTTTAATGAACAGTATTTAAGAGCCAAGAACACAAAGGACATAGCCGAGTCCGTTCTGCCGTTGGTTAAGGATCGGTTCGGTGACTATTCGCTGGGTCATGTGGAAGGGGCTGTTAAGCTCATGATTGAACGCATGACGTTTGAGAAGGACATCCTTGACGCGCCGTACCTCTTTGAAGCACCTACCGCATATGACGAAAAATCAGTTCAAAAACGATGGAAAACGGACTCTTCTGATTTGTTGACTGCCTTTTCAAGCGAGTTTGAATCATTGTCGTCCTGGGATGCAGCCTCTATTGAAGGCTGTCTCAAGGCCAAAGTAGAGCGCGACGCCCTAGGACTAGGCAGTATTATGTTTCCAGTTCGGCTAAGCTTGACCGGCGAACCTTCTGGCCCAGACCTATTTGGAATGATGGAGCTTCTTGGGAAGAACGAGGTCTTAGCACGCATGCAGAAAGCGGCTAATGAGCTGCGCTAGGTTTCGTGCTAGTTTTCGTCTTTGGGCAGGAGTTGTCTTACGAACATTTGGGCAGCGGCGAACGGATGAACGTTTCCGAGGGCAACGTCATTCTTGAGCTTTTCCTTTAGGGATGAGAGCGACTCGTTCTGCTTGATCTGTTTAAGTATAGAGTTTGAAACCGCGTGGTCGAACCACTGGGCGAGTTGTTTATTTCTCCGGATATCCCAAGCACCGGTTCGGCGGCGGTCACTGATGATGGCATCGATTGATGTGAGTAGTTCGTCTATTCCTACGTCAGAAAGGGCCGATGTTTGTAGAACAGAGGGCGGGGTGTCTGAGCCGTGCAGTAAGTGCAAGGCGGCAGATAATTCAGTAGCGAAAGAGGCGCTTGCCGCTATGTTATTCCCGTCAGATTTATTGACAGCAACCACATCCACCCATTCCAAGATACCTCGTTTGATGCCCTGCAAGGAATCGCCACTTCCTGCAATTGTGGTGAACAAAACGATATCTGTAAGCGAAGCAACTGTAGTTTCGGACTGGCCTACGCCTACGGTTTCCACGAGGACCCAGTCGTAACCAGCTGCCTCGCAAGCCATTATAGTTTCTCGTGTAGAGTCTGCTACGCCGCCAAGCACGCCAGAAGTTGGAGAAGGCCGAATGAAAGCACCAGCAGATTTACTAAGATGAGTCATCCGCGTTTTGTCACCCAGAATGCTTCCGCCCGACCGGGAGCTGGAGGGGTCAATGGCGAGTACGGCAATCTTTTGCCCTCTCTTAACCAGAGACAACCCAAGTAATTCTATCAAAGAACTCTTCCCGACTCCAGGTGCGCCGGTAACGGCGAGGCGAATAGCGCTACCCGATTTTCTTTGAAATCGTTCAAGCAACGCTGATTTAAGGTCGACGTCTGAGGCTCTGCTGCTTTCAAGGAGCGTGATGGCTTGTGCCAAGGCGCTTCGACTGCCTTCAATGACCTGATTTGCAAGTTGATTTACACGGTTATCCGTGCTTTCGTCACCCTTTATGGCCGCTTCGTCCAACCGTGCCTTGTGGTCTTTCATCGTGTCAGGCAGATTGGTTTTTGAGCAACGTGTTTAGCAGGTCGGAGGCAGCTTCCGGAATCACAGTACCTGGTCCAAAAACATGGGAAACCCCGGCCGATTTCAAAGAGGGTATATCTTGGTCCGGAATTACACCTCCGGCAACGACTAAAATATCTGGCCGATTAAGGTCTTTGAGCGCATTGATCAACTCGGGAATGAGTGTCTTATGACCACCTGCCAAACTAGAAACACCCACAACATGAACGTCGTTTTCGAGTGCTTGAACGGCGGTTTCTTTTGGGGTTTGGAAAAGAGGTCCAATGTCTACGTCAAAGCCCATGTCGGCGAACGCCGTAGCAATGACCCTCGCGCCACGATCGTGCCCGTCCTGTCCTAGCTTGGCTATCAAAATCCGGGGACGCCTACCCACCAGATCTACAAATTGATCGGAAAGAGAAGTCACGTGATCTAACGATTGATTTCCACCATACTCTGAAGAGTATACACCAGAAAATGAAGAAGTTTGTGCTGTGTGGCGGCTGAATACGGACTCGAGCGCCGAGGATATTTCACCCAGCGTTGCTCTGGCTCGAGCAGCTTCAATGCAAGCCTCCATGAGCGGGCTGCCTTCTGAACGGGCGACCGCGATAAGGTTTTCAAGTGCTTTTTGAACCCCGGCCGCGTCGCGCGAGGTTTTTAGCTCGTTCAATCTGCCAACTTGAGCAGATCTCACCTTTGAATTGTCGACTTGACGGACATCCAGTTTTTGTTTTGACTTCGGTTGATAGGAGTTTATGCCCACAATCAGATCTTTACCTGAATCGATCCGTGCTTGACGACGTGCTGCAGATTGTTCGATGCGTTGTTTCGGAATTCCCAACGAGATTGCCTGCGCCATCCCACCAAGTTTTTCGATTTCTGCCATGTGAACCCGTGCCTGAGATATTAAGTCGGCAGTTAGGCTTTCGACGTGCTGCGATCCACCAAGAGGGTCCACTACCCGAGTTAAATCCGTTTCGTGCTGCAAAATCAGCTGGGTATTCCGAGCAATCTTAGCAGAGGCATCAGTCGGTAGAGCAATTGCCTCATCCAGGGCGTTTGTATGCAGCGATTGAGTGTGCCCCAGTACGGCGGCCATTGCTTCGACGCACGTACGCCCGACGTTGTTGTACGGATCTTGAGCGGTAAGCGACCAACCTGATGTCTGGCAATGGGTTCGAAGCATAAGCGTCTTCGGGTTTTGGGGCTTGAACTCTGCCATGAGTTCAGACCAAATTGTGCGAGCAGCCCTAAGTTTAGCCGCTTCAACAAACAGGTTCATCCCGATCCCAAAAAAGAAGGACACGCGGGGCGCAAACTCATCAATATCTAAACCTTGCGACAGGGCGGCGCGCACATATTCGAGGCCGTCGGAAAGCGTATATGCCAATTCAAGGTCGGGGGAGGCGCCGGCCTCTAGCATATGATATCCGCTTACGCTAATCGCATTAAATCGGGGCATGTTGTGAGCCGCATAGCGCATGATATCGCTTACAATGCGCATTGAGGGGGCAGGAGGGTAGATAAAGGTGTTCCGTACCATGAACTCCTTCAGGATGTCATTCTGAATGGTCCCCGCTAGATCCTTCGGCGAAACGCCTTGCTCTTGGGCAGCTACGATAAAAAATGCCATAATGGGAAGAACCGCCCCGTTCATGGTCATAGAAACACTCATCGAAGACAACGGAATGCCCTCGAACAACACCTTCATGTCTTCGACGGAATCAATAGCTACGCCAGCCATCCCAACGTCGCCCGTTACGCGTTCATGGTCTGAGTCGTATCCTCGATGTGTTGCCAAATCAAACGCAACGGATAGTCCTTTCTGCCCAGCTTCTAAGTTTCGTTTGTAAAAGGCATTAGACTCCTCGGCGGTCGAAAACCCGGCATATTGCCGAACGGTCCAAGGCCGCGAGGTATACATGCTGGCATAGATTCCTCGCGTAAATGGCGCCTGTCCGGGAAGACTTCCAAGATGATTAAGCTCCAAAGTTGCCTTTGGCTTTGTGGAGCCTTGAGGGAAAACGGAAAAGTTAGGCTTACTCATAAAGCCACCTCAGGCGAAATGCGCGGTTCAAAATCAAAAGGGTCAATCAGAGGGAACGCAGAGGCAGAGCGCGCTACCTCGGTTCGTTCAGCGTCAACATAAAGGGTTTCGCCAATGACCTGACGGACTCCTGATTCAGATTCACCTTCTCGGAAAAATTTCCTGTCCTCCGGAAATAGTTCATCCCGGAGCAAGGCCTGAATGGATTCTATAGACTCATCTTTCAGTCTTAGAAACAAGGTCCATGCTGCTTCAACCATCTTTCCGGTTAAGGACTCGATGAAGTAGGAACCGGAAAGCGGATCTGCAACATCACCGAGCCGGCCTTCATCAATCAACAAATGGTAAAGGTTCTCTGACAACAATGCCGCTTCCGGGTCTGAATAGCCCATTTCAAACACATTCCATGGCTGAATTGCCAAAACATCGGCACCGCCGCACAGGCTGGCTACCGCCGATATTGTGTTGCGCACCATGTTGTTAGCGGGGTCAACCGCGCTCAGCGTGTGCATAGAAGTAACGGCGAGCAGTTTCCCATTCCATCTCATCTCGTTAGCCGCTTTTGTTTCACTTTGCAGCGATCCGTACAGACTCACCAAATGATTCAAAAGGACCCGAGCCGCTCTCAACTTTGCTGTTTCAGAATTGAATTGTGTCCGAACAGGAAGAATGCAGAATTCAGGTGTCTTTTCGCGTTGCATCCACATATTGGCGGACCAAAGCATGAGGGCCAACTGAGTTGTGGATCCTGCGCCTAAATGGTCCCAGAAATAGGCGTCTACGGCTGGGGGGCCTGAGATATGGGCATGTTCGTTTCCAATCAGCTTTGAAGTCCAGCAGTCATACAAGTGAGCTTGGGCAGCAGTTGCTTCTCTTGACGGTTGGAATTGGCGGTAGGGCGAAATCCATTTGATGGAATGCTCAGCCAGATTAGTCGAATCGTTCGGCGAGCTTTTACGGGCTTGAAGAAGCAGTACGCCGTTGTTTTCAGTGGCTGAGAGCGCTAGGTACCTGGACGACGATGTAGGGACAGCATCCGGTTTTGCATCCTGTCTTGTTGCATCCCAGTGGTCATCCCCAGAATGAACATAGGCCGGCATCTTAATGTGGGTGTCAGGAAACCATGACAGGTCTTCTGCACTACGTTTTCCTTTTGATTCAGACTGGATAAGATCTTCCCACATAAAACAGGGTGTATTACTTGGAGTGCTCTTCTAGAATCTACGGAATTGCCGGACGAGATCGAACAGCGCGATTCCGACTGCGACCGATACATTTAAGGACTGCTTTGCGCCGTATTGAGGAATCTCGAGAGCCACGTCAGCCAATTCGATCAGTGAATCCTCAACTCCTTCCACCTCATTTCCTGCAATCAAACAGATAGGAAAGTGGGCTTGAGTTAGGGAGTCTATTTCAATGGAATCAGTTGTAATCTCAAGGGCTGCAATCAAATAGCCTTGTTGTTTAAGGCTATTTATCTCAGATGGAACGTCTGATATGTGCCTCCAAGGCACAAAATCCTGAGCTCCGAGTGCCGTTTTGATTACCGACTTATGGTCAGGTGTCGGCGTGAACCCTGAAAGCATGACCTCTTCGATAAATGCTCCGTCTGCCGTCCGCAAAACCGCGCCAACATTGTGCGCAGAACGGATATCGTGCAGCAAGACTCGAATAGGATGGCGGACGTGTTCATCGAGGTTGTCCGGGCTTAAGCGGGGTATTTCGAGGTGATCTAGTTTTCTCATATCTCAATAAAAGTGGCAGGTCTCAATAAAAGTGGGAGCCCACATGGTGCCGTATCAGGCGCAAAATCAATTCACAGAATACGGCACAACTAAGAATTGGATCGCGCAAATGATCCAGCTAACTTTCTCCGGACCAAACGTAACCCCAAAAAACAAGTCAATAGATCGTGATCATTGCTATCGACGGCCCGGCAGGGTCTGGAAAAAGTTCAACTGCTCGTGAAGTAGCAAAGAGAACAGACTCGCTTTATATCGACACCGGGGCCATGTATCGAGCGGTCGCATTGTTTTGTTTGCGCAAAGGAATTGACACGTCGCAACCCGATTTTGATACGTATTTGAATGGGCTCAGTATTTCACTCAAATCTTCAGAAAGCGGGATAGCCGTCTGGTTGAATGGCGAGGATGTGAGCGATGAGATTCGGTCATCAACTGTTAGCGAATTGTCTTCTATTGTTAGCAGCGATGTGCGAGTACGGGTGAAAATGGTTGATATGCAGCGGGAGATGGCCTCTGAAGCATTGAGCAGAGGTGGATCGGTTGTGATGGAGGGGAGAGACATTGGAAGTGTGGTGTTTCCCGATGCGGAGTTCAAGTTTTTTCTGATTGCGGATCCCAAAGTGCGTGCCGAACGCCGCGCGTTGCAAATGGAGGAAAAAGGCGTCCCTGTGGATAGCCGGGCGCTACTTGATGAGATACTTGCCAGAGATGCGAGAGACGAATCTCGATCGACGTCTCCTTTGATTAGAGCATCCGATGCGATTGCCATTGACACGTCCAGTCTCTCATTTGAAGAACAGGTGGAGAATATCTTAAGCGTGATTCACGGGAACGGATAGGCCTAATACGTGTTTTACTCGGTCTGCGCCAAATCGGCCCAGGCCCGAAGGCATATGGGATATCTTCGGGATAACACTGAACTAAACTGAGCCGTCCGAACGATTCCCATCTGTAGCTGTTCGGATTGTGGCTCCCGTGTAGCACTATGGCTGAAGATCAGCAAAAAGATGCGCCGGAGAATGAAGAAGTAGTCTCTTCTCCAGAAGCCGCGGCTACCGAAACACCTACTGAGGCACCCGTTAAAGCAGAAGCTGAAACGACTGAAGCCCCAGAAGCTGTGGTAGAAGAATCCGCGCCTGCCGAAGCAAGTCCGGCAGAACCTGAGACCGAAGAAACCCCACCCGTTGAAGCTGCTCCAGTTGAGGCAAGTGCCCCTGTAGTAGAAGAGGAAGCGGCCGAAGTATCCACCGATTCAACAGAAGAAGTCGTAATGGCTGATTCTGACGAAAAGGAAGACGATTCGGACGACGACGAAGAAACTGTTGAATTTGAAAAACAGCTGCCTTCACCTCCGCGAGCAGGAATGCTCGGCTTTACAGGTGAGATCACCGGTCAGGTATACTCATTAGCAGACCTCGACAAGGTTGTAGATCCTGAAGACTGGAATGTCGGACTGGACGATCTACGCAAATTGGTCGAAAACACCCTTACTAACGTATCTGAGCATGAAATTGTAACAGGTAAAGTTGTAAGCGTGGGCGAAAAAGATGTCGTCATCGACATCGGATTCAAATCGGACGGTATTGTTTCGCGCAGCGAGTTCGGACCAGAACTCGAAGCCGGACAAGACGCCGAGGTCTATCTCGAACGAATCGAAGACTATCATGGTCAGTTGGTTCTATCGAAGACCAAAGCAGATACGGTTCGCCGCTGGCGCCGTATCGAGGATGCCTTCAATAATGAAGAAGTCCTTGAAGGTTTGATCGTTCGCCGAATCAAAGGCGGTATGATTGTAGAGTTGCTAGACGGAATGGAAGCATTCCTTCCAGGATCTCAGATAGACGTTCGTCCGGTGCGCGATTTCGATGCGTATCTAGAAAAACGGATGGAGTTCAAGATCGTAAAACTCAATCCGACGAACGAAAACATCGTCGTTTCTCACAAAGCGCTGATCGAAAAAGATCTCATGGCGCAGCGCGAGAAGATTCTGTTGACGATGGAGCCAGGTCAAATTCTAGAAGGAATTGTCAAAAACATCACCGACTTCGGTGTGTTTATTGATCTTGGCGGTGTTGATGGTCTGCTTCACATTACCG
>JABMOI010000138.1 GCA_013204185.1 bacterium | reverse complement strand
GCACAGAGCAACGCTGCTAGCCAGCAAGTTTCAATCAACGTCGCCGAGATCGCAGTCATCTCCGTTCAAGGCACAATCAACATGACCATCGCTTCAGCAACGGCTGGACAGGCTCCTGACGCTGCGACTGCTTCTGCTACCTACGCCGTGACTACGAATGGCAAAAACCAGAAGATCTCAGCTAAACTAGATTCAGCCATGCCAGCAGGTCTTTCGCTTTTCGCTACAATGGCTGCTCCTTCAAAAGCATCTTCAAACGGCAAAGTTGAGCTTACAGACAAATCAGCTGACTTGGTTACCAAGATCTCTAACACCAACCAGAGCGGTCTTGCTCTTGCCTACGAAGCAGTTGCAACAGTAGACGCAGCGCCAGACAACGTGAGCCGCACCGTTACCTACACCATCACAGCTAACTAGGCCAGCTAACTAAAACAACATTACACTTGGGTAGAGTGTAGCGCTTCCCAGATCTTCTGAAAGCGCAGTGGGGCGGGCCTTCGAAAGAAGGCCCGCCCCACTTTTGTAAAAGGCATTTTAAGTCAGGGATCAGTCGATGAATTCAATCTGATAGGTTGCTCCCTTGCGTGTTTCAAATGAACTACGTCCGTCGGCATTATCGACCTTTACATTCTGGCCTGATGAAGTGACGCGAAGGCGACTGTCAGATCGGATAATGAGTCGATTTCCGAGGTCCGACTGAATCAAGGCTGAATCAGGTTTCCCGTCTGACCACTTCAGATCGATTTCAAAGCCTCCTCTCGAGCGCAAGCCCTGAACGGAGCCGTTGGACCACTCTTCAGGAACTGCCGGTAAGAAGACTAACTCGCCACGGTGAGACTGCATCAACATCTCTGTCATCCCCGCTGTCGTTCCAAAGTTGCCGTCTACTTGCAGGGCCCGGCCGCATAGCGAGAACATGTTCGGCAAGGACGAATCAGTAAGATGCGCTCTGAATTCGTGAAGTGCTGAATCGGCATTCTTTAATCGAGCCCAAAAGCCAACTTTGTGACCATACGACCAGCCACAACCACCTGTGGATCGTCGGCCAATGGTGCGAGCGGCAGCCGCCGCGTTCACTGGCGTGTCCTCTGGGGTAATCTGTGACCCGGGAAATAGGCCCCACAAATGCGAAATGTGACGGTGGTCGGGCTCAATTTCATCCCAATCCACAATCCACTCTTGAATCTGTCCATGCTTTCCGATCTGAATGGGGGCCAACCGAGAACGCTGATCTGAAACCGTTTTGACTAATTCAGCATCCACACCCAAGTGGTTCGCTGCGGCAGCAAAGTTTTGGAACACCTCTCGAATGATTTCCATGTCCATAGTCGGACCGATTGCCATGGTTCTAGCCTTCAAATACCCCCCCGTTACCTCATCGAAAAATCGACCATTCCCAGGTCGCGCTGGGAAGTTTTCTGGCGAATTGGAGGGCGCGGTCACTAACCAGCCTGTGTCAGGGTGCTCGACAAGAATGTCGGAAATGAACAAGACGGCACCTTTCATAACGGGATAAACTTCCTTGAGATAGGCTTCGTCTTCGGTGTACAGGTAATGCTCCCAAAGATGCGTAGTTAGCCACGCACCACCAACAGGCCATGCACCCCACGAAGGTCCATCCATGGGCGCAGTAGCGCGCCAAATATCTGTATTCTGATGGAGCACCCATCCGTCGGCTCCCCAATGTTCTCTGGCCACACTAACCCCAGCTTCAGATACTTCGCTGATCAGTCTGGTGAGCGGCTCGGTTAGCTCCGAAAGGTTTCCTGATTCCGCCAACCAGTAATTCATCGGGAGATTGATATTGACCGTGTACTTGCTATCCCACCACGGGTTGGCCATGTCATTCCAGATCCCCTGAAGATTCGCGGCTTCCGTACCCGGGCGCGAACTGGCAATAAGGAGATACCGTCCGAACTGATAGTAAAGCGCTGCGAGACCTGGATCCGATTTTTCCTTGAACCGCTTGATGCGCTCATCGGTGGGCATATCAGCGAGTAGATCATCCGTCTTTTGGTCATTGCCTAGCTCCATGGAAACCCGTCTGAACCATCCCTGATGCTCAGCAACATGGTCCGCTTTCATCTCCTCAAAAGAGCGATCGGCAATCGCACTCAAAACTTTTTCAACGCGAGCTTCTTGATCTCCACTAACGTCCTTATAGTTCACGAAGTTGGTCGCGGCTGCAAGTTTGAACGTGACTGAAGTCGCCCCGCGTACATGGAGGGTTTTGTAATCCACTTCGATTTCGCCGTCATCCGACTGCGCAATTAAACGAGCTTCATATCGCAGCTTGCCTTCAATCCCTAAGTAGTCGTCACTCTTGCCCCAGATTTTCAGACCATTTGGAGGGACACCTTCCCACCAAAAATAGCCCGTACCATAGTTGGAGTGTTGCTGATTTCTAGCTCCATGTAGCTCAGCCGAAAACGTAAGGGCTCCTGGTTGATTGGCAGAAACACGAACTACGATGGCCTGATCAACGGCTGACGAAAACACTTCTCTTTTAAATCGAACACCATCCACAGTGTAGGAAACGGTGCTGATGGCCTGATCCAAATCTAGCTCTCTGCGATAATCGGTCACTTCTTCGTGACCCGGGAAAAACATCCAAAAGTCTCCCAGAGACTGGTATTTCATCTGTTCGTAGGGTTTCCCCATCATCTTCCGGCCGAACAAGTCATGCGCCTTATCTACTTCTCCGGCAAACAAGAGACGCTGGATTTCGGGAAGTGCTTCTGCCCCTCCAATCTGGGTTGGATCGTAGGGACCACCTGCCCAAAATGTCTCTTCATTCAGTTGAATGCGCTCTGCTGCCGTTTCCCCAAGCACCATGGCTCCTAGCCGCCCGTTTCCAACAGGCAGCGCCTGATTCCACTCCGGAGCTGGCTCATTGTACCAAAGTTTGAGGTCAGACCAATTGGATTGTGTGCTTCCCACATTCTGGGCCGAGGCCACCGGGACGGCGGCGTACACAAAAAGGAAAATGACGAGGCCAATGGATAGCCTCAGTGTCGTACGATGATTTTTCAAGGGTATTCTCTTTTGGGTGCTTCTTCCGAACGAAGATCAAGATAGAAAACGGGATTGATGATTTTAAACAATCAATTATGTAACCTGCTACTTTACACCTTCATCCAAAGAAGCATCGAGGACCGACCCGTGAAAGCCAGAACGTCTACCGCCTTTATCATCCTTTTCCTGATCCTGATCTCAGGTTGCGGAATCGCAGACAATCCAATTGCGCCTAAAAAGCAGCCAAATATCCTGATGATCATGATCGACGATCTGGGTTGGACGGATTTGCACATCCAAGGAAACGAACGGCTAGAAACACCGGTGATAGACCGGCTAGCCTCTCAGGGAATGCGGTTTACGGATAATTACGCAGCGGCTCCGGTTTGCACGCCCACCCGAGCAGCCATTATGACAGGTCAATCGCCAGCCAGGTTGGCCATCACGAACCACGTTTCGGGAAATCTGGATCGATTTCAGCCGGCTGGAGCCGTTTCCCGGTCCGCTGAAATGTACAATTATCTCGATCTAGACTATGTGACGCTCGCCGAGCGCCTCCAAGAAGCGGGATATGCCACCGGTTTTATGGGAAAATGGCACCTTTCGGGCACAACGGACGAAATGTCGACGGTCGAGCCTGCGCGCAGACCCCAGTATCAAGGGTTCGACGTAAATATTGGAGGTCTCGCATTCGGCGGCCCACCTAGCTTCTTCGACCCCTATAAAAATCCAATGATCGAAGATCGAAAGGAAGGCGAGTATCTGCCCTTCCGCCTGGCCGATGAAGCGATGAACTTCATGGAGGAGCACCAGGACGAACCTTTTTTTGTAGCGCTCTGGCCCTATACCGTCCACTGGCCAATGCAAGCCCCGAAAGAATTGGTAGACAAATATGCTGATCGCCCCGGGTTCGAGGATTATGGCGATGGAGTGGAATCGAGTACCACGTATGCGGCCATGATTGAAGCAATGGATGATGCTGTGGGTCGAGTTCTCGCGAAGCTGGATGAACTAAACCTGGCTGAAGAAACCTTGGTGATCTTCACTTCTGACAACGGCGCGTACGGCGGAGTTACAGATCTTAGCCCACTTCGCGCTGCGAAAGGACATCTGTATGAAGGCGGAATTCGTGTCCCCCTAATTATTCGGTGGCCCGGACAAATCGAAGCTGGTTCGCTATCTGCCGACCCGGTAATCAGCATGGACTTTTTTCCGACCATCCTTGAAGCTGCAGGCGTCGAACTAGACCCAAACACGCCTCTGGATGGGGAAAGCCTGTTGCCAATTCTTCGCCAGACCGATGAACTCAAGAGGGAAGCGATCTATTTCCACTATCCGAATTATGCCTTCCACATGGAAAACAAACTAGGGGGTGCAATACGAAAAGGAGATTACAAACTGATCCACTTCTACGACGATGATTCCATAGAGCTCTACGACGTAGTGGCTGATCTCAGTGAAAAAACGGACCTGTCTAAGGAGCTACCTGAAATAGCAGCAGAAATGAAAGCTGACTTGTTGGCCTGGCTCGCCTCCTCAGGGGCCAAAATGCCTAGGCCGCTCGCGAGCAGCGAGTAGGCAGAAACGGGCGCGGGCGCATGCTGCTATTTCATTAACCAGGTGTCCCAGTACGGACTGTCATCCTTGATTTCAGCCCAAAAAGCACGCATCTGAACGGACATATGTGCCAGCCTTTCTGGCTCGACTTCCGACAGGTCAACCTGCTGCCCTGGATCCGATTCAAGGTTGAACATGGCGAACCGTTCCAATTCGCTGGTCTTTAACCAGTCCATGATCAGTTGATCAGGATCTTTGGTCGGGAGCCAAGCTAACAGAGTATAGTCCCCATCCCGCATCGCCATGTGCGGCATGCGGTAATAGGTGTCCTCATGAGCTGGGAAAAACCAGTACACCGGCCCGGGGCGCTGAAGCGTCTTCCCTTCGAATGCGGGTAGCATGCTTACGCCGTCAAGTTTCCGGTCGGTTGGAAGGGAGATGCCAGCCAACTCGAGCATAGTTGGAAGAAAGTCGGTTCCATTTATAAGGGATTCATTGACGGATCCGGGTGCAATTTGCCCGGTCCAACGTGCAATGCCAGGTACGCGGTGGCCGCCTTCGTACGGAAAGCGCTTCATCCCTCTCCATTGCCCAGGCGTTCCGAATGAACGGTCGCGCGAAAGGTCCTCCCATTCACCCCTGGACTCTTCAAAATTGACGGGAGCCTCCGGACCATTGTCACTCGTGAACATCACCAATGTGCTCTCTTCGTCGTTAATCGCGTCTATTCCCTCCATCAGATTACCAAATGCGGCATCAAGCTGCGTCACCGTACCGTAGTAGAACTTTTTCAGCTCACTGATATCCTTTTCCGGTCTATCAACAGATCCATACAGAGTGGCTCGCTCGAGTTCGTCGACAGCATCTGTATCGTATGCGTCTGCAAATGAGTCTGGAGGGTCAATCGGTGTATGTGGCTCATGGCTGCATAAATACAAGAAAAATGGCTTGTCTTGGTCTGGCCGGTTGCGAAGCCACTCGAGTGCTTCTTCCACAATCACGTCGCAGTACCATCCCTCGACTTCGCCCACACGTTCGCCGTTTCGAAAAAACGTAGTGGGATTTTCAGGGCCCTCAAATGCATTAACTGCGGTGGCAAACCAATGGTCGAATCCATGATCGCCTGGGGTGGGAAGTGTGCTGGACTTTTGATCAAAACGGCTTAGATGCCATTTACCAACAAAGCAGGTGTCGTATCCGTTTGCAGATAGCAACGACGCAACGGTGACTTCCTCACGTTGCAGATGCATTCCACTGCCTGCTATGTAATAGAACCCAGAACGGTACGGGTTGCGGCCAGTGAGCAAAGACGCCCTAGACGGAGAACAAACCGTGCCCGCCGAATGAAAGTCTGTGAACCGCATTCCTTGGCCAGCCAGTTTGTCCAGGTTTGGCGTTTCAATAATCGGGTTTCCGTATGAGGCCAAATCGCCATATCCGAGATCGTCAGCCAAAAAGACCACGAAGTTGGGACGATCACTTGCCTTCGCTTCCTTCTGACAGCCGATTACTCCAGGAAGCGTTACAGCAACCCCGGCTGCTGCCAATTTCTGAATGAACAACCGTCTGTTTAGCAAGAGAGACATAACGCAACGCTCGGGCAAGTTGAAGTGCAGGATTTCGCAAAATGAGAATTGAGCCTGCAAAAACCAACTTCTTCATCCCAAAACAAGCTAACCAATTTGAAACTCGGACCTCCCAGAATCGGAGCTTGTATCAGAATCGTCGTCCTCCTACATTCGAAGTGATTTTCGGTCCCTTTGAGATCCACCGATGGAACAGGAGTAGAGTGAGAAGAGAATGAGACAAGCAATCATGACAGCCCCCGGGGTAATCAAGCATAATGAAGTACCGGAGCCAGTCCCCGGACCCGGCGAAGTATTGCTCCGAATCCATAGAATCGGTGTTTGCGGGAGCGATGTCCATGTCAATCACGGCAAACATCCATTCACCCCTTACCCAGTGATTCAGGGCCACGAGTTTT
>JABMOI010000137.1 GCA_013204185.1 bacterium | reverse complement strand
CTTCCACCCATTTGAAGCGTGCATTTCTTCAGGCGATGCAGGGCAAGGAAGTCGTACGCCTGAAGCATCATATAGGTAAATTCGGTGTACGAAATACCATCGTCAGACTGGATACGGCGTTTTACAGACTCCTTGGAGAGCATGTAGTTGACCGTGAAGTACTTGCCAACATCGCGAAGGAAATCAATGAGATGAAGCTCACCTAACCAGTCCAAGTTATTTAGGATTTCAGCAGGGTTTGATGCCCGGTCAAAATCTAGGAACTGAGCTAGCTGAGCCCGAATCCCTTCAAGATTAAATTGAACCTGTTCCGCGTTGAGCAATTGACGCTCAGCGGTCTTGCCGCTAGGGTCGCCAATAAGGCCAGTTCCGCCACCAACCAATGCAATGGGCGAGTGTCCAAACTTCTGAAGCCTGGCCAATCCCATGATGGGAAGGAGCGATCCAACGTGCAAACTCGATGCGGTTGGGTCAAATCCGATATAGGCTGTAACCGATTCTGTGGCTAAAACATCTTTAAGTTCAGGTGTCGCATCAAACAAGAGGCCACGCCATTCGAATTCGTCGTAGATATTTCCTAAGTCAGACAATGGAGTTCGCGAGATAAAATGAAAAGGATGGAACAGAAAAAGGTCGTTGTCGGCTAAAAAGCGCCCTAGTAGACCCGTTGGACAAAGTGCAGTTCCTTAATGATATCGTTCGAGAGTGAACTTCTCACCCAAATAGCGACGCCGAACTTCTGGGTCCGAGGCGAGCTCGAGGGCCGTACCTTGCTTTAATATCTTTCCTTCATACAGCAAATAGGCTCTGTCCGTAATGGCTAATGTTTCGTGGACATTGTGATCGGTGATCAAAACACCGATTCCCCTCTTTTTGAGACCTGAGACAATGGATTGAATGTCTTCAACTGCAATGGGGTCAACGCCTGCAAAGGGTTCGTCTAACAGGAAAAACGATGGGCGAGTCGCAAGCGCTCTCGCGATCTCAGTTCGGCGACGCTCACCACCGGACAGCATGTACCCCTTAGACCGCCTCACTTTTTCGAGTCCAAATTCTAAGATCAGTTCTTCCACCCGATCTTTTCGTTCACTTTTGGATTGTGTCTGATATTCCAAAACGGCATACAAATTTTCCTCGACCGTTAATTGAGAAAAAATGGAAGCCTCTTGAGCTAAATATCCAAGGCCTCGGCGGGCACGCTCATACATGGGCATTCGAGTGATGTTTTCATCGCCCAAAAACACACTCCCTGCATCTGGTCTCACCATGCCGACCAGCATATAGAACGTAGTCGTTTTACCTGCTCCGTTGGGGCCCAATAACCCCACAATTTCTCCTTGACGGACTTCCAGTTCAACCGCTTTGACCACACTCCTCTTTTTGTACCGCTTCACCAACCCTTCCGCCCGCAACACCAAGGAGCCCAACGTGCTTGGAGCCTCTGAATCTTCCAGAAAATCGGAGTGGACCGAGGTAACCTTGCGGACCAATTCATCCATGAAGGCGTCTGGTGCAGGCATTTCTTCCCCACCAAGCGGCAAAACAGGACTATTGGGGATCATGCGATAGGCTTGGCGCCAGGCAATGATTGCTTTGCCTTCTTGCTGATCCGCCTCGTATGCCTGAGCAAGCAATACGTGTGCGATCACGTAGGTGGGAACCAACTCCACGATCGATTCTAGCAAAGGAATCGCCTTTTGAGGATTCCCTTCCCTAAAAAAGGATAACGCTTGCTCGATTTCGTGTAATGCCATACTACTCTTCTGAACGAATGCGAGAACGGACTTCCGCCCAAAACAGGATGGAAAGTAAGGCTCGATCCGGCATTAATTCAGGACTCCATCTATATCCGGACAAGTTGGCCAACTGTTCCAACATATTTTCGGCATAATACGTTGCTTCCACGTCTTGGTAAAATCGGACTTCAGACGGTTCCCCACCTTCAAAATGAAACACCACCCCATCAGAAGATGCACGGACAGCAGTTAGGGGGTCTTCAGAACTTTCACGCGTATAAAAGAGGGCTTCAGCATTTTCCTCTAGAGCTAAGCTCCTCAGAGAGTCACTTTGCATAAGCGCCGTGAGCCTTCGGCCTTTGAGCTGTTGGATACGGCCTGATACACTGTCTCGGCTCGCTACAAATACGGACCCAAATCCAAGAAGTGAATCGGGGCCAGCCGAGGCCGTTTTAAAAAACAGGCTGTCGGCAGAAACCTGGGTTTCTTCCAACCATGCCAAAGGACTACCAAAAATCCTGCTTTCGCGCCTACCCCCATCCCAATTTTGCGTCCTCAGGGAATCGCCTCTCAGTGAATAGCTTGGGGAAGACACAACGACGGAATCTGATGCCGTGACGGTGTTAAAGGCCTGATCTTCGACCAGAACCATCCGGTCTGAGGACACAAAGAGTGTGTCCGATTTATTCAAGTCGATAGACAGCAGCCGTGTGTGTCCAATCACGGACATTGAATCTGTTTCCGCGTTTCTATATAAATAGTCTGACAGTAACTGCGTGGAAGTGGTATCCGTGCGTTGGTCAATAAACACACGGCCCCATGCTTCTGAAATGTTTGCCTCTCGAGCGTACTGGAGGGAATCCGCAAATACGGAAACATCGTCTTGCTTGAAGGCGACCTGATCGTAGAAATGAGCTGTATTTAACTCAGAATAATAGGTAGAACGCTGTGCAGACAAGGTGCCTGAGCTGTCTGAGTACGTGACCCCATTGTTAAACTCAGTTCGGTCTTCATTGGAATAGTGTGTTGCGCTTGGAGCGCGAAGCTGCGCGGTCCCATCGGTCATATACACATTGCCTTCCGCCACACCAACCTTGGTGTCCCTGTGATACCGAATCCGATCTGCCCTCAGCGTATCCTCAACTTCATAAATCCGCACGTCTCCCCAAAATCGAACGTACCCGTTTCCTTCGTCGACCCCAAAATCGGATGAGAGAATGCTATCGTCTTGGGTTAAAACAGGACGAACCAGATCAAAAACCGTTCGTCCATCAACCTGTCTTGCTTTAAGTGAATCTGCTCGGAGCCCAATGACTTTCTCATTTTGGCCGAGCGCAACTCCGCTATGGATACACAAAACAAGCCATATGATCCAGATGGATTTACTGCTCATCGGAAATCACAGTGCCAGTTACGTTTTCCATGCTAAAGTCGATTAGGTTTTCATCGGCGTCCAATCCGTAACCACTCAGCGTTTGTTTCGGAGTTTGAATGGTCGAAAATCCGGGAGTCCGAATCCGTTCGGTCTGCTCGGACCACGCTAAATGCTCCGCAAAAATGTGCCGGTTATCTTTCGCATTTACAATGACATCGCCATCTGCGACAAACCTGCGTTCCTTATCAAAATATGTGATACGATTGGAAAAAACGGTAGCACTTGAATCTCCGTTTGCGTCAAATATATCTACCCGTACACGGCCAGTTGTCTCAGTTAGGGCTGAAAGAACCATATAGGTACTGTCCACCGTCTCGTACTGCGCCATGTACTCGGCGGTTAGAACAAGCCGCGGTAATCCGTTTTCGTTTATGTACATCACAGGATTCCAGCTTTCAGAGGTAGGACCTTCATCTGCCAAAAGAGAATCGACCGTAACGCCAGACTCGTGCATCTTGCACCCATTGAATGACGCAAAAACGAGCACCAAGGCAATGAATGAAACAAGATGTGGTAAACGAGATCTTTTCATGGGAGCGAACAATCAGACTAAAACTGAACGATGGCGCCAGGAGGGAGGATTGTAAAGACTGCTTTCGCACCAGAAGCCGTTTCTGAAAGTATATCTACGAACATGGAGCAAACTTTATCCAATGTTAGGGTTGGGCCATCGTGTAGGGGCGCGTAGATGGCTGCAGCAACTACCAACGATTCATCCGATGTTTTTGTCCCCATTGAATCCTTTACGCCGTTGATTATCGGCCGGTCTGCGCCATCGGGAAAGCGCGCGCAGCCAACAATTAGGTCCTTTAGCGAAATGGACTGACCTGCCGTATTGAAAATGTATGATTCGTCTTCGCGGCCCAATCGAAAAACGAATGAGTCAGAAGCCGCTTTTTCGACATCCCAAATTGAAATGGGCAGCAGACTTAGCATGCTCAAATAATTGCAGCAGTCGACAACGGTATTAATTCGAGGAAATTGGTTTTCGGCTGCAGCTCGAAGCAAGTATTCGCTGGCAGGCTTGGCACGCCCTGTTGGTTTATACGATCCATTTCGAAATACATCTCTGATTTCGGTCCGATAGGCATCCTCAGGCTCCGTCAATCCACCCTGCAGTTCAGCAAGACGGGTGGCAATGCCTTGATCTAAGGTCGGGCTAGCAGCAACTGGGCTGATCCCTTGAGCGAGAACAATTCCTAGCCGCAACCGATCGGGGCCCCTGTGTTCAACTATCATTGGCGTGTTCAACTTTCATTGGCGTGTTTAACTTTTATGCGATTCCAGCGTGTATATACCAATATGACTCAACCCCTATATTACGACGAACCATCTCAAGATGAATCCCGTCCATTAAAGGGCTGATCGAATGCTTTAGTTTGACCAGGGGTAGCCGATAACCAATTCGAATGTACCATGTACTAATAGCACACAATTGGCCATGCAAGCGACAACAATGAATTTTACAATCGAACCGATTACACACGACAGTGTGGTAATACGGATCGGAAAAGCACTGGATTTCCGAAATGCTGCCGACTTCAAAGCGGGAGCACAAGAGCAAGTTCGGTCAGGCGTTCGGAATTTCATTCTGGACTTTACCGAAACGGGCATCCTTGACTCTACAGGTCTTGGGTCCATTTTCTCCCTCTACCGTCAGGTTTCTCCGATGAGCGGACAGGTAGTATTTGCTTCGGTTTCTCGACCGGTTCAAGTAGTTGTGCAATTGACTCGGACCTACAAGGTTTTCCGTCAATTCCCGACTGTTGAAGCGGCCAGAGACGCTATCCGATAACACCACTTCTGCTTAAGGATTATTTCCTCAAGAAATGGAAACTACCCGTCAAAGTTTTAAGCGACTCGATGTTGTCATCGATGATTTGCATTCTCTCTTTGAGGAATGGGAGCGCGAAGGCGCCCTCCTTTCTCACCTAGATGAGGATACAATTCATTTGTTCAGATTAGCCGTCCACGAGTGGGTAGCTAACCTGGTGCAACACGCACGCTTTGACGAACGGGTTCCAGAAGTGACGATGGATGTCATTCCCAATGGACGGCGGGTCCGATGTATTATCGAAGATAATTCGAACGGATTCCCCCTCGATGAACGGTTAGACACCCAACGCCAAGCCCTCAAGCCTTTTCCAGAACGTGGAATGGGCCTTCTTATGCTTAACGCAGCCACAGAATACTTCGAGTATTCCGAGTCCAAAGATGGACGGCAGCGATTAGAGTTCACGGTTTCAGCTGATTCAGACCCATGTCTCAACATTCCATTTTAATAGTTGAAGACGAACATACGTTGCGACGACTTCTCGAGTATAGACTTGGGAAGCAGTACAACGTGCGTACGGCTGCAAACGGCGAAGAAGCCTTGGAACGTATCAAGGAAGAAGTGCCGCGTCTCATCATTTCGGACATCATGATGCCGAAAATGGATGGGTTTGCGTTGCAGGCTGCCCTTCAGGAGATGGATCATACCAAAGCCATTCCGTTTATCTTTTTGACTGCAAAGGCCGACGAGGCCAGCCGGTTGAAAGGGAGACGCACGGGCGTGGACGATTACATAACCAAACCGTTTGATATCGATCAGCTATTGTCCCGCGTGGACAGATTGCTAGAGCGCACGGCTCAGTTCCAAAACCAATTGGATGCGAAGATCGGGCAGGATTTCTCGCAGAAGCTGATGCCCAAGAAAATGCCGAGTGCCCCTGGGTACCGCGCCTTGTTCCACAGTGCTCCAAAAGAGCACGGCGGTGGGGATATTTTCGACGCAACTCAACCACGCCCGGGTACATACTTCATCACTATTGGAGATGTGATGGGTAAAGGATTGCAGGCCAAATTTTACGCCTTCAGCTTCCTTGGATACATTCGCTCGACCATGCATGCGATGCTTCGCAATACGTCTTCTCCGGCTGAGCTCATGACCCGAGTTAATCAGGTTTTAATGGACGATCCGCCACTGGAAGACACCTTTGCATCCCTATTGCTCATTCGATGGGAGCCGGAACGGAATTTGATCACGTATGCCAACGCGGGACATTGTCGCCCCGTTTTGATTGGCCCAAGAGGCGCTGAAATTGTGCCTTATTCGGACATGATCTTAGGTCTTGATGCCGGCGCTACGTTTAAAGACACGTCCCTTGTACTTCAGCCAGGCAGCGCACTCATTTCGTATACCGACGGCCTCTTGGAGCAGGTAATGAAAAGCGGTGAGCAACTGGGCGAAGAAGGTATTCTTCAGCATGCAAATTCGGCATACGGAAAGGCTGACCCTGTGCAGTCCCTGCTCACCTCGGTCCTTGATGATAGTGTTGAAAGCAAGTTTGGGGATGACGTCTTGATGTTCTGGCTAGAGCGAGAAGCATCCAAGGATCGCCAAAGTCGCGGCCCAGCTCCGCGTTGGTTTTCTCCGTTCTCAGAAGGGACAGAGTCTTAGAGACTACGGCTTGATCAGTAGTTCGAGCTCTTGGAGAAGCCATTCGACGTCGGCAGCATTGTTGTACGCATGGACAGAAACTCTCAATCCTCCTTGTCTGGCCGTAACCCAAACATTTCTGTCTTGAAGCTTGGTTTTAACTTCGCCTGCATTTATTAGGTCGACAAGCGTTATGCCAGAAAGGTGATTTGGCGAACCGTCAGACCGGATGGGCAAATCTAACTTAGAAAGGCCCTCTCTAAGCTGAAGTGTCAGGCCCACTATCCTGCTTTCTAACTCGGTGTTATTGGGCTCATCTAGCAATCGAAGCGCCACCCCCATGGCAAAAATACATGGAAAAGGAGGATG
>JABMOI010000136.1 GCA_013204185.1 bacterium | reverse complement strand
TTCAAGGGACGCTGTCAGATCAGATTGAAACTACTTCAGTTAAATTTATGGGCTGATATCATCTTGCATTCAGTCAAAAATATTGGTGACGTTGATACAAAGGCACTTCAGGCAAAGCTTAAATATCAAGAGTATTTTTGTGACTAGACCAGGTTTCTGGATTTTCCAGCCAGGATGCGACTTCGCGCATTCTGTACCCCACACGACCATGGGAAATTGCCTCGGGCTGAGGGAATTCTCCGGCAAGCCGCTTTCTATGTAATGATGTCCTGCTTAGTGTTGTCAAACTGATGACGGCCTTTTCACTTATAAAAGCATTAAGGCTTAGCAATAGTTCCGGGGATAATTCGTCATCGAGATTTTTCATTTTTTACCTGCTTTTTCTTTTATTGGTTATCTTACTATAATTGTATCTTTTTAAGAAGTTACTTCATTAAATTCAGATCGAATACTTTCCTGGGCATCAACCTGTCGTTCCATGTAAATCGTGGTCAATAATCCTTTTTCGATTTTCAGCTTTCCATCGATGGGATCGATAAAGAAGGGAAGCTTGCGTTGGCCGTGGGCGTCTTTTTCACTGGCTCTTTTCATCTGGCGGTCAGTGAGCTCAATGCCCATACCGGCCAAAACCTGCCGCGCTTGCTTTAAATCGATGAAACATGGCCCCTGCATTGTCCCACCCCCTATAATCCGAAATCGCGTGCTGCGCTGCGATACGGCCCTTTATAGGTCCAGCCATCAACCGGTTCGCCATTGCGATAGCGGGGCGTCACCGGGTCTCCAAATTTGTCTACGGGCTGATAATAAAGGCTCGCTGCACTAATATGCGTAATGCCAAGCTCTTTGAATTTTTCACGCTCTTCAAGAAACGCCTGAAAAAAATCTTCTAATGTATAAACACCTTTAAACTGTATCTTCATACTACACATCCTATATTTCCATAATACAACCTATAGTATTAATACTTTATTACTATTATGCAATTAATATACACGAAAGCATAGACTGAGAAACGATTTCAGAAGATCACCACTGTCACCATCAAGGGTTAGTCCCAGAGATGGATAAAGTTTTCGGCAACCCAGAGTATTGCAGCCCTAGCTTCAATGTCGGCCTCTTCATTCTCGCCATACTCAATGAGCGCATTGCCGTGCTTGGTCATTTGTTCCAGAAAGATGTCTGTCGCCTGCTTGTGAGATTCCTCTGATTCATAAGCTCCAGGCGCGAGGCTTGTTGTGTGCTCGGCCAGAAACACCAATCGCGGACCGAGCCATTTTGCCAGGGACGTTTTTAAGGTGATGCAATCTTGCCCGATTTCTGTGCCCCAACCGGACTTGCACCCAAACGAGTTAGGCCGCCAAAAGGCGGCCCTTCTCACGCTCCTTCATTTTGCGGGCGGCGGAATGGGTCTGTTTCCCGCGATGTTTGTTAACCACGGCACCTGACACGATGTCATCATATACATCGGAAAGACGACTGCTGGTGCCCTTTGTACGCAGACGGCCTTTGATCTTGTGACCGCGTTTTTCCACTGTGAAAGAAGCATTTGCGCGTTTCTCGCCGGTAGTCTTGGGACGGCGGAGATAGTGGTAATAATTTTTCATCTCATATTCCTTCTTAGAACGGTATGTCGTCATCAGTCTCGTCAAGCCAATCTTCGTCACCATAGTCGTTCCGGAATTCACGAAGCTCTTCTTCGGACAAGTTTGTCTCGTGATGTCCCATGCAACAGTCAAGTTGATCTAAAATCATAGATTCTAAGAACTTCTCTACTGTTTTTAAAAACCGGAAATCTGCTTCGTCCTGAAGCGCATCGTATTCGTCTTCCTCAAATTCCATACTTAAGTGAATTGTCCGTTTCATTGTCGTCGTCCTTTCGTCTCGTTTAATTGATGAGACGGACACTACCGACACTGACGACGCTCCTTCCTCGTGCGTTCCTCGTGATCTATCTGATTTGCCGGGATGATACCTAGAAACCAAATAAATCCTGCTGCTTTGAAAGCAGAGCATCCAGTTTCAGGAGATGCGCTAAATCGTTATAGAGATGATTATATTTGAGACTTATGCTGGTATGGATTTCAGCACAAACAGGTTCACCTTCGACGATATCCAGTACCCGGTCATAGAAGCGCAATTGAGTTGCATATTGACGATAGCGGCTAAGGTCACGCCAGAAATCGTCGAGAACACGGTCTTTGATTCTGCGTAAACTTTCAGATCGTTGCGGTTCACATTTATTATCGGCTTTCTGGATGTCATCAATCATATAGCCCTCATAGCCACTGGCTTTCACCTTTTCGATGATTTCTTTTGGCTTCAGGACTGTACCGCCACGAACGTAATACCAGGGATGTCCTGCACGGTAAGAATTATTGTTTTCGGTATTTGTCATGGTCTTTTCTCCTTTGTTTTGATGCAAGGAGAGGCTCGGCTGAAAGCGAGCGAACGCAATTGCCTTCACGGATACTTGGAGCGGAAGGTCTGTTGAGAGAGCAAGTGCAGCCGGTAAAAGTCTCACCTTCAAAACAAGGGAAACGGCGAGGAAGCGGCGAGGAAAAGTCACCGTTCAGCGCTCTACGGTCCATGAAGTAATTCATGAACAGTGGCGAAAAACGATGACGCAACAGCTTAAAACACGGGGGAAAAAGGAAGCGGGCAAATGCACCTCGCATTCCCATGCTGATGCGCGTCTTGTCGAATTGATTAAATATCTTGCTCGCCATGCTGCTGAGCGCGATTATAATGAACATCAATCAACAACAGCCATGCAGAAGGATTCCCTTGAAGCCACGGGAGAGGATTCATGACTCAAATCGCCATATACGCACGCTATTCAACGGATTTGCAAAGCGAAGCCTCCATCGAGGATCAAATTCGCCTTTGTCAGGAACGAGCAGAAAAGAGCTAACCGATATTTTTGGTGATGGCGTCATCAGGCGGCGCTTTGATTGTTCTGATTTAGCTGTTCGATACCGTCATTGAATTTGACGCCGGTGATGAGTTTTGG
>JABMOI010000135.1 GCA_013204185.1 bacterium | reverse complement strand
TAATAGGAGCCTCCGAGGTCAGAAAAGGGCCTTTGTCGGTGATAGGTTGGAATGAAATGGTCACTTAACCACGTCACTGAATCAGGACAAACTTAACTCGGAATCCCTTACCGTGCATACATCTTAGGTCCAACCCTACGTTTGAAAGGGATTTTGTGGCGTATTCTACCCGACCAGATCTTTGGCGCCCTGAGGGCCTGCTTCGTGGCCGGCCTCGTGGTCCTTTTGCCCCAACGCCAAGCCGTGGCCCAAACAAGGTGTTTTCTTCAGCCGCGCAATTAAGAGATTGACGCAATATGTGTCATGTCGTATCCCAAGCAAAGGCCCCCATCCACTGATTGTTACACCATTTACCTTGCCAATACTTACGCCAAATCCGGTCGAAACGAACGGCTTGAAGCCTAGGATTCTCCCAAAACGATATCTGACCGAGCTGTTAATCCCATTGTGGATTCTGCTGGACTCACTCGGGTCTATCGCCTGAAAGCCTAGATTGGGCTCCATAATTCCAGGATAGTTGCTCAATGTCCATTCTGTAACGACGTCAAATGATCGATTTAACGTGTATCCGAGTCCTGCTGAAATGCTCGGACCAATTCGCTGCTTAATTCCACTTAAACCGGACGCGCCCTGAAATCCACGATCGCCGCTATACATGTCAATCTATACTGGCCTTCGGCAAAGAACCGACTGGACAGAACTTGTCCGTTTGCTTCTATTGAGCAGGTCAAAACAAGGAATAAAATGACTAAAAGTGGAAGGCCGTGGCGGAACATGCAATTGGGGAAATTCCATCTTCCTAAAATCGTGTTTAGATATCTCGAATAACAGGATGGGGACGATCCTTTTTGGATCGTCCCTAGCTATTCTCAAGGTTTATCCTATAAATCCTGATCAGATTATACTTCGTTGGCATTGGATTGACTACTCGATGCTCTACTTAACAATCCGGCGATGTCCACTCCAGTTGAAGCTTTTAAGCTTTCGAGTAAAGCCGGCGTAGCCCCAGCGATTTGGCTAAATACTGCAGGGACTCCGCCACCGGATCCGTTCCCGCTATCTACCACAGTAAGTTTGTCAATCTTCAAATTGTCTACGGTCTTGATAACCTCCTTGAGGATATCTGGAAGCATTTGAATGAGGAACAGACGCTCTGCATCGGAACCAGCTTCTTTCCAAAGTTCGAGCTTCTTGGCCAGTACCAATACTTCAGCTTGTCCGTCTTCAAAAATTCTAGCTGCATTTCCTTTTGCTGACTCTTCTTTCGCATGCCGTTCGGCTTCCGCCACCACGATAACTGCGGCTCGCTGACGCTTTTCAGAAAGCATAACTTCCTGCTCAGCCAGCTCCTGCTCCGCGACAGCTTCTGCTACTCGACCTGCTATCTCGATCTTGGCTTCTTCTGCTTCAGCAATAGCCGCTAGCTTTGCTCGGAGGATTCGGACATCGTTTTGCGCCCGGGTGATCTCCATATCCGCCTTGGCCTCGGCGAGCTTGGCCAATTCTCGGTTTTTAGCTTCCACTACTTCAGCAGCAGAAATGATACTTGCCGTGCTTTGGCGCCCAATCGCGTCCAAATACCCTCGATCGTCCTCGACACTTTGGATTTTGAGGGTGTCCAATTGAAGCCCCAGTACCCCTAGGTCATTGTCCGCCTCGTTCAACAATTCCTTGGCAAACTTTAGCCTATCCTCGTTGACCTCTTCTGGAGTGAGAGAAGCCACAACGCCTCTGAGATTGCCTTCCAGCGTTTCCTTTGCAATGGTTTGAATATCGACCAACGGTTTCCCCAATAATCGTTCCACCGCATTGTTTAGTTCAGCTTCACTAGAAGAGATCTTGACGTTGGCAATGGCCCGCACCATCAGAGGAATTCCCCCTTTGGAGTAAGCGTTTGAAACGGTCAAATCGATTGGAATGGTATTTAACTGCAGGCGATCTACGCGTTCTATGATCGGAATGCGAAAGCCACGTCCGCCTTGGATCACACGATATCCGACTTTCGAACCATCGGAAAGCTGCCGGCCACGACCTGAGAAAATGAGCACCTCGTTAGGTTGACATATTTTCAGATTGGCCCGTATAATGCCCAAAACGGCCAAAAATCCTAGAATCAGGATGGCTGGAATAATAAATAGATCCATTTTTCTTCTCCTTCGATAGTTATCACATTGATCTTAATCTGGCTTGAGCACTTCGGCGATACGACCATCCATGTTAACAATCACAACCTGATCGTCTTTTTGAATCATCCCACCAGATTCGCCCTCAAACAAACGAGCCGTAACTTGAATGCGCTTTCCTCCGGCTTCTAAAATTATTTTGCCGTTTTCTGCTCCGCTAAATGGTAAGAGTGCGATAGCGGTTCGGCCCGTCATATCAGCGCCAGTGACCTGGCTTGAAATGTGCTCATAAGCAAATTTCTTGATAGCGTAATTCCCTCCAAGGCCCACCAGAAGTCCGGTGCCTGTGGACAAGAGTGCCGTCAAAGGTTCAGATCCGCTAAAGGCAGTCAAAGACACGCCGGTCAAACCAAAGAAGGCAGCAAAAAGAAAAAGAGCTCTTATACTGAGTAGGTCAACGAAGCTAATATCTGCTGAGTCTCCGAGATCTGTATCTAGATTTGAACCCAACCCAAAATCCTTGTCAGAATCAAATTCAATGTCGTGTTCGGCGTCGTGCTCACCCCCGCCCAACATGGAGAGCAGCACAAAAAAGCCTCCCACAATTAGGCTTATCAGGTAAACAGAATCCATAACGGCGTCCTCCTTTAATGCACGTATATCTACGGGAAAAGATACAACATGTTACGTTGATTAGTGCCTCTTGCCTTATTAATGAAGTGCTATTCATTTATTGAACTAATATTCTAAGGCATTTTGCCAATAAACAATCTCGTTGTAATGAAAACAAGTCGTATATTGAGCGCAGTGTAATAAATTGCTTCTCCATTGACGTGAGAATACGCAACTAACTTTCCAAAGTCGAAATGCAGAATAAAGCGGGCTTAATTGTCCTTATCGGACTATTTCTAACTCTTTCTGGTTGTGCTGGGGTGGCCAAGTTTCTTAGTGAACTTGAAGATTCAGATCCGGAAGGCGTGTTCTCAAGCACAGGAGCGGTGTGGGCATATGCACCTATCTTTCCTAGCACCAAATACGTTCCATGGACAGGTGGATGTAGTATCGATCCAGATGTAGACCTCAAAGCATTCAGAGATGCCCCTACAAAAGCTACGCGGCACGGCAAAAAGGCCCACGAATGGCAGGAATATGCTAAGACTCAAGGGTTTACTGCGGAATGGATTACTTCCCAAGCTGAGCTAGAGTCCCCTGGACCTGAAGGGCAAAACTTTTCGAGATTCAGCACGTCAGTTTCCGGTAAGGGCGAGTATGATTTGCAATTGCTCGCTGACGATTGCGCATGGGCATATCTCGATGGTCAACGCGTCGCGCTTCAGGGCACCCAAAAAACGTATTCCGATTCGTATCCGGTCCGTCTAAATGGTACCCACAAGTTGGACGTAATCGTTTACGATGGCGGAGGAATTGGTGGTTTGATGTTTAGTTTGGACACGAGGCCAAGAGAGGCCAGGCAAGCGACTCAAAATTAGGGCGTTACAAGCAGATCCAAAGGATTGATGCGTCAATCCTAATCCTCAATTTAGCTTGTTCTTTTTATGCTTACCTGCGGCCTCTTCCTTGAGGAGATGCGCCTTTGGAAAGCTTATGGGTTACTTTCAGCATCATGTAGCGACCCAGCGTTTCGACACGATCTTCCTGAATGTAATTGTTCGAGTTCGTATAGGAGATACCCTGGTTCTGATTTAGCACGTCGCGTACAATGAGCTGTATTTCCGTCTTTTCATTCGGAAGAAGCTTACCAATGGTTGCTTCAATTAGCGCCCTGTTGTCTGCCCCGCCAAATGCTTTCTGGTCATATATTCTGAAGTCGACAGCGGTACCGAACGTCCAGCCACCTTGGAATAGGTCACCGCTGAAACGGACAGAGCTATTAGCGTATTGACGATTCTGTTCTTTATTCAAGGAATAATTCACGTCATTGTAGGTCAGGCTGTATGTCCCACGGACCTCAAAAACGTCTCTAAATCGATTCTGAACCGTCAAACTAGGAGAGTATCGGAGAATGCGGCTTTTATTTTCATCACCATTGATGAATTGTGTGCCAGTAGACCAGCTGAGGCTATTACTTAGGTCTATCTGAATTCCGAGCTTGCGAATAGGAGTGCCGAAGGAAGCACGAGCGTTGTGCGAGAATCCGTCCCCTGAGTTGACATTGGTGAAGGTCTGTCTGAGCTGTTCGTCAATGGTCCGGGACTGAACGATCTGATCTCTGGTCCATGATGACCAAATCGAGGCATAGACGTTAACAAACGTGTATTGATCAAAAAAGCGGTAGTCCGAATACATACTATGCGTGTATTGCGGCTCCAGATCGGGATTCCCGATGAACACGCTGAGTGGATTTGAATTGTCCACAAACGGCTGTAATTCGTTTATTGATGGCTCCCTCGTGTCAGTGGAGTATCGAAGTTGAATATTAGCGGCAGTACCAAGAGACCTCCGGAAATAAATGGAAGGCAAAACGTGCGTATAGCCGTTGCTCACATCAATACTTCGATTTACGATCCTTCCTTCGAGGTCTGATTTCTGAACTTTCAAGGTGAATGAGAGAAACTGATCTTCCGTTGTCTTGCTGATTTGTGCACTACCATTCCAGTACGAGTAGGTCCGATTAAATTCACCACTTAGTAGTTCATTCAGCACCGGTGTACCAGCAACGATGTCGCTGAAATTTTTGGTTTCGTCCTGATCCTGAAGCTGCCGTTCTATTTGAAGCTCGAGATTGGCTTTTCCAATGGGTTCAATGAGAGAAAGCCGGTGTCGCTGAGTCAGTTGGTTTCCAATGGTTGACTGAAGTTGAGCAAGCTCATCGTAGGTCAATAGATCTGTTAGTGGGTCAAACGTCCCAATGGTTGATGTCAAGTCTGTGCTGGTATCGGAATCGTTTAGGTCAGCGCTAGAAAACAAAATGAGACTTCGGCCTTTGTCGTTGAGTTTTTTTCTCCAAGTCAATTGACCTGAACCTTGAACCCGATCTCCGTCATTGAAACGCTGGGTGTCTGCCGAGTTTTTAGGCTTTCCAGTTCCGTCCCGTGACTCCTGAAAGCTCAAATTGGACAAGCTGGAATTGGAAACGGAAAAGTTGCTTCTGACTCGGATGTCATGACCTTCACCAAGCGTGATCTGAGCATTGATGTCACCGGAGTGTGAC
>JABMOI010000134.1 GCA_013204185.1 bacterium | reverse complement strand
TTAATTTTTAATTATTGGATGTTAGGCATGAGCCGACCTACTCGTAGGGTAGTGGTAACGGGCATGGGTGCTTTAACCCCCATCGGAAACGATCCCATTTCATTTTGGGACGCAATGATGGCCGGTAAGAGCGGCGCCGCCCCTATCACCTACTTTGATACCGAAGCGTACGCAACCAACTTTGCGTGTGAATTAAAGAACTTTGACGTTCACGACTACCTTGATCGCAAGGAAGCTCGAAGGATGGATCCGTTCTGTCAATACGCCATGGTTGTTGCGGGTCAAGCAATGGCTGATGCAGGAATTGATCACGAAAAGCTATCAACGGATCAGCAGGAGCGAATAGGGGTCATTTTCGGATCAGGAATCGGCGGTCTTCAGACTTTGTTTGATCAAGCCAGAAACCTAGTGGACAACGGTCCGAGACGCGTCTCGCCGTTTTTCATTCCGATGATGATTCCAGATATTGCTCCGGGCCAGATTTCTATTAAATACGGCCTAAGAGGTCCCAACTATTCCTGCGTAAGTGCTTGCGCTACCGGGAATAACAACATTGGTGACGCTTTCATGCTCATCAAGTTAGGACACATGGATGCGGCCATAACTGGCGGCAGCGAAGCTAGCATTTCAGAGCTCGGAGTGGGCGGATTTAATGCGCTAAAAGCGCTTTCCACTCGCAATGACGATCCGCTGACCGCCTCTCGGCCGTTTGATGCAACTCGTGATGGGTTTGTGTTGGGTGAAGGCGCAGGTGCTGTTTTTGTGGAAGAGCTTGAGCACGCCAGAGCGCGTGGTGCTCGCATATATGCTGAAATCTTAGGAATTGGCATTAGTGGCGACGCGTACCACATCACAGCTCCCGATCCTGATGGACTCGGCGCCCGAAATGCAATGAAAGCCGCCCTTCGGGATGCGGAGTTGGATATTTCTGACGTCCATTACCTCAATATGCACGGTACGTCAACGGGACTTGGTGATATTGCAGAAACAAACGCAATTAAAGCGGTCTTTGGCGAGTATGCGTACAAGATGAACGTGTCCTCAACCAAGAGCATGACAGGGCACCTTCTCGGCGCTGCTGGTGCTGCAGAGGCAATTGCAACGATTGGCGCTATTACTCATCAGACTATTCCGCCGACCATAAACTTTGCAAATCCTGACCCAGAGTGCGATTTGAACTACACCTTTAACAAACCTGTTCAGCGGGAAGTTAAAGTGGCTATGTCCAACGCATTTGGCTTTGGTGGGCACAATACGAGTGTCATCTTTGCCCAGTACTCGGAGTAGCCAGAGTCTGGGCAAACTCGGATTCTCAGGACATCCCGGTTTTCAGAAAACCCCGGTTCTCTGAGCATCCGCAATCGAAATCAAACGACCAAGTTTCTGTGGCTAGACTCATAGCATCGGCTTCAATTATTGAAGCCGTAGGCACCAAGCCTAAAATCATACGCGAATGGGTTGGACGGGTAAATACGGACACCTCAAACGTTAGTATTGCCCACATGAGCAGCCCCGAGGGATGGACTGAGCCAGGACAGACCCCTGAATTTGACGAGTACACCCTCGTGTTGTCAGGCTGTTTGCGTGTAGAAACCAACGATGCGGTTCTCGACGTCAAAGCGGGACAAGCTGTTCATTGCCTTCCCGGGGAATGGATCCGGTATTCCAGTCCTTTTGAAGGCGGAGCAGACTACGTGGCCATTTGTTTACCGGCATTTTCTCCGGGCACCGTTCATCGCGACGAATAATTGCGGCCCTTCGGTCAGGCTATTTTCTACCGGAAGACGATCTCTTTTACCGCTTCCGAACCGACTTCAGTATTTAATCGCCTCCTCCATTCCTCACGTCGCAAGTGCAGTTCCTGCCTCCAAGCCGCAGATCGGACCTGGACGAACAGTTTATCGCCTTTCATCCAGCATCGATCAATATGCTGCTTCATGCTTTCAGGAAGCATGTTTTCCCATTTGGAAATAACGACCCCTCTTGCCAACGGACCAGCAATCCCCATAGCCCGAATCCAATCGCCTAGCACGTCGCCAAGTCGTTGAGGGGTTCGGGAGCGTTTCATCGAAAAGCGGTTTGAGTTGTGAGAAGAAAAGTGACAGGATCCTAAGTCCAACGTAAACCACACTCTTCAAGATTCCGAATTTTAATCAGACCCGTATAAAATGGTCAGGGGGCGCCGGCGATTTGCAGTAAACTGCCCATTGCCAGCACCCCCCAGACCACTCATCGGAAGACGCACTGAACACTACGGCGTGTTTATCGCCATAGTTACAGAAAGGATGAATGAAAATGTCAAAAGTTACCGAGCTGCGGACTTTCTTCGGATTAATGTCCTTTCCTGGCTCATTTTTGCAGGGTAGATTTTAAGGTATGGCTATATTGATACCCTTAAACTTTATTCACGCCTTATGAAATTCAACCTAGAAACTACAATTGCTCGCGTGGGGACCCATCCTGATGCAGAAAGCGCAGGTCTTTCCCCTTCGATTCACTTAGCAACTACGTTTGCCAGAGACGAACACGGAGAACACCCCGCCGGCTATTTGTATTCACGAATCTCAAATCCTACGCGGAATAAACTGGAAGAAGCACTTGCTGAATTAGAAGGAGGCGCGTCAGGAATGGCTTTTTCTTCGGGCATGGCTGCCGTCAACGCAATCTTTCAGGCTCTCGGTCCAGGGGACCGTATTCTACTGCCTCATGATATTTATTACGGAGTCCGGAAACTAGCAGAAGAGCACTTTTCAACCTGGGGCCTCAAGGTCGATCAGGTGAATATGGCAGACGAGAAGGCATTGACTGAAGCATTGTCTTCCAAAACAGCACTGGTTTGGATTGAAACCCCATCAAACCCGCAGCTGAACATCACCGATATCGAACACGTCTGCAAGGTTGCACATGCAGCTGGAGCTCGTGTTGTGGTGGATAACACCTGGTCAACGCCCGTGATCACACGCCCATTTGAATGGGGAGCCGACATTGTCATGCATTCCATAACCAAATATTTTGGTGGTCATTCAGACGTACTTGGGGGCGCGCTTATCTGCAACCAGAACGACGGTTTAACCCAGAAACTAAGATCCATTCAGCAAGGAGCAGGAGCAGTACTTGATCCATTTTCCGCTTGGCTCACCATGCGAGGCATCCGCTCACTTGGAGCGCGCTTAAGCCGTCAGTGTGACTCCGCTGAGTTAATTGCTACGTTTCTTTCCGAACATCCGTTTATCGAGCGTGTGCATTTCCCAGGGCTAGCATCAGATCCTGGGCACGAGGTGGCCACGAAGCAAATGAATCGATACGGAGCAATGCTTTCCTGCAGAATAAAAGGCACGGCCGGCCAAGCAAAAAAAGTCGCATCAAGTCTCACCCTTTTTGCGAACGCAACAAGTTTGGGCGGGACTGAATCGCTCATTGAACACCGCGCCTCCGTCGAAGGACCGTATTCAACCACTCCATCCAATCTCTTGCGGATATCAGTTGGCCTCGAGTCGGCACAAGATTTATTGGATGATTTGGACTCAACTCTGCGCTCAATATTGGGCTAGCTAAACCGTCCCCCACCGAACCTTCGCACCGAACCTTCACAGGTGCAATTCGAACCATCTGGTTGATTGGAGGGTGAACCTGTTGTAGCTTGCTGCGCCACCTTTTCCCCGACCGCATCGGACAGTTCATCTCGTTCCTTCCTGTCATCAGGAGATACGAGTTCGGCACGGTTTCACGTGAGATCCTGCACCCCTTCGAAGGAAATACTAACCTTAATGAAGCTTCCATTCTTTCTTGCTCGAAAATTTGTTGCCGCAGAAACGGTTGATAAAACGCTACCCGTTGCTTCGGACCTTCATTCTAAGGGCCTCTTTACGACATTGGACTTGCTTGGTGAATACATCAGTGATCCAAAACTGGCCACTTCGTCAAAAGAATCTTATATCTCGCTAGTAAAAGCGATCGATTCGTCCAGTGGAACGATTGATAAAAATATTTCCATCAAATTGTCCATGCTGGGCCAAAAGATTGATGAGTCTTTTTGCATCGACAACCTCCACGAGGTGCTAACGGTGGCAAAAGAAACCGATACGTTTGTGCGCCTTGATATGGAAGGAACCGACGTAACAGATTCTACTATTTCAATTTTCGAAAAGGTTCACGCGCATTACCCTGAGAACGTAGGGATTGTCCTTCAAGCGTATTTAAAACGCACGGAAGAAGACATTGCAAGGATGTGCGAAATGAATGCACGCGTCCGGCTGTGCAAAGGAGCTTACAAGGAGCCAGCCAAATTGGCGTTTCAAGATATGCCGACTATTCGGGATCGGTATACGCAGTACATGGAAACCTTGATCACGAAAGGCAACTATCCAGGTATTGCAACCCACGACGATATCCTGATTGACGCTACCAAGTCGTTCGTTCAATCGAATAACATTCCAAGCGATCGGTTTGAATTTCAGATGCTGTTCGGAATCCGTGGTGAAACGCAGGAAGCGATAGCGCAGGAAGGATACGGCATGCGGATCTACGTACCCTTTGGAGATATGTGGTATCCTTATTTCTCGCGTCGATTAAGAGAACGCAAGGAAAACGTCTGGTTCGTTCTCAAGCACCTCTTTATGAAATAGCCTTCAGGGCAGGTATAACGAATGTTTACAAGGGACTATGTAATGCGCCAGGTCAATCAACTGGCTCAAGTGCTTGCTCTTGTGCTCTTTAACAAAAGAGAAAACCCTGAAGTTGAAATCAATGAAGTGATCTCAACAGGTATTAAAAACGCACTTGGCGTTAGTCTAGACGAATTATTGGTCCTTGATGAAATCCAAGTAACGTCTTTGTGCCGCGATGCTGGCCACTTTTCACCCGACCTTGCAGTTTCGATAGCAGATTTATTGATGGAAGAGCCATCTAATGAGGCCCACCAACGAGCATTCTGGCTGTATTCTGCTGCTCTAAAAGCAGGTGGAACGCTCCCTCTACACGCAATGGAGTGGGTTTCTTCTGGCGAATTTACCGCCTAATCCAATACGCCTAATCCAATACACCTAGGCCCAATCTGTCTGGTGCCATTTCCTAGGCTTCCTGATCGGCCAACCAACGCTCTGCGTCAATTGATGCCATACACCCCGTACCAGCCGCTGTAACTGCCTGACGATAAACGTGATCTTGTGCGTCGCCGCAAGCAAAGACTCCTTCTACATTTGTATAGGTTGAGTCCGCTTTCGTCTGGATGTATCCTGTCTCGTCACGATCCAAATACTTTTCGAAAATGTCAGTATTTGGTTTGTGCCCGATCGCAACAAAAAACCCTTCAACGGGAAGTATTCGCTCATTGCTTCCATCAGCATTGGTGAGGACTAGCCCATTAACCAGCTTGTCACCAAGAACATCTATGACAACGGTATTCCAGAGAACCTCAATCTTCTCGTGCTTCATCACCCGATCAATCATGATCTGAGAAGCGCGAAATTCGTCTCGGCGGTGAATCACATACACTTTGGACGCAAACCTGGTAAGAAACAGCGCTTCTTCCATGGCCGTGTCGCCGCCGCCAACAATGGCAACTTCCTGCTCTCGGAAAAACGCACCATCGCACGTTGCGCACGCAGAAACGCCATGCCCAAGCAGGCGAGCCTCATTTTCCAGTCCGAGATACCGGGCAGAGGCCCCTGTAGACACAATTACCGCATCCGATGTAACCGGAGTTTCTTCGTCAACGACCATTTTGAACGGGCGCTCCGAAAAATCTACCGATGTGACAGTTCCCCACCGCAGTTCAGCTCCGAACCGTGTTGCCTGTTCTTCGAACTTTTGCATCATGTCTGGGCCCATGATCCCTTCCGGGAAGCCCGGATAGTTCTCTACATCAGTTGTAGTAATTAGCTGGCCACCAGGCTCTGGGCCTTGGATAACCAAGGGCGATAAATTGGCCCTAGCCGCATATATCGCCGCGGTCAATCCCGCAGGTCCAGTTCCAATGATTACAACTTTTCGGTGCTCAGCGCCGGAAAAATCTATCCCGTTCATAATCCGTTCCTATGCAGGCTGTCCCGTCAATGCTTCCAATTTCGAGAGCAGAACCTTTTTAGGCACGGCGCCAACGAGTTGGTCCACTACTTGACCGTTCTTAAAGAACAAGAGCGTTGGAATGGAACGAATACCAAAGTTCATAGCCGTCTGTGGATTGTGGTCCACATCTACTTTACCAATCTTGGCTCGTCCTTCTAGTTCAACAGATAGTTCTTCAATAATGGGCGCAATGATTCGGCATGGACCGCACCAAGTTGCCCAAAAATCTACCAATACTGGTAAATCGGACTGAAGTACTTCTGAAGTGAAATTGGCGTCTGTTAGTGTGACGTATTTTGCCATTGCTTTTCCTATTTAGGCGTATTAATCAATCGTTGTCTTGGAGGCTTAAGTAGCCTGAATCGTCAAGGTGTTACACCACCCTGAATCCTATTTCTTTTTTGACATCAAATTCGGAATTGCCGACTCGTAAATATCCAACATCAGAGCAGGTGTAGTCTTCACAACCGTCTCACCATCGACCTCAATACAGAATTCAGATTCCGTGACATTACCTACAAAAACGGCAGAAATACCGTTTTCACTGGCTTCTTCCTGGACGTGTTTAGCATTTTCAGGTGAAACGGCAACTACAATGCGAGACTGGGCTTCACCAAACAGCGTGGAGTCTAACCTGTTATCTGCAGAGGAATTTAATGTGATTTGAGCTCCCAGCCCCTTCGAAACAAGACTCATTTCGGCAAGGCAAATTCCGAGTCCGCCATCCGATACGTCATGGGCGCTTCTAACATAGCCTGACCGGATGAGCGACAAACACGTATCCTGAACTGCTTTTTCAGTGTGAATATCAAATTCCGGAGCGTCGCCCGCAGTTAGTCCATGAACACGCGCTAGATATTCAGATGCCTGAATGCCGACGTTTTTGATTTTCGACGGCTGCAAGACAAATAGTAAATCCCCAATAGACTTGAATTCAAATGTGGTTGCGTGTGCTTCTACGTCTTCTACAACTCCCAGCATCCCAATGGTGGGTGTCGGAAAGACAGACCCATTTGGATTTTCATTGTAAAAGGAGACATTGCCTCCAGTTACAGGAGTCTCGAGTACGCGACAGGCATCGCCCATCCCTCCTACGGCTTCTTTAAAAACCCAGTACTGTTCGGGCTTATATGGATTTCCGAAGTTCAGACAGTTGGTAATGGCAACGGGCTTGCCCCCTGCACAAACGACGTTTCGAGCAGCCTCAGCTACCGCGATCTGCCCACCTCTTCGAGGGTTTAGATATACATACCGTGCGTTGCAGTCTGTCTTAACGGCTAGACCCTTTTTGGAATCCTTCAACCGAACTACTGCTGCGTCTGATGGGCCCGGTCCAACAACCGTGTTTGTGCGGACCATGGTGTCGTACTGTTCATAAACCCATCGCTTCGAAGCGATATTGGGGGATCCCAATAGTTGATGAAGGATCTCTGTACCTGCTTCACGCTTTAGATCAGCCACTTGCTCAGTCTTAAATGAGCTTGTTTTGTCTAGATATGCAGGCTTTTGCGTCTCCCGAATATAAACTGGTGCGCCGCCACCCAGGGCCAGATGTTCTGCGGGAACGTCTGCGACCAAATCACCGTGCCAATAAACTTTGACTCGACCATCATCCGTGACGTATCCAATCTCTTCTGCGTGCAGGTCCCATTTATCGAAAATGGCTTGGACTACATGCTCTTTGCCTTTGTGGCAAACAATGAGCATGCGCTCCTGGCTTTCCGATAACATGATTTCGTACGGTGTCATGCCCGTTTCTCGAGTTGGTACCCGGTCCACGTGAATAACCATACCAGCATTGCCCTTTTCACTCATCTCACAGGAAGAACAGGTTAGTCCCGCCGCTCCCATGTCCTGAATGCCTACAACTGCGCCACTATTAATGACTTCTAGGCTTGCTTCGAGTAACAGCTTTTCTGTAAACGGATCACCTACTTGAACACTTGGGCGCTTTGCTTCACTAGCCTCTGAAATTTCCTCTGAGGCGAAAGTAGCACCGTGGATTCCATCTCTACCCGTCGCCGATCCAACAATAAATACGGGGTTACCAACTCCTTCTGCAATGGCGGAGGCCGTCTTTTGGCCTGGCTCAATGATTCCCACACTCATCGCATTAACGAGAGGGTTTCCTTCATAGGAAGCATCGAAATAAACCTCTCCCCCAACCGTCGGTACTCCAAATGAGTTGCCGTAGTCTCCAATTCCTCGCACAACTCCGTCGAATAGATACCGCACACGCGGGTTTTCGAGCGATCCAAATCGCAAGGAATTGAGAGAGCAAATAGGGCGGGCACCCATGGTAAAGATGTCCCGCTGAATCCCCCCTACTCCTGTGGCAGCACCCTGGTAGGGCTCGACAGCAGAGGGGTGATTATGAGATTCAATTTTAAACGCTACAGCTATTCCATCGCCAATATCGACGAGGCCTGCATTTTCATCTCCAGCTTCAACAAGGAGCGCAGCGCCTTCTCTAGGAAGCTTTTTGAGCTCCACGATGGAATTCTTGTAGGAACAGTGCTCGCTCCACATAACGGAATAGATGCCCAATTCAACAAACGTAGGCACGCGACCTAATTTGTCTAGAATCCAACCATACTCCTCTTCGGTAAGCCCATGACCGCGGGCTAGTTCCAGGTCAACGTGGGGCTCCTTCTGGCTGGATTGGGACATGATGTTTTCTTGCGTGAAAATGGAGAAACTCTACACCCTAAAATACGAAAACCGAAACCGAGTCTTCGTAAAGATTCGACTCGAAAAAAGAGGAATTCTTGACTAGAATGAAATGAAGAATCGAAGTCGCTAGAACCTCCCCTCAATAGACACCAACTCGTCTTCTGTTATTGCTTTTGGGCTTATATTACGCTTGTCAAAAACGTGAACCCAGATTGGTATAGGACGTGATTTCAAAATTGAAACTTATTTACGGCTTTCTTGCCACTCGAAAAAAGTTTTGGTTGGCTCCCATTGTGGTTGTACTGCTGTTATTAAGCATATTGATTGTGTTCGCCCAAGGAAGCGCCTTGGCTCCTTTTATCTATTCCCTATTTTAGAGTTGGAATAGTCCATCTGCCAATTGCTGCGGCATCGATAACGTGTTATGGCCACTTTCATTCTTGGTATTTCGGCATTCTACCATGATTCAGCTGCGTGTTTGATTCGGGACGGAGTAATCGTTGCCGCAGCCCAAGAGGAACGATTTACACGGAAGAAAAACGACGAGCAGTTTCCCAAGCAGGCCATTGCATACTGCCTCTCGTCGGCAGGTATCGAGGTATCCGACTTAGAACTCGTGGCTTTTTACGATAAGCCCCTGCTAAAATTTGAACGTATCCTAGAAACCCACCTCGCGTTTGCCCCCACCAGCCTCACTTCGTTTTTAAAGGCCATCCCTGTTTGGCTCAAAGAAAAACTGTGGATGGAGGACACCATAAAAAAGGAGCTCGGATTTCAGGGGTCTATCCTGTTTCCTGAACATCATCAATCCCACGCGGCTTCAGCCTTCTACCCCTCCCCGTTTGATCGCGCTGCAGTGCTAACCATCGATGGAGTAGGCGAATGGGCAACTACTTCTTGGGGTATCGGGAGAGGGAACGAATTAGAAGCTCAGGGAGAATTGCGATTCCCCCATTCGGTTGGCCTGTTATATTCGGCGTTCACCTACTACACCGGATTCCGAGTCAACTCGGGAGAGTACAAGGTGATGGGTCTTGCTCCGTACGGGGAGCCGGTGTATAAATCCTTGATTCTGGACCATCTCCTAGACCTTAAGGAGGATGGTTCATTTCGCATGGATATGCGCTATTTCAACTACTGCCAAGGCCTCACCATGACCTCAAAGCTGTTTCATGAGCTTTTTGGTGGGCCGCCACGTTCGCCTGAGTCAGAAATTACTCAACGAACAATGGATTTGGCACGCTCCATCCAGGAGGTTGTCGAGGAAATTGTCCTACGAATGGCCAAACACATTAAGGCCACAACCGGGGAAGAAAATCTGTGTATCGCTGGCGGAGTCGCCCTGAACTGCGTGGCCAATGGAAAGCTTCAGAAAGAAAACCTGTTTCAAAACATATGGATACAGCCTGCGTCAGGTGATGCGGGTGGATCCTTGGGAGCGGCGTTGTATGCATGGCATGCATACCTCGGAAAATCGAGACGCGTCACGCCAAAAGATTCTCAATTTGGATCGTATTTAGGCCCGTCTTACGATTCGTCTAACATCGCAGCTTGGGCCTCAAAACATGGTTTAATCTTTACTGAGCACACCGAAGCCGAGATCGCGGAAATTACGGCTTCGCGATTAGCCAAAGGTCAAATTGGGGGATGGTTTTCTGGACGGATGGAGTTTGGACCACGAGCCTTAGGTGGTCGAAGTATTTTAGGAGATGCCAGAAATGCAGACATGCAATACTCCCTGAATATGAGAATTAAGTACAGAGAGTCGTTTCGCCCGTTCGCTCCTATTTGCCTGGAAGAAGACCTAGATGAATACTTTGAGCTTGATACACCCTCTCCATATATGCTCATGGTGGCGCCCGTCGTTGCCGATCGTAGACTTCCCCGCCCCGAGGGCGTAACGGGAATGGATCTGCTCAAACATCCGCTTTCCGATATCCCTGCGGTGACTCACGTCGATTATTCGGCTCGTATTCAGACGGTGGACGGGAATCATAATCCTCGACTGTACGCACTCTTGCGGGAGTTTAAGAGTCAAACGGGTTCAGGCATTCTGGTAAACACGTCGTTTAACGTTCGAGATGAACCAATCGTAGCAACTCCTGAAGACGCGTTTCTCTGCTTTATGCGAACTGAAATGGACTTTTTGGTTCTAGAAAACGTCCTGTTCCTGAAGACGGAGCAACTTGGAACCCCGCTAGAGTGGTCAGAAGAACCCACAAAAGAGGTCACTTGGATATGAAAGTAAGTTCTGACAAAAAAGAATTGCGCTCGTTTGGGTTCATCCTGTTTGGAGCACTGCTTATTCTGAACACCTATTTTTGGTGGAAAGGCGAATATCAGCTCTGGATCAGCATTGTTGGAACGTCCCTCGCTCTGATTGCTGCAACGTTCCCCTTGATATTGGGGCCGTTTCACTGGCTCTGGATGAAAGTGGGCTTATTTCTGGGATTCATCATGACGACCGTCATTCTGACTGTCACGTACGTCGTTATGGTTACTCCAATTGGAGTGATTTTGAGGATCTTAAAAAAGGATATCCTACATCTTAAACTCGACCCAAAAGCATCAAGTTATTGGATCACTCCTGATAAGACAGACCCTCAAATGGGAGCTGAGCGTCCCTATTAAGCTGGATTGTGCTATCCGTGATCTTTCAAACCGTGGTTCGCTCCTCTTCCCTGCAATGTGCAGCAGCCCTCAGGAATCGAACGCCTGAAGCATCTGAAACAGGACTGAATCGACTTTAATGGTACTTTCCGTACGCAAACGCTTAATTATTTGGTACTCTGAAGCGAATGGCGCCAAACGTTGGATGATTGATTCCCGGTGGTCATCCCAATTTATCTCTTCCTTTTCCCGTTTGCTCACAAGCAGTACAGCCCAACTTTCGTAGAGGCCGACAACGAGGTGGGTATTGAGGGGGGCACTTCGAATGTGCTGCGCCAAAAAGGGTATTTCAATCAAAGGAGTGTCCACTCCTGACTCATAGCCAGCCAAAGTAGTCAGATCAAGAGATCCTTCATTTGCTCTCAAAGCCACGTTTTCGGCTTCGGCACGCGTTTTAAAAGGTACCAGTTCAAAGTTCGCCCGAAACTTTAGCTGCCGACCCATCCCCATCGTTTCGAATGCCTGCTTTATTAGGGACTCGTCAATATTTTCAGCAGGTGTTTCTCGCAAATGCACTCGAAAAAAAGAGGCTTGAGCTTGAGTCACTTCCCTGTCCAAAATGGCCGCAGCCTTGGCGTCTAGGTATCCCGCCTCTTGCCCCGCCCGAGCTAGTAATTCATTACGCATGGCGCGTCCTACCGACGCAGCAGTGCGATGAAGTGCTTCTTGGAACGGCAAGTCCTCTAGCCAGAACAAATAGTGCCCTGTGGTAAAGTTTTCTCGCTTGCCATCCCATTCGAAAGAACCCAATACGGTTTCTAGATTTATGTTCTGTCGGAGGCTATCGAGTTGAAAGTTCTGCTCGCCTGCAGGCAGAATAGACGTTTTGGGAGCAACATCCACCGCAAAATCAGCCAAAAATGACTGCAGGGCCTTTATAGCATTTCCGTCGACATCCACATTCCGGGCTTCCATAAACGTTCGAACGAAGGAATCTCCTTCTAGACGTCTTTTTCTTAACCTAAACTGACTCGAAATTCCCCCTTTTGCCGTCTGGTAAGCCGATTCAGTCAAAAGCGGTTCGATCAAACGATTTTCAACTTCGATAATGTGATAACCGAAACGAGAACGAATCGGCTCACTGTATTGGCCCACTTCTAAATTGAAGGCAGCCACACCAAACGCATCGTCCACGCTAAAGTATTTTACAGGCCCCAAATAGCCGGCGGTGGAATCGTACTCTGTTGTGCCATAAACGATTTGAGCTTCATCCATAAACGGTGTTCCGTTCTGAAGGCGTTCATAGGATTCGGCAGCAAGCGTCGGATTCGAAAAAAAGAGGTGACGAACTACAACCTGGTCCTTTGATAAGGCATATGTTCGCCTCAATTCCGCTTCAGAGGGGGGCTCTAAATTGGCCAGAAATGCCTCATCAAAATACCTGTCTGCCAAGACGGACTTTGAACGGCGTTCGTAATACCGAGCATAAGACTCGCTTTCAGTCAATCCTTGATTTTTAAACTCGTCAGCCAGGAGAAGTGCATCGATCAGATTTTCAAGATGAATGCGCCTGTTATTAACATCGTCGTTTTGACCCGTCTGAATCAAAAAGTTAATGTAGGTCTGTTCAAACCAAGAAACGGTAATCTCGTGGTCGTTAACCTCGGCAAGCACTCTCGAATCGGCGTCTATCACAACCCGCTCTTTTGAACAGCCGGACGCTAGCAAACCGATACATAAAAAAAGGGCGGTGCAAACCACCGCCCTACTTGTTAAACACTGCATTCCTGTATTCAGATGGGAAGTGAACCTTAGAAATAGACACGGAAGTCAAAGGTTCGCGTGTCGTCCAATAAATCGAACGGAATATATGCGAAATCAAATCCGAATCGGACTCCTTGCACTTGAACATCGAGTCCAGCACCGTAAGACAGGTGAGAATCTACATTATCGATAAAGGCATCCTTGTATCCTGCACGCGTATTAAATGAGAATCCGCGAGTGAAATAGGTTAGTTGGGCACCGAAGTCACCGTTCAAATTGTTGTCATTTGTTTGGTTTGCATCGGCCAACATCATCAATTCAAGATTGGATTTCGAAATCACAGGAATACCAACACCAACCTTAAAAGCAACCGGTAAATCCCATTTATCCATGCGAATACGAGCGGGAATACTCTCATTTGATCCAGTGTTCTTGTCGTCCAAGTCAACGTTTAATTCAGCGTTGATGCCGTCCATTTGCATCTTGCCACCGAAATTCATGATGGAAGCAGCTATCTGTGCTCCATTCAAATAGTCGGTGACCAAAACAAATCCGAAATCAAATGCCATTGTGCTGGCCGTCATATCACGAATTGATTGCCGAACATATTTACCAGTTCCCCCAAAATAAAAGGAAGGGGTCAGGGGTACAGAGTAGGTTAACCCAAAACTCAAATCGTTGGCACCAAAGGTTTCTCCTGTCCCATCGGGTTGTGAAACGGTTCGGACATCCATTCTTCCATAATCCACCATCGCCAAACTCAAGCCAATTACACCACTAGCATTAATTGGAACGACGGCACCAAACGTGACATAGTTGATGTCAGCTATCCACGAGTTGTTTGAAAACATTACTCCGCCACGATGCCCGCTTCTGCTTAACCGAGAAGCTCCACCTGGATTCCAAAACAGTGCGTCAGGACCCGTAGCAATGGACGTGTAGGCGTGTCCCAAAGACGTACCTCGAGCTCCAGAGCCCAGCGTGAGAAACGTAGCGGCTGTGGTTCCAACGCGACTTTGCGCGAATGCGTTGATCCCCCCACTCAGGAGAATTACTACCAGAAGAGCGGCGTGAGCTTTTTTCATTAGAGTCTGTATTCTCATTATTTAATCACCGCAAACTTGCCGACAAATTCCCCAATTCCTGGAGCTTTGACATGGTAAACGTAGACACCATAAGCAATGTCCTGACTTCCCGACGTTCTCAAATCCCAGCTTTCTGATCCATCAGAACCGACGTCGTTGTGTTCAATCGTGTCGACAAGCTCGCCACGCAAATTGAATATCGAGATCGTGCACCGTTGAGGAAGATTGATGAACTCGATCAGGCGTTCACCTCTACCGGAGATTTGAGACCGACCTTCAAATAATGAAGCGCCCACGTAGGGATTCGGAACTACTGCAATTTTTTCTAATTCCGATTTAGCAAGATCGGGATCAACTTCTGCGCCTTTTAACGTGAACTGGAAGTAGTCCCCCGTTTGGAATTCGTTTTTCACCGTAATACGCAGCTTATCTCCGGGCTTAGGCGCAATCGATTCGTCTCCTTCTGGAACGCTAAACCGAACTCTATGCCTAAATTTATGCTGATTTCCGCTTAACTCGGAGATAATTAATTCATCTGCAGCATCCCACGCACGGTTTCCATTCCGATCTACAATAAAAATCTCTGCACGAGTATTTTGACGAACATTCTTTGCGAAAACTGGGATAGGAACCCGTAAAAAGGTGAATCCAAACCTAGGAGGCAAGTACGTGGAGTCGCTTGGGTTTGCCCATTCTAATTCAAATTCTTCTTGAGAATGAGAAAACGCGGCAGAAGAATCCCGGCCAACTGAAGCAACCCAGTTGGTTTCAAGCCCATCTAGCACAAAAGGATTCAAATCAAACACTTCATTGGCTGTCCCTTCATTCGCCACATACCCGGTCCGAGCAGGCTCATATTCAAGCGCTCCTGAAATAACTTTGTAGTTTGCAATTTCAACTACAAAGCCATCAACCATGGGCGATATAGGGACCAACGGTGTCTTTCTAACTGCGACTTCGCTAGTCGCGACGTTAAATATGTCATAGTCGGTCGTTTTTTGAATGTCCGATCCAACAGTAGGGTCGGGGCCACTATAAAAACGAACTCGATATGGACTGTTCGGAACGACATCTGCATCACTTACCACTCGAACGGACATAGACCCTGATCCAAATCCCTCGGTAATTGCGCTCAAATCCTCATTTACTCTGCCGCTGACGTACCCTGCTGCTTTGGATCTAGGTACTACAATGGCTGCATTATTGGAAACACCCAGGACATTACCAGCTAAGTCAACCGATATATTGAAAATGTTCTCCTGTGGGTCAATGGTCAGTTTTCCTGTTGCAGGATCAATGATACCATGATCATAGGCTACCAAAGCGTAGTAGTACTTAATCCCATTGTTGACCTCGTTATCAACATAAAAGTAGGATAGGCCGCTATCGCTCCCCATATCGTAAACGGCATCTCCTTCTAGAACGGTAACCGCTCCTTCAATACCGTTTTCCAAGTCCCATCTCGCAATCGGTTCAAAGAAAGTCGGCGTTCCATCAATGTTCGTGATGGTCCGAGAATTTGAAAGAAGTGGATCGCTGCCTTTGTAAAGCTTAAAGCCTTCGAAGTCAAAGGTTTGGCTGAACCGGTCAAAACTGGCGACTGCAACCGTATCCCAGGTTAGAACGACACGCTTGTCCCCTGCAATAGCCGTTAAGGTTGGCATGAAGGGGGCTTGTGCAAAGTTGTAATCGGCATCATAAATATTTTGTACGGTGCGTCGATTCTTGAAAAAATCCCGTTCATCTTCGCCAAAAATCCAAGCCGTAGAGAAGAAGTCTGTGGCATTGCGTTCTAGCGTTACCGGACCGCTCACGAATAATATGAACGGCTCTATATCAGCTTCAAATGCGTCAGAAGGTGTTCCGAGAGGGAATTGAGCATAGTTCAATATGCGATCAAACATCCATGTATCGTCCCTCAGGTTATCACCATTCTCGTAAAATGGTCGAGAGCTCAAATCAAATCCCGTCAAACCAATCTGATCCGATTCATCGATGTCCAATTCGTCAAAGTTTGGTTCTCCCGCCGTGGGTAACCCATCTGCTTCACCATCGTCGGGGCCCGGATATCCCAAGTCAAAAGGACCTTTTCCGTCTCGTCCAACGTCATTGTTAATTAACTCACCTGAATCGTAGGTGCCATTTTCATTCGTATCGGTGAATCCAACCCAATCTAAGTTTTCATCTCCGGTAAACCATCGACCTGCTTTGAACGCCGGACGATCTGCTAATGGACCGTTGTATAACTCAAAATTGATTTGGTCGTAGGTCGTTGCGACTCGAGAAGCGATTGCGTCCTGACCTTCAATAAGCTGACCGGCACCACCGAAACGCTGCTCATCAATAATACCATCTTCGTCATTATCTAAACCATCGGCGCTTCTAGAGGGGCTTTCAAGAAACGCAAAACCCGTGTAACCAAGATCGTAGAGGGTTCCATCTTGCCTCTGACCAATACCGTCCTGATCCCAGCCAAACGTGACGTCTTGACGCGCATCGAAGGCAGCGTTTTCGTCACCCTCTTCGTTTCCTAGGCCATAGTCCATAATCTGACCAAAGAACATCCCCTCATCACCGGCTAGACTGAACCGATAGGTCGTTTCACTCGCATTTGTTATTCGGTAAATGATGAACATGGCATCTTCTGCCAGCACATTCGCCCACTGAAACAAGCGCACTTTAGTACGCAGCCCCATCCCGCCAATAGTTGAGTCTGAAGGTGATGGATAAAACACGCCCCATCGACTCAGCGGCTGTTTCGTCCCAGGAGTAACGCTGTATTCAAGATCAGAAAAGTCATCAATCACATAAAAACCTTCGAGGTCAGCATTAAAAACGCCGCGCCCAAAAAACCCATTCCACTGGTTAGACCAGCCTGGATCGTCTGGGTTATCTAACCGGTCAGGCCAAAAAGCAGGCCACGACGAAGGATCGTCGCTCAATGCTGGGGTTGGTTCAAGCTGGCCAAGCGAGTTAAAGCGGGTTGGATTGTGGAAGCCGTTTAGCGGCAGCCATCCCCACAAAGAGCCATCTGGACCAAGGCGTTTTCCCGCACCTCGGTACGTTAGGACAACTGGGTTAACTAACGTGTCACTCCGTCCGCCGTAGAATGGCCATTTTGCCCTCTCTGCTCTGGTACGAGCCGAAACCATGATACCGATCCCATCAATGTGGCGTCCACCAATACCTCGCGGCCATACGCCCCACGGAAGGTCATTCCATCGGGATAGCTCGCCGTGATTTCGAAAGTTGGTCTCAATCAGATTACCATCTAGGATTCCACGGGCAATTAGTTTTTCATCCCCTCTGTAACCTTCGGGGACTTCTTGAGCGAAAAGGTCTGACGGTTTTCCAAACAGAATGACCAGTAGCACCAAAACGAATCCGGTCACGAGGGTTTGGAAGGAACTACTTCTTGAGGCTTCTTTCATATTAAGCAGGATTAATTCCGGCAGTCGGAACCGTAAACTTGAGTACTAAAATTTCAGATTAAGGCCAAGGCTGATTTTCCGTGGGGCCGCTACCCACTCTGGACGAGCGTAAAACTCATCTAGACTATTTAAACCACCAATCTGAGATCCCGTGTTTCTGAAAAGCTCCTTCTGAAGATCTTCGTCCACCCGACCGGTTGAAGCAAAAACGGCGTATACCACTTCGTTGTCCCAAAGATTGTGCACCTGAAGGAATAAGCTCAAATTTTGTTTCACAAACGATGGGCGATAATAGGCACGTAAATCGGACCAGAATTGGACAGGTCTGGCTGCATTATTCGTTAGCGTTGACCTAACAAACCCGCGTTCTGTTGTGTAGGGTTCCCCCGATCTAAGTCGGTTAACCAGCGTAAAGCTCAAGCCATTCACAGGCTCGATTGTGACCGTATTGTTCAAGACATGTCGTCTATCCCAATTTAGTCTCACGAGCGATAATATCTCTTGAAGTCCTGACTGTTGGCGTCCAAACGCTTCTCCTGGGTCAGATGAAGTGCCTTCTGCGAACTGAAGCGTATAGTCTACAGTCCAGGACACAATGCCGCCTGGTTGATCAAATAACGAGAACGTAACCCCTCGAATCGTTCCGTAATCGCGGTTAATCCATCTAACGGCAAAGTCACCGGTCGGCGTTCTCAACACTTCTTGACCTGTCAGATTCCGAACATCCTTAGAGAAGATGGTTAGCTCGAGCCCAATGTTATCGGTTAATCCCTGTTGCAACCCAACTTCAAACGCTAAGGTTCGCTCTGGACTGAGTGCAGGGTTGCCAAACTGGTTTGAGCTAGATGCAGGATTTACCTCATACTCAGGATTTGTGTAAAGCAGACTTAGCTGGGGAATCTGAAAAAACAATCCTGCTGAGAAACGCATAACGCCCGTCGATGAAATCGGGAAAGCGATTCCCAATCGGGGGCTAAGCTGTACTTTGGCAGGTGCCTTTTCTCTGTTTGAAATCAGTTCCGCTGTATTGTCTGGGTTTACCCGCTCAGTCGCTGCAGCTTGTCGCCAATCTATTGGTATTAAGTAGTCTGAATCGAAATAATCAAACCGAGCACCTGCATTTACAATAAGACCCGTAAACTCCATTTTGTCCTGAATGTATGCGGACAATTCGACAGGATTGACTTTGAGCGTGTTGTCTGAAAAAACATCTGGAGAAACGCGAGGCAAATTGTTGGTTCGTGCAGATCGCTCAATACCATATGTGCGGTTATTTAGCCCATGAAGCCGCGCCATCACTCCACCTTTTACAAGGTGAACGTTGCCGATCTGACTGGAATAATCCGCTAGAATGGTATGTGTTTCTGTTAATTCATCGGTGGTATACAGATCATTGCCGGCCACCTGAAACGCATTTTGGCCGCTCAAATTTCGTTTTTGGCTCCATTCGTACACGCCAGTGCCTTTGCAATCCAGGTTCTTCTGTTCATCGATAATTGTACAATCGTGCAGGTAACTATCGTACTTATCTCTCAGATAACTATACGAGACCGTTCCAAACGATTTTTGCCCGATGGTATAGCGCAAGCTGAGAATATGAGTTTGGCTTCCAAAATAGCCAGGGTTCAATCCTCCTGGCACGTACTTAGAGGCGTGACTGTAATTCCTAAACTCGCCATCTTGTAAAAACAGATTGTACTCAAGTTTGGTCGTTCTCGTCAAATTCGACGTGAGCGTACCGTTCAAGGAATACCGTTCGTTTGTACCCATAGAGACAAAGTCCCCTGAGCCCGTTGATTCGATATTCCAGAAATTCGGATTCGAGCTCGATGTAAGTCCTGTAGAGGAATCACTTGGCATGAAGAGCTCTCTACCCATCAAATGGCCTCGATCTGAGAGAAACCGCCCGCTCAGCTGGAAACCCAATTTATCTTTGATGATAGGCCCGCCAAATGAAAGCTGAAGGTCCGTCAGATTTCTAAACTCTGCTGCATCCGAATAACGGACAAGTTCAGATCCAAACTGATCGGCTGCTAACTGGCTTCCCGGACCTGCATTTCGCTTGGTGAATTCCACCTCTCTATTGGAAGCGATGGTGCCTGCATAGGACAGCACTTCAGCCGCCCATTTTTCAGGAACGTCTTTCGTAACGATGTTTACGATACCCGATTGAGCCTGACCGTATTCGGCGTTAAATACGCCGCTTATGACCTGCAGACTTGATACCATGTTTTGTTCAACTTCGAAAGCAGCCTGATTGTTGAACACGTTATTGATCGGGACACCGTTGACGAGATAAGCCACCTCACCACTTCGTCCACCTCTAAATCTACCATCTACGACGCCAGCTTGGAGATTCACCACATCGTTGATCGTAGTTACAGGAAGCGCTTTCAGCTGATCTGCGTTAACGACAGCAGTGGTGGTAGTTCTGTCCATTTGAACAATCCCTCGCTCTGCTGTGACAACTATTTCCTCCCCCTCAAATACTTCCTCAGCCATCGTAAAGTTGACTCGTGTGGTTTGATCCACTTCAACCTGAACGCCTTCGACAACTTGGGCAGAAAAACCGATAAATGTCGCTCGGACGTTGTAGGCACCTGGCCTAATTCGAATAATTACGTACTCCCCATTCGCATCGGTAGATGCTCCCTGGGTCGTTCCTTCAATGAACACGTTAACCCCAGGAAGAGGTAGTCCCGATCCAGCTTCTACAATGCGACCTGCGATTTTTCCATAGATGTCTCCATTGGAAAAAGAGGGATAGGCGTGGGCAGAATCTGCTAGAAACACACTGCCGACCAACATGAGAAAAAGAAAGAATCTTGGCAGTTTCATTAATTCGGAACCCTTATTTGGGGGACAATCTGACAATCTAACTATATCATATAGTGCTTTTGAAAGCAAAGTATGAACGACTCAACGCTTCGCAATGTGCTTCTGTCTGGGATCAGAGGCTGCGCGAACTAACTAACACTCATTGTGAATCAACAGAACGGTTCGGCGGGGCGATCTTCGCCCCGCCGAACTGCATGTTCATTACTCGTATTACTTCATCAGCATCATCGATAGCGTTTTGCTATACGATGCGCCGGCATCTAGACGGTAAAAATACATTCCGGAAGTAAGACGGCTAGCGTCAAACTGAACAGAATGTTTTCCGCTGATCATAGTCTGATTATTGATCAGGGTAGCCACCTGTTGTCCAAGAACGTTATACACGGTCAACGATACGTTTTCTGAATTCGAAAGCGAAAATTCGATGCTCGTGGATGGATTGAACGGGTTAGGATAGTTCTGGCTCAGAGAGAACTCGTTTGGCACGAGATCGTCCTCGATGTCAGTTCCTATGACACCTGCGCCCACAACTGCAACAGTCATCCATTGTGACGGAGTGTTCCACCAAGCAGCATTTGCAGTCGGTTTGATAGACCACTGAATCTGCAAATCCCTTGGATTCTGAGCAGCAGCATCGTCACCGTCATTAATGGCGAGGTTGAAAGGAATCAACTTCACTTCGTTTATTCCAGGAATTTGGAACGCCTGGTCTCCAGAAGCAGGGAAAACGAAATCAGAGAAGTTGTACATCGTTAAGAACTTGTATCCTATTGCGGTTCCTGAGCCATCCCGCAAAATCCCGAATACAGAGCCCCCTCCGGTTGAATTGCCTTGTCCCGTCGTGGCGCTTCCCGTGGTCACAAACGTGGCGGATGTGTTTGGATTCGGATTGGAATCGTCACCAATCCATGCAATACGACCTTGATAGTCGGGAGTAACTCCACGTTTGAAGTCTGAGTGTGGCGCGCCTCCAAGAACCGAACCGCCCGCATCGCGGACATCATACGATCCCCAGCCGAACTCCACGCTATCGTAACCCCACGCTTCACACCCAGGGCACTCACCTGTTCCGGGATGGAGCGAAAGTACGTCGTCAGTCACTTCTCCGTAGATGTACAATTCGTTGTTGGTTCGGTTGAATCCAACTTTGAACATGGCCGATAAGTCTTCTTCCGTTGCAGGAAGAATGCCTCCATCTCCAGGACGAGAGTGGGATTTATCCAATCGAAATGGGACAGTATGTGCAGGGAATGCGCTATCTGTCACAAACCCTACGCCGAGCGAATTAAAGATCAGGTCAGATCCAGCATTGTCTATTTCGACAATAAATGCCTGCTCTCTAAGGTCGGTGTTGCTGACCTGTCCGGAACTTGCGCTTACATCGTTGTTAGCGACACCAAAAAGGTTGATAGACGTGACCGCATAATAAATAGTGAGCGGTAGCATGGAAGAGTGAGGAATCTCATAATTATGGTCTACCTCAAACTTCGGAGCATTAAACGCCAACTCTTGAAAAGCTGGAACGGCACCGCTCGCAATGCGCTCAGTCGTAATCGGCTGTTCATCCAAATAGACGCGATATCCGCCGAAATCAGGATTTGGCGTCCACGAAACTTTGTTGGCATTGCCGTTTGCAGCGAAGGTAACACCAGACATGGCGGAAGGCGCCGATGTTGCCGTTGAGATGTCCGTCGTTGCGGAACCGAAGTAAAGGTTGTCAATCATGACACCTCCGCCTCCGCCAGCATAGTCGTAATGAACAGACAGGCCACGGATATTATTCCACTCGAATGGCTGCCAGTTAACAGCATCTGCCGTTCCATGAGGAGTACCCGCGGTACCGCCCCATCCCCAGCCACCGGCCCATCCGCCAGTATATTCCCAATATCTGGCTAATGGATCGAGAGGTGTTGCGAGGGCTGAACCATCAAGATTTTTACCCTGCTTGGCTGCGTCCAACGCGTCCACCGTGCTTGGTGGTAGCGGAATGGCCAAGTCGTGCCACTGTCCATCACGCAATGAATCTGGAATAAACCATTTGAGACGGCCTTCTCGGTTGTCGGCAAACTGATTGCCAGTAAATCCGTCAAAAAGGGTCAAGGAAAGACAGTCGTCGCCCGTCCCGGCACCGCATAAATGCGCACCCTTATTGGCATCGCTAACTAACAAGCGAACGTACATGGTAGCTCCGCCTTGGGCGACGGATGCACCAACCATACCGGTCATATCAACGCCAACGGCGTTATCCCAACGAAAACCGGGCGCAGCCCAATCTGAGTAGGCAAAATTAGCGACGGTGTTTGAAGCATTAGTAGGATCAACCGCCGCAGTGCCATCAAAAAATGGTACTAAAACGTTTTTTCCTTCAACAAACACGATGAACTCATTCCCCAGAGAAGTCTGGGCGCTGGATGTGGGCATCCAGGGAAGAATGAACATCGAAACTAGCACGAACGTCAGCAGACGTTTCGAAATCGTACCGTGTGGAATCATTGGGGCCTCCGAGCAGGTGTATAATGGGGTCGGACAAAACTGACTCTCAAGTCTTTTCTGATAACCTGAAAAGGTTTTCAGAAAAGACAACCTAAGGAAATGAGAGAAACCATGAAAAGGTTTTCATACGTCATATTTTGAATTTAATTAGAAGGTTGTTCTATATCAAGTCCATTCTTCGTCTCAACCCAGATTAGTGACGAAAGATTTCCAACCGAAACACGAAAAGAACCTGGTTCAAATTTCCAAGTGCCCGTTTCATCTACAAACATCAGGTCCTTCCGGCTTACTGAAAATTCAATTGTGCGCTCCCCATGGGCTTCAATAACGACCGACTCAAAACGCTTTAACCTTTTAACACAAGGTGTAATCGTCGCATATTCGTCTGAAACAAACAGAAGCACATTTTCTCGGACACGGCGGGTGGAGTCGTTTTGGACGGTAATTGAAACGCTGAAGCCCTCATCCGTAGGACTAACATTGAGTTTGTGGTATCGAACGTTTGCGTAGGAAAGGCCTGATCCAAATTCCCATTCCGGATCAAATCCATTCATTGAATAGGTCTGCCCCAGGCCGTAGTCTGCACCGA
>JABMOI010000133.1 GCA_013204185.1 bacterium | reverse complement strand
TAGCGCGCTGCTCGTCGGTATATGTCCAGTTGAAGATTTGCTCCTCAATAAACTCTCCCGTGGCCAGCGCCTTAAAAGGTGTACCAGAAAGATAAAGGTAGGCTTTTGTCGTAATTGGGAGGAACTCAGTTTCTTTTTGAGACAACACGGTGAGATCTTCATTCACCCCCTCTAGCCCGTCAGCGTATTCAAGCTTGGCCTCTTTTTTGAAAACAGCGGTGTCCTCGCCCTCAAAGAGTTCCTTTGCAGTGTCTCGCCATGCGCCGAAATGATATTCATCAAATACGACGAGGTCCCAATTTACAAGATGGAGCCATTCGTTCTTGGGCTTAATATTCTTTGCTGAATCACGTCCCAAGAGGTCTTGGAAAGAGCCAAAATAAACGACCGGATTTTCGTCATCGATCTGGGTTGGATCACCACCAGAGGACTTTGACAGGTACTGCCAACCGTCAAAGTCCACATGGCTCTCAAGGTCTGTCTGCCAAGCATCCTCCACGGCGGGCTTGAACGTCAGTACGAGCACACGCTTGGATCCAAGCTTTTTGGCGAGTTGATAGGAGGTGAACGTTTTACCGAAACGCATCTTTGCATTCCACAGGAAGCGCGGTACCGCATGCCTGTCTTCTGCCCAGCGGGAGAGGAAATAGGAATGCGTTAAATCAACGGCTTGGGCCTGCTCCCTGCGCATCGGAAATGTTTTGTGATGCGTGCCCGTAAAATTTTGGCCTGTTCGCAACTCAGTGAGGGCGGTCTTTACGTCGTTTACAGAACAGCGTACCCATTCAAGTTCAGTATTTGTGAAGCCCTTTTTCACAAGTGCCGCACGGACCTCGTGGTCACTAAAAATGCTCCCGTCGTCGCGTTCGGCAGCGGCGTCCAACTTAATGGTGTAATTCTTGATGGCGGCAGTCTTTAATTGCTCTGCTATACGCTGCTTAACGTCGCGAGTGGTTTGTCCAACCTTGAGAAGACCAGCGTGCGCTTCATCTGCAATAGAATAGGCGTAGATGCGTGGCCGCGCTTCCGGCTTCGGCGCGAGGATTTCGTTGATAGTGGAGTTACTCATTTTTAGCTTCGTCAAGATTCATCATCCTGACCTGGGACTCAATGAATGCTTGTTCTTCCTGGGTGATGTCGTACTTCGCGTATAGGTCCTCGTCTGTCCAGGTGCGGTCCCATGTTTGCGTCGGCACCCATACGTAAGTGGAGTGCGTCGCGTGTTGGGTAATTTTACGCAAAGAGACAAGAAATCGAAAGAATCGCGTCGTATAATATGACTGAAGACTCTTAGCATATTTGTGCGACTCAACATTAAAGAATAGGAATGATTGGGTGCAGACTGAGGGAGATGGTGCGATCAAAGATTTGCCTAGTATTTTATGAGGTACGGCGTCTCCTCCATTGAATGCTTGTGGGACAAGAACTTTCCAAGTGTCAATCATCTGATCGCTCTTGGTCACTTCCTTCCGTGCGATGTAACCGACGCTACGCTTCATCTTTCGAATGTAGAAAAGAGGTAAATCCCCAGGACGCTCCTTTTCGTGAAAACCGTCAAAATTAGAGGTCCAACCAAACTCCTTGTCCCGGGCGAGTATCGTGTTAATTGGCGGCTCGCAGCGGTTAAGGACTTTGTGTAATATCGAAATAGCGCGCGAGTCTCTTACGAATACGTCGTATTCGCCCAGTTTTCTTGAAACTGGCCCAATGACATCTCCGCCACGAAACGTTGTAACCATACAATCGGCGTCGTGCGCGGCATCCCAGAGGAAGTAGCAAATGCCCGCCTTAACCTCGACACCCGGAAACACATCTTTTGCCGCCGGAAAATCAACAAGTTCGCGTATTCGATGATCTTCCAGCATAGTTTGGCGGAATTCGGTAAGGCCAAGGCCGGAGGCCATCCAGCGAGAAGGAATGACCATTGTGAGAAATCTAGGCTGTAGCATCTTTGCCTGCTCAATGAAGCGCTGGTAGATCGGAACATCACGAGTTCCCCCGTCGGAACCGAGTTGGTAAGGCGGGTTCCCGATGATAACGTCGAACTGCATATGGCCCCCAAGCAACTCGGCAACCCGAGTCTTGATGTCGTCAGTGTGAATGAAAGGATAGGCGTGGGTTTCAAGGCCCTTGCCACGGTCATAGGTTCCTTGATTGGCTCTGCAGTAAACGCACCTACCATTTTGCCATTTATGCTCTGTGCGCTCGAACCAGATATTGCCAGCCTCACTGTTGAAACTCCTTGCGATCGAATGCTCGCCGTTGGCGTGCTTCGAGCAATATACGCTGCGACGCGCTAGCAGACTGGTGAGGTAGGTGATGCCAATGCCAAACACTTGATTAGTCAGAATGTGATCGACGCGCTCCTCAAGGTTAGGGATTTTGTCGACCAATCCTATGGATAGGCGGTTGGTAATTTCACGCAGGAAAACGCCGGACTTCGTGCAGGGGTCTAGGAACTTTACCGTCTTGTCGGCCCAGAGATTAGCACCATTGTGGTCAGCCGCCCACGCCTCGGCCAGAGTGTCCAGCATCTGGTTCGCAAATACGGGAGGTGTGAATACCTCGTCGTTCGAGAGATTCGCGATACATGCCAGCACGTCCGGGTTGCGCCCTCGCAATGCAAAATTAGCCTGTGTACTCATTATGTCTCCTTTAACGCGGGTACATGGGCCGTAGCCAATTCTCGCACTGTCATCAGAGGGTAAGTCTTGATCGGCTTGAAGATTTCGTGCATGCCAAGATGGGCGAAAAGAGAACCTTCAGCGCTGAAGGATGCTGATCCGGTGAGAACGTCGAAGCGGAAGTCCCGCCGTTGGAATTTACCTTTGCCGATGTAGCCCCACTCGGCAAAAGCAATCGGTTGGCCGTCATGCATCCGCATCGTCATCGCGTCTCCTTGCAATAGGTTGCAGGACAGCACGAAAGACGCAGCACGGTAGGTGTCATCCGACTGATCCACCTTCAAATAATCGGAAAAAATATCGATTAGGTTCGCTTTACACTCAGCAATGTTGTCCGCCAGTAGCTCGATGCCGTAAATGCACATGAGAGCGAGAAGCGCATAGTGTCTCTTTTCAAAATCGAATTTTCCGTACTTAAGCTCGACGGCAGTAAGCTTCCTTTGCAGAACTTTGACCAAGAAATTTCCGCTGCCACACGCTGGCTCCAGGAATCTGGAGTCAATGCGCTGGGTTTCATCATTGACGAGGTCAAGCATTGCTTCAACCATCCACGGAGGAGTGAACACCTCCCCATGGTC
>JABMOI010000132.1 GCA_013204185.1 bacterium | reverse complement strand
GTGTCAAAGCACGAAAAACAGGGAACGCAAAACGAGCATATAACCGAGCTAGTATTCGCGCATCCCACGTTGTGTCGGCATGGAACGCGGCGCAGCAAGCAACTGCTCGGAATATGGGGGAAATGGTTTTGAGTCCGGAATTCAGTCGGGAGTCGCTCAAGGAAGTGTTGGCTTCAAACGGCGAAAACGATGGATTATGGAACCGATTCTTACAATTTGACCGGGAATGCCACGTTATAATTCCAGGTGCCCTTGGGGCGCTTTCAAGTCGAAATTGGGAAGCATTTGGTCGTTTTACGGACGAATCTCAAAAAATGGCAGATGCTTGGCTCCAAAACCAAGTCGAAGAAACGAACGATTTGGTTTTCCTGGCCAGGGAAGCCGGAGCTTTAGGAGCGAGTGCATTTGGAGCAGGGTTTGGCGGCGCGGTCTGGGCATTGGTTAAGCAGGACAACACGGAGCAGTTTATGACTCAATGGGTTCACTCTTTTGCCAAACGCTACCCAGCGCGCATGAGCAATGCACAGTTTTTCGTGGACTTACCCTCGCATGGAGTATTCATCTTGGGAGCCCCCTACTTCAGGTTCGACCCGGAATAGTAGGCCACCATGCCGCCATGCCGTCCAGCCATCTATTCAAATTTGAGTCGCGGCCAGACTTTCCATAATCCATAGGCCGATCCAACGGTGATCGCAGCAGCGAGCATTGCCGCACTGGTTTCACCATATAGCATGTAGCCCGTCGTAAACAAGGCACCGTAAATCATTGCAGCACCAAAAACAGAAGCGAGAATTGCCTGAGGCAAGTCCGATCCATCTTGCCGGGAATCTAGAGTGATGTTAGCTCTAATGGTTTTCCAACCCGGTCCGCCAGGGCGGATTTTTAGGTAGAAGCTTTCTAGCTTGGCATCGTCCGTCGGTGAGGTCACGTACGCGACAAGAACCCAGCTAGCCGTTGTGATCAGTACACCTGCAATCAGTTGTTGCCAAGCAGCAAGACCCATTCCATCGGTAAAGGTGAATACCAAAGCGATTACGAACGAAACAATCATAGCTGTTAGCTCTGAAGCTGCGTTTACACGCCACCAAAACCATCTCAGAATAAATATGAGGCCCGTTCCGGCTCCGATTTGGAGTACGATATTAAAAACCTGGAGCGCATTTTCAAGAAAAAGAGCGAGCGTACAGGCCACGACCATGAGCACAACAGTAGCAAGACGGCCGGCCCAAACCTGCTGTGTTTCACTGGCTTCAGGATTGATAAATCGATGATATAGGTCGTTGACTACAATGGATGAGCCCCAGTTCACCTGAGAAGACATCGTAGACATATAAGCTGCAGCCAGCGATGTCACGACAAGGCCAAGCAAGCCGGCAGGCAGGTATGTGAGCATGGCCGGATAAGCTAAGTCGTTGCGCACCACGTGCTCTGGAACGTTAGGGAAGCGCTCAGCAATTGAGGCTAGGTCTGGAAACACGATCAAGGACGCAAGCGCAATCAGGATCCATGGCCACGGCCTCAATGCATAATGCAGGATGTTGAAAAGGAGGGTCGCACCTGCCGCTTCACGCTCATTTCGAGCCGAAAGCATTCGCTGCGCCAAGTAACCGCCTCCGCCTGGCTCAGCACCAGGATAGTAGGCAGCCCACCACTGAACCGCGATTGGAATAATAAAAATGGGGACTATGTCATCCATTTTCATGTTTGAAAATGAAGGCAAGAAGCCCATAAACGGTTTCACATTTTCATGTTGAATAAGGGCAGATAGCCCTCCAACCTCGGGCATGTTCAACACATAGATGGTCGCCCAAATACTCCCGACCATGGCCATTCCGAATTGGATCATATCCGTGAGCACGACGCCTCTTAGGCCGCCCAAGGCCGAGTATACCATCGTGATAGAAGCCGCTACGACGACTGTTTGAAGCGGACTCCAGTCCATCATCACGCTGCCAATCTTAATTGCGGCTAGCGTAACCGAGGCCATAATAATAATGTTGAAGAGGATGCCTAGGTAGACCGCCCTGAACCCTCTCAAAAACGCGGCAATAGGGCCTGAATAACGAATTTCATAAAACTCGACATCGGTTAGGACGCCGCTTCTTCGCCACAAACGTGCATAAAGAAAGACGGTAAGCATCCCGGTGAGGAGAAAGGCCCACCACGTCCAGTTTCCGTCCACTCCAGAACCACGGACAATGTCGGTTACAAGGTTTGGGGTATCCGTCGAGAAGGTGGTAGCAACCATGGAAATGCCCAAAAACCACCAAGGCATTGACTGTTCAGCTAGAAAAAAGGACCGAAAACTAGTTCCTGATTTTTTAGAAACGGACAATCCAATGATCAATGAAACCACAAAAAATGCGGCCATGATCGCCCAATCGAGTGTAGATAGTTGCATAGCTTGAGTGTACCTGGTGCGTTTCGGCTCAAGGTAGCACTTCGTAATGGTAGAGCAAAAGCCGCTAAGGCAGAAATCGAACTTGTAAAACAGAAAGACGTGAAAAACTGCTCGCTCGGGTGGGCAGACTAATCAAGTAAAACGTAATTTAATCTTGACATTCGGCTTTGCTTGGCCTTATTTCGGAGCCTCTATTTCTTCTAACTGAGTCGCACTCGAAAACCTAGTTTAATTTCATGGATCGCAGAAAATTTTTAATGGCTGGTGCCATAGCTGGTGTCGGTGCCACGGTTGGGGCAAGCGAGTCCATCGCAAAAGACGTTAGAAGCAAAGCAGCGTCCATTTTGTCGCCAACGAAGAATGCGACGGTTCGGATGGCCTTTATAGGGGTCGGGGAAAGGGGCCGGAACCATTTGAACATCATTTTGAGGCGTTCGGACACGGAAGTAACAGCCATTTGTGACATAAGTCCGGAAGCAATTTCCAACGCCCAAAAGATGATTCGGGACTTCGGGAAAAAAGAAGCAGCCGTCTATACCGGCGATGACCACGCGTTCGAAAAAATGTTGGAACGTGACGATATCGATGGTGTGATCATTGCCACACCCTGGCTCTGGCATACTCCAATGGCCGTTGCGAGCATGAAAGCTGGGAAATATGCCGGTGTTGAGGTGTCAGCTGCGAACACCATCGAGGAATGTTGGGACCTTGTGAACACGTCGGAGGCCACCGGAAAGCCATGCATGATTTTGGAAAATGTTTGCTACCGCCGGGACGTCATGGCCATTCTCAATATGGTCCGTCAAAATATGTTTGGAGAGATGCTACACCTAGAGTGTGGCTACCAACACGACCTGCGCGAAGTCAAGTTTAACAACGGAAAGCAGGTGTACGGGGGAGGAGTCGAGTTTGGAGATAAAGCCATTTCCGAGGCTAAATGGAGGACTTTGCACTCGGTTCATAGAAATGGTGATTTGTATCCGACACATGGGATTGGGCCCGTTGCTATGTATACCAACATCAACCGAGGCAACCGTTTTGTGTCGCTGACTTCGACGGCCTCAAAGGCCCGCGGTTTGCATAATTACGTTGTAAAACAAGCTGGCCGCGATCACCCGAACGCCAATGTGGAATTTAAGCTGGGAGACATTGTCACAACGGTAATTCGCACTCAAAATGGGGAGTCAATTATCGTGAGCCACGACACAAACTCACCGCGCCCTTACTCCTTGGGCTTTAGAGTTCAGGGTACAGAGGGAATTTGGATGGATGTCAATCAGTCGCTCTACATCCAGGGAGTAAGTCCCAAAGCCCACCAGTGGGAAAAAGCAGCCCCTTATTTGGAGCAATACGATCATCCGCTGTGGAAAAAATACGCAGACCAAGCAACAGGCTCGGGGCACGGTGGCATGGACTTTTTTGTAGATCACGCCTTTGTTGAGTCCATCAAGCGAGGCGTAAATACGCCGCTAGATGCCTATGACGCAGCCGCGTGGAGCGCCATTTCGCCACTTTCCGAGGCTTCTGTAGCGGCAGGCAGCGCACCTCAAGCGTTTCCCGACTTCACACGTGGACAGTGGATGAAACGCAAACAAGACTTCGCTCTCGGTGACGATTATTGATTGACCAGGACCGGTTAACTTCCAAGGATGAATTACTTGATCTACTTGAGCAAGACGGCACGGTTTGGCTTGATTCCAACCGTTCTGGCAATTCGGGCCCTTCTGATCGTGGAACTGGAGCCGGAGCACTCGTTTTTTCGCATCCGCTAAGAACGATTTCAGCAGTAACACTAGCAGAAGTCCGAGAAGCCTTTGATGTCGCAGACCAAGCCATCGACTCGGGTCATTTTGTAGCTGGATACGTGGCCTATGAAGCAGGTTATGCGTTTGAGGAGTCGTCGTTTCTCGCTTATGCCGAACGCGCTTTCGAAACGGATTTAGGCTATCCGTTGGTTTGGTTTGGCGTGTACGGTAGCCCAATTCAGGTAAACGATTTTGAGTGGCCTAAGGGTGGGTCAATAGACGGGCTCATTCCGCGAGGAAATCGATCTCACTACACGGACGGAGTTAACCGAATTCGCTCGCTTATCGAAGAAGGCGACGTATACCAGGTGAATTATACGACGCGGTTTGAAGGCCGGATTTCCGGTACGGGAGCAGAGTTATACGGATCTTTGCGCCAAAAACAGCCAGTCCAGTTTGGAGCATACGTGAGAATTCCTGGGCTTCAAATTCTCTCTTTTTCTCCGGAGCTCTTTTTTGCTGTGGACCAATCCACCATCATGGCAAAGCCTATGAAGGGCACAGCCATGCGGGGTGGTACTGCCTTATTGGATCAAGAAATGAAGTCGTGGCTGGTGTCTGATGTTAAGAACCGAGCCGAGAACTTGATGATTGTGGACCTATTGCGAAACGATCTTTCCATTGTTTGCGAGCCAGGATCGGTAAAGGTGCCCGAGCTTTTTGAGATAGAAACCCACCCCACGGTTCACCAGATGACCTCCACCGTGACAGGCACCTTGCAGGGAGACATTGGTCTAAAACAATTGTTTAAGGCCCTTTTTCCGTGTGGGTCCATAACCGGAGCGCCCAAAATCAGAGCGATGAAGCGAATTGGTGAACTAGAAGATTCGCCGCGCGGCGTGTATTGCGGAGCTATTGGATATGCAGGTTCTAACAATGTTGATTCTGAGGCATCGCACAGAAACGAGGATTCGCCTCCGGCGCAGTTGAACCAAGCCGTTTTTTCAGTGGCCATTCGAACCGCAACCATCACTCCGTCCAATTTACTTTATGGTTCTGGAGGCGGCGTAGTCTGGGATTCGGACCCAGATGAGGAGTTTGAGGAAGCTTTGCTCAAAACATCATTCCTGACAGAGTCCGAAAAGCCCCAAATTCGACTTTTTGAAACGATGTACTGGAATGGTTCTATCCCGTGGCTGAAGTTTCATCTAGACCGATTGCAAGATTCAGCACGTGAGCTCGGTTTTTTGTTGAATAGAGAAGCAATTGAAGACGAATTGAGAACGCGGACGAAGTCAATGAAAGCCCAAGAAACGGCTCGAATTCGATTGACAGTAGCTCCAGATGGCCTCTTTTCTGTTGTTTCCAAAGCCTACTCCCGACCAAGTGAGCCCGTTCAAATTGGGTTGGCCTCAGGCCGAGTTTCCTCTGGTTATCCTCTTCTTCGTCACAAGACGACCGAGCGTAAGATCTACGACGGAGCTCAGAAAGAAGCTTCATCCAGATCGCTTTATGACGTCATTCTAAGCAACGAACGGGGTGAGCTCACGGAAGGCTCAATCACGAACCTCTTTGTTAAACTGGCAGGGGAATGGTTTACGCCCCCGCTTCATTCCGGCCTGTTGCCAGGAATCGGACGCCGCGTCTTTTTGCTGGAATCCGGCGCTCAAGAACGCCCCTTAACCGTGGAAGAAGTGATCAAAGCGGAAGAAATTAGGGTGACCAATGCTCTGATCGGCTCGCTGAGAGCCAGCTGGAATGAGCTCCACATGACAGACTAATCCTGTGTTCGGCCTTTGAAATGGTCCATGACTCGAGTAATCCCAAAAAACTTGCAAACGCTGTCAAACAGGTTTACAGGGAGCAGGCGCATCGGGAAAACGGTGTAGACAAACCATGGAAGAATGAGACGTCTTTTCTTCTTGTAGATGGCACCAGCAATCCGCTGGGACACCATGTCCTGATCCAAAATTGGAAGCAGCCAAGAAAACCGAGTTTTAACCCCCTCAAACATACCCGTGTTAATAAAATACGGAGCGATCAGGGTTGTCTGAATATTTAAACCTTCCATTCGAATTTCAGCTCGTAGGGATTCTTCCATTCCCACTACCGCAAACTTACTCGCTGTGTAGGCACTTAACTTGGGCGTTCCTACAAAGCCTCCAGCCGAAGCAATCGTGACAATATGACCTCGATTTGAGGCTTTCATCTGTTCAAAAACAGCCTGAATTGTATAAAAGTGACTGATTGTATTAACCGCAAAGGTCTTCTCGATTTGCTCCGGTTGCTGCTCCCCGAGCGTTCCGGCAAATACGATACCTGCGTTGTTAACAAGAATGTCTACTTCCTTCTGCACGGCGTAAATGTTCGCAAAGGTGCTCGTTATCTGATCCCGGTCAGTAAGGTCACAGATGTACGGTTGGAATCGATCTGAAAGCCCTTCACTAACGAGGCTCAACGCCCCGGCGTCCACATCTAGACCACAGACCGTAGCTCCTTCTTTGTCAAAAATGGTAGCCAGCCTCAGACCGAGCCCGCTTGCAACGCCGGTTATTACCACGCACTTATCTTGAAATTTTCCATTCATATCTAGTTGGTCTCTTTTTGCTCGCTCCTATTACATCCGAAGTACTCCCTCGGTTCAATGAGGGATTTCCCTACGATCTTTTGACATGAGTAGAGTAATTTCTTGTTAGGTCAGTCAGATGGGCCAAAAATTTAAATTGAGTCTGCGTATGTTTTGTTTAAACGGCTCAAAGTAGGTCCATCTATTCTCGATATTCATTCATCAATTAGTACACAGCAACATGGACGCTCGATATCCTGTCACAGCAGAATTTGCAAAACACGCATGGTTGGGCTCGTTTCAGGACTATAAACGAAAGTACGACCGGTCTATTTCTGATCCAGACGGTTTTTGGACCGAAATGGCGGCTCGGATTGATTGGATGAAACCTTTCGACCGTGTGAGCGACGTCTCCTTTGCTAGGGACGACGTACATATAAAGTGGTATGAAGGCGGCGTCACCAACGCGGCCTTTAACTGTATAGACAGGCATTTAAAGGATCGAGCTGGTCAAACAGCGCTCATTTTTGAGCCTGACAACCCAGAGGAGCCTGCGCAACACATTACGTACAGCATGCTGCACGAGGAAGTGAGTAGGCTGGCAAATGTGCTGAAAAAGCATGGGGTAAAAAAAGGAGACCGGGTCACGATCTATTTACCCATGATTCCCCAGGCCGCTTATGCCATGTTGGCGTGCGCTCGCATCGGGGCCATTCATTCCGTTGTTTTTGGTGGTTTTAGCCCAGACTCTCTGGCTAATCGTATGCTTGATTGTGACTCGAGCGTCTTGATTACGGCCGATGAATCCATGCGAAGTGGTAAATATGTACCACTCAAAGTCAATGCAGATAAAGCAGTTGAACAGTGCCCAGATGTAGATACGGTATTGGTTGTCAGGCGCTCGGGAAGAGAAACGCCAATGACCGCCGGCCGAGACCATTGGCTGGATGAAGAAATGAAGTCGGTTTCTAAGGAGTGCCCTCCGGAACCTATGGATGCAGAGGATCCACTTTTCATCCTGTATACGAGTGGTTCGACCGGCAAGCCGAAAGGAGTGCTACATACCACAGCAGGATATTTGGTCTACACCTCATTAACGCATCAGTATGTCTTTGACTACCACGATGGAGACGTATTCTGGTGCACGGCAGACGTGGGCTGGATTACAGGACACAGTTATATGGTGTACGGTCCGCTTTTGAATGGCGCCACGCAAGTGTTCTTTGAAGGTGTACCAACGTATCCCGACGCTTCCCGGTTTTGGAAAGTGGTTGATAAGCATCAGGTTACGCAGTTTTACACTGCGCCAACAGCTATCCGTGCTCTTATGCAGCAGGGGGAATCGTTTGTAAAGAGCTCTTCTAGAAAGTCGCTCAAAGTGCTTGGGTCCGTTGGAGAGCCCATCAACCCGGAAGCGTGGCGATGGTACAACGAAGTGGTTGGAGAGGGGCGATGCCCCATTGTGGACACTTGGTGGCAGACTGAAACGGGAGGCATCTTGATTACCCCGTTGCCTGGCGCCATCGATACCAAACCAGGATCTGCAACCATGCCATTTTTTGGCATCCAGCCAGAGATTTTGGACCAAGAAGGTCATTTGTTGGAAGGCGCGTGCGAAGGCGTTTTGGTGATGAAGAGTTCGTGGCCAGGTCAGGCTAGATCTCTCTATCAGGATCATGAACGATTTGTCCAAACCTATTTCTCAACATTTGAAAACAGATACTTTACGGGAGATGGATGCCGAAGAGACCAAGACGGGTATTACTGGATTACCGGACGGGTCGACGACGTCATCAACGTGTCGGGTCACCGAATGGGAACAGCAGAAGTTGAAAGTGCGCTCGTGGCTCATGCTTCGGTTGCAGAATCTGCCGTAGTTGGAGTGCCTCATGATGTCAAAGGACAGGGCATATATGCCTATGTGACGCTGAATAACGGCATTCATCCTACAGAAGAATTGCGAACTGAACTGATTAAGCACGTCCGAACTGTAATTGGGCCCATAGCCAAGCCGGACTTCATTCAGTTTACGCCGGGTCTTCCCAAAACAAGAAGCGGAAAGATTATGCGCAGGATTCTTAGGAAGATTGCGGCAAATGACTTCGGCAATTTGGGGGATACGTCCACCTTAGCTGACGCGGCCGTGGTAGACGATCTAGTCCTTAACCGCCAAAACAAATAACGAAACGTGAGCAGTCCGATCCGAGAGAAAAGAATCGGCGGGCAGACTCTGTTATCTGAGGATGCAAGGTCCTCATAGAGTTGGCTCACTCAGAGTTGGCTCACCAGACATTTTTAGTCGATCTTCACCAAGCTGATATAATACCTTTCGTACTTTATCAGGATTACGATTTTTCATGGCAATATTATCTTTGGTATATGGAAGCGCTTTTTTCACTCGAATACCTCGGAATCAGCAATAAATCTGTTTATCGTAACGTGTCTCGTGCGAATCTGTACGAAGAAGCCGTGAGGCACGATGAGGGAGCGGCCATTTCTGACGTTGGCGGACTTATGCTTCGCTCAGGGGCAAAAACGGGAAGAAGCCCCAAGGATAAGCGAGTTGTAGAAAGCCCAGGTTTGACTGACGATATCTGGTGGGGGAATGTCAATATTCCGCTTAGCCAAAGCAACTTCATGATTAATCGGGAGCGAGCTCTTGATTACTTCAATTCACTGAAGTGCCTGTACGTATTTGACGGATTTGCAGGCTGGGATCCCGAGTACCGCATTAAGGTCCGCGTTATTTGCACCCGGCCCTACCACGCCTTGTTCATGCAAAACATGTTGATTCGCCCGACCGAAGAACAGCTTGCAGATTTTGGCGAACCAGATTTTACGATTTTGAACGCGGGAGCCTTTCCTGCGAACAAATTGACTGACCAAATGTCGTCAAAAACGAGTATTGCGCTCAATTTTGAGTCAAATGAGCTCGTTATTCTTGGTAGCGAGTACGCAGGGGAAATGAAGAAGGGCATCTTCTCGGTTATGCACTACTTGATGCCCAAACGAGGCGTATTGTCGATGCACTGTTCGGCAAATGAAGGCGACTCTGGTGATGTATCCCTGTTCTTCGGTCTTTCTGGAACGGGAAAAACAACGTTATCGGCAGATCCAAGACGCGCACTCATTGGAGACGACGAACATTGCTGGTCTGATGAGGGCGTGTTCAATATTGAAGGCGGATGTTACGCGAAGGCTATTGGCCTCAGCGCAGAAT
>JABMOI010000131.1 GCA_013204185.1 bacterium | reverse complement strand
ATGATGCTTCAGGCGTACGACTTCCTTGCCCTAAATCGTCTGAAGAAATGCACGCTTCAAATGGGTGGAAGCGACCAATGGGGCAATATTCTTGCTGGTACTGATTTAATCAGAAAAGCCGATTCAGCTAAAGCCCACGGCCTAGTTTTTCCGTTGGTTACTAATTCGGCAGGCACAAAATTCGGCAAGACAGAATCTGGCACGGTCTGGCTTGACCCTGAACGCACGTCCCCCTATAAGTTTTACCAGTTCTGGATGAACACCGACGACAAGGACGTGATCAATTATTTGAAGTACTTCACGTGGCTTACTCGTCCCGAAATCGAAGCGTTAGAAAAAGAAGTTGAAGAAAATCCTGGTGCTAGGGCTGCACAAAAAGAGCTAGCCATCAGGGTAACTACCTTAGTGCACGGAGCGGAAGCGTATGAAAAAGCACTTTCAGCGTCTCAAGTGTTGTTCGGTGGAGCTATTGACTCACTGAGCGTAACGGACCTGAAAGATATTTTCGAAGACGTTCCCTCTACCTCCATGCCTCCGGCTTCGTTTGAAGGCGAAGGAATTGGAGTTCTGAATTTGTGCACGGAAACAGGGCTTACCGCTTCTAATGGGGAAGCCAGGCGATTAATCCGTTCGGGTGGCTTGTTCATCAATAGCAATCGGATGGAAGACGAAAACCAATTGATTCAGGCTCACGACCTCATTGAGGGACAGCTACTTGTATTGCGAAAAGGAAAACGAAACTACCACCTAGTACAGCTCGGCGAAGGGGAAGAATCATGATTGTAGTGATGCAGATGGGTGCTAGCGAGGAGCAAATCGAAGCGGTTATTTCGCAGTTGAATGATCACGGTTTCGACGTGCATCGCAGCAGTGGAAGCCAGCAGACCATTCTTGGCGCTATTGGCGTAAAGCCAGCATTTGACCCTAGGCATCTTCAATTGATTGAGGGCGTTTCGGAAGTGCACAGGGTCACGGAGCCCTATAAATTTGCAAGCCGGGCGTGGAAGGCCGAAAATTCCGTGGTGAACGTCGGAAATGTAGAAGTCGGCGGAAACAATGTTGTGGTAATGGCGGGGCCGTGTAGCGTTGAGTCGGAAGCTCAAATTCATGCATCGGCTGAGCATGTTGCGGCTTCTGGGGCAACCATTCTCCGCGGAGGGGCTTTCAAGCCTCGTTCCTCACCCTATTCGTTTCAGGGCCTTGGAGAATCGGGATTAGTCATGATGAGAGAAGCTGCCGATGCGCATGGCCTTAAGGTTGTAACCGAGTTGATGGATGTGAGTCATTTGGACGTCGTCTGTAAATACGCCGACCTCATCCAGATCGGGGCACGGAATATGCAGAACTTTACACTCCTCAAAGCTGTGGGCCAAAGCGGTCATCCCGTATTTTTGAAGCGAGGAATGGCTGCCACCATACAGGAGTTGCTCATGAGCGCCGAATACATTTTGGCAGAAAACAATCCGAATGTAATCCTGTGCGAACGGGGCATCAGGACGTTTGAGACCTATACTCGAAACACGCTAGACTTAAGCGCAGTGCCGGTGGTCAAAGCAAAAAGCCACCTTCCCATTGTTGTCGATCCTAGCCACGGCGTAGGTATTAGAAACAATATTTTGCCAATGGCATTAGCTGCCGTAGCTGCCGGGGCGGATGGCCTCATGATTGAAGTGCATCCCAACCCTTCAGAGGCGCTCAGCGACGGGCCTCAATCGTTGCCTTTCCCAGATTTTTCAGAACTTATGGGTCAGGTGCGAAGAATTGCTGAAGTAATTGGGCGAACCATGAACTGACCGTGTTTGGTAGTGTCTAGCGCCTCAAGTATGATAGCAGAACAAAGTAAAGATCCCGAACGAGAGACTTATGTGTGGTATTGTTGGATATATCGGTGAACGTCAGGCTTCGGACGTTCTAATCAACGGGTTAGCCCGTTTGGAATATCGTGGTTACGACTCTGCAGGAGTGGCCATTGTGAATGGTTCGTTGGAAGTCCGGAAGAAAAAGGGCAAAGTAAAAACACTTTCCAATGACCTAGCAGGCAATAAGCTAGAAGGAAAGCTAGGAATTGGGCACACCCGTTGGGCTACTCATGGCCCTCCAAACGATATAAATGCCCATCCGCATGTCTCCAGCGACGGTTCTTTTGCTTTGGTGCACAACGGCATTATTGAAAACTATACGTCGCTGAAAGCGAGTCTTTCGCAGCGAGGCTATTCTTTTTCCAGTCAAACCGACACGGAAGTTCTGGTCCGTCTGATCGAGGACGTTCGCAAATCAACGGGGCTTTCGCTGGGTAAAGCCATTCGGCAGGCACTTAGCCAAGTTCAAGGGACGTACGGCATTGCGGTTGTTTCACACGAAGACCCGGATATGCTGATAGCAGCCCGTAAAGGGAGTCCTCTCATTCTAGGAGTGGGAGACGGAGAATACTTTCTAGGGTCGGATGCTGCGCCTATCATCGAATACACACGAAAGGTGGTGTATTTGAACGACGGCGAAATGATTATTGTGCGCCGCACCGGATTTACTGTATTTACGGTCGAAAACGTAGCCTTAGACAAAAAAGTCTACGAATTGGAATGGGACCTGGAGCAAATTGAAAAGGGTGGCTACGATCACTTCATGTTGAAGGAGATTATGGAGCAACCCTCTTCGCTTGAAAACGCTATGAGGGGGCGCTTATTCAAAAAAGCCCCGTATGTCGTTTTGGGCGGAATGCTTGAGGCTATGGATCAGCTGCGAAACGCAGATCGCATCATTATATGTGCGTGTGGTACCTCGTGGCATGCAGCTTTGGTTGGAGAGTATCTGATTGAGGCGCTCGCCCGCATTCCTGTTGAAGTTGAGTATGCGTCCGAGTTCAGATACCGAAATCCCATTCTTCGAAATAATGATGCCGTATTGGTTATCTCACAAAGTGGAGAAACAGCTGATACGCTTGCAGCCGTTCGAGAGGCGCAGTCTCAAGGCGTCCCCGTTTATGGTGTTTGCAACACAGTAGGGTCGACCATCGCTCGGGATACAGATGCAGGCGTTTACCTGCACGCGGGGCCTGAAATTGGAGTCGCTTCCACCAAGGCGTTTACTGCCCAAGTAACCATTTTGGCGCAGTTGGCTCTTGCACTAGCCAAACAGCGGAAAACGATGTCCGATGCGGAAATGGCCTCATTTGTAGGCGAGCTTCAAGCCATTCCTGCTCAGATTCAGGAAGTGCTCGATACGGCCAAATCGATCGAGAATATATCTCAGATCTATCGTTACGCCAGCAACTTCCTTTATTTGGGACGCGGCCCCAACTTCCCTGTGGCGTTGGAAGGCGCATTGAAGCTAAAAGAGATATCCTACATCCACGCGGAAGGGTATCCAGCAGCCGAAATGAAGCACGGCCCAATTGCCTTAATCGATCGATTTATGCCTGTCGTATTCATCGCTATGAAAAACAGCGCATACGATAAAGTGATTTCAAATATTGAAGAGGTTGTGGCTCGTAACGGCATCGTAATCGCTGTGACGGACGCAGAACCAGGTCACATTGACGATTTGTGTGAGCACGTAATCCGCGTGCCATCAACTCACGAATTACTAAGTCCGCTTCTCACCGTGATTCCGCTTCAGCTTCTCTCGTACTACATCGCCGTTCTGCGAGGGTGCAACGTGGATCAGCCTCGAAACCTGGCTAAAAGCGTGACCGTCGAGTAAGAACGGAATTAAGTTTAGAATTGAAAAGGGGACCGCGTAGTCACGCGGTCCCCTTTTCGTACCCTACCAGATCAAATAAGTAGTCGATTCGAGTTTCGGTTCAAGCTAGTTGGAAACTAGGGGGCTCTCATTCCGGCCGATTTTTGACGAATCAGAGCAATTGGTTTGGGTTCGTCTGCTTGGTCTTGTTCTAATTCAAGATTAAAAGCAGCATAGGTGGCTGAACTGATATTGTAGTTGTGTTCTTTGTCAAACACCAAGTAGGCTTCCCGATCATTAATCCACCAGCGGTTAGCCTGCACTTCGTTTGCTTTTTGGAGTGCCATTGATAGCACTTGCTCATCTGACATGCCTGAGTGTCGGAAGTCTTCGACTTCGATTGCTAAGGGGCGGGTTGCCATTTCATCAATGACGTAGAAAACAGAGAAGCACGTAATCATCCAAAGAAGAACACCGCGCACGGAGTTCGAATTTGTCAGCTTGTGGTAGGGAGACGCTAGCATGGGTTATAGAAAAGGTGCAGTGGCGGAATACTCTTGAAAAATCTCTTCACTTCTGACTTTACACAAAGCGTGCCATCAGTGGGCACAGAACTGAATACGAGTGGAATTGCCCGATTTGCGTTTAATGAGCAAGACTTTTTTGCATTTGTGAGACTCATTGTGCGAATCTCTGTCTCAGGCCAAGACCTTCAAGCTATTACCTGAACCAATTCATGATGGCGGCGTACATCCGCCCTCTCTTTCATCCCCTGATTTAATATGATTAATCCAGAGATACTGGACGGTATAGAACGTCGTTACAAGGACATTACAACTGAAATGTCCGATCCTGCTGTGGCCACCGATCCGAGGAAAATGGCGGTTCTAGGTCGCGAACACACATCGCTTCGGAATGTGGTAAATGAGATAGTCGAATACCGTCACCGAATTCAAGAAATTAAGGATCTGAAAGGATTACTCGTCTCTGAAAAGGACGCGGAAATGCTTGAGATGGCTCAAATGGAGTTGGATGAACTCGAGTCAGACTTTCCGGAGAAGGAAGATGAACTTAGGTTCATGTTGATTCCCAAAGACCCCGAAGATACCAAAGACGCCATTATTGAAATCCGGGCTGGAACGGGTGGCGATGAAGCCGCTTTGTTTGCTGGAGATTTGTACCGCCTTTATTTAAAGGTTGCCGAAAACAAAGGATGGAAGGTCGATTTGTTGGGTACATCCTTGGGAACGATGGGTGGATTTAAGGAAATCGTGTTCAGCTTGAGCGGCGCCGATGCGTTTGGGTTTATGAAATACGAAAGCGGAGTGCATCGAGTCCAGCGAGTTCCGGCCACGGAATCGAGTGGTCGCATTCACACATCGGCAGCAACCGTTGCCGTGCTTCCAGAGGCGGAGGATGTGGATGTTGAAATCCACGCAAATGACCTCAAGATTGATGTGTACCGAAGCAGTGGGCCTGGTGGTCAGAGCGTTAACACCACGGACTCGGCGGTCCGAATTACACACATGCCAACCGGTTTGGTCGTTACGTGCCAGGACGAAAAAAGTCAGCTTAAAAACAAGGATAAGGCTATGCGCGTCCTTCGTTCGAGGCTCTATGAACTAGAACTGGCCAAAATTGAAGCAGAACGAAGCGAAGCGCGCAAGTCTCAGGTTTCAACAGGCGATCGTAGCGCCAAAATCAGAACCTACAACTGGCCTCAGGGACGTGTTACGGACCACCGTTTGGAAGGGGATGAAAAAAATCATGCACTGGAACGTGTCATGAATGGGGAATTGGATGTGATCGTGCGAGCGCTTCGAACCGCGGACAATGCCGATCGATTGGCCAATTTATAGTCTTGTTTTTCTACACGTAGCTCCAAAGACGTGTGCAGATTCTACGAATGTAGAGTCTTAGGCTGGTTTTAGCTGATAAATTCCTTATTTTGCTGTTCTGTACAATCCCTGCTCCGTAGGCCAATTCAAATCGTATCGGTTTTGCGGGGCATAGCCCATCAATTTTCCAAGGGGATATATGGCTACAACACAAAACACGTACGAATTGACGTACATCGTGAATTCGGTTATTTCGGATGAGCAGGTAAAGGATCTCATATCCCGCGTTACTGCCTACATCTCGGAAGCCGGTGGCGAAATCATCGAAGTAGATGAATGGGGCCAACGTCGTTTGGCTTATCCAATCCAGAAAAAAAGAAACGGATACTACGTTAACATGTACTTCCTTTCTACAGGCACTATAGTTCCTCGTTTGGAACGTGCTTTGGAGATTGACGACAACGTTCTTCGTTACATGACACTACGCATGGACGCAAAAATGATTCGTCATTACGAGGAGTCCAAGACGCGTCGCGCAGCAATTCTTGCCGCCGATCCAACGTTACCTTCTGACAACGACGACGAGGACGAGGATTAATATGTCTAATTCAACTTTTAGAGAGCCAGCTTACGTCGACTACAAAGACGTTGAGCTAATCAAGCGTTCGTTGAACGAACAAGGCAAAATTTTGCCTCGCCGTATCACAAACGTGTCCGCAAAATTTCAGCGTCAATTGACGACTGCCGTTAAGCGTGCTCGCCACATGGCGTTGATTCCGTTCGTTTCAGACTCGCTGAAGTAATTTCGAATCCAAGCGACCGGAATACGGGTCCGGCGCTTAAAATGACACCATTATGAAAGTCATTCTATTAAAAAATGTCGATAATCTTGGCGAGGAAGGAGCGGTTGTAACTGTTAAGGACGGTTACGGTCTCAACTTTCTGATTCCAAATGGCGCGGCTCGATTGGCAACCAAAAATGCCATCAAAGCGCAGCAGGAAGAAATTCGTCAAGCTTCTCGCAAATTGAGTAAAAAGAAAGACGATGCTTTGGCATTGTCTAAACAGATGGCAAGCGTTGAAGTAGTAATCCATGCTAAAGCTGGCGAAGAAAATCGCATCTTTGGTTCTGTGACCACTCAACACATCGCCGACGGCTTGGCTTCACTTGGTTTTGCGGTAGATCGTCGCAAAATCGAATTGGAAGAAGATATTCGCTTGCTAGGTGTTTACACTGCAAAAGTGAAGATCCATGCAGAAGTCGAAGCGGAAGTTAAAGTTCGCGTTGAAGCCGAAAACGCAGCAGCTGCAGAGTAACGCTACGTAGGCATTCTGCACTCAGTGTGGAATCGGCAACATTGAAGAAGGGTATTCGTTTGCTGAATCGCAAATGGATACCCTTCTTTCGTTTTTGAAAGTCTTTTTTCGTTTCAACTCAGCCTCCGGCGTCTAATTCTGTGCGATACCTTTTAGTTACTCTTGTTGGTCTTTTAGCTCTGATAGGTTCGCCGACAGAATCATACGGGCAATTTGGTGTCCCAGATATTAAACAGGCTGAAGACTATCTCACGTGGACCATTACACCAGTTCCACAGGTGGTAGGACTAAACAGTTCTAGCGTTACCGAGTTTAAAGCCCTAATTGAAGGGGACTGGAAGATGTATGCGCTGGATACGTCTTTACCGATTGCGGAGGATGTGTTGAGCAGACCGTATGGTGTGACGCTCGACTGGCTCGATCTACCGACAGGAATAACCGGTTT
>JABMOI010000130.1 GCA_013204185.1 bacterium | reverse complement strand
GTTTCTTCGACGGCAGCGTCACGAAGCGGCTTGGAAGCGGTAATCTCTTCTCCACGAGCATTCGAATCAATGATTCGCTGCTTCTGAGCTTCGATTTCTTTCGTAAGCGCATCGTACTCTCGGTTATTACGAACCTGGAGTTGCTGCTCTTCGTATTTCTTAATTAACCCTTCAGCTTCAGCCGCATCGCTAATAGCCTGAGCTTTAGCGATCTCTTGATCCTTCTGCTCTTGGGTTAATTTTTCGAGACGCGTTGATAGTCCTTCCTGTTCATCCTCAATATCGCGGATTTCGTCGGGAAGGTCGCCCCTAAGTTTTTTGATTTGATCGATTTTGCTATCGATGTGTTGCAAGCGGATCAGTGCGATGAGCTGATCTCCGATGGTGTGCTCTAGGGCTGTGGTTGCCATGCTCCGGTGTCGACAGATTTACGTTTTTGTACAGACGACCAATTAACGGCAAAACGGGGATAAAGTTCATCCCCTCATTCGAGAAGAATGCAATAACCTTGGAATAACCAGGGGTCAGGTCTGCTTTTTCGTCCAAATATGCGAAGGGGAGCTTCTGAATTGAGTTTTTGACCACTCAATTGAATCGAACGAGTGTCTCAAGTGATCTAAAAGTAAATCCTCTGTTCCTTGTTCAGTCTCGTAGTGACCGGCATCAATGAGCGCCATCTTTGCCTCTCCATGAACATCGAGCACATCGAAAAAACGATGGTATGAGAGGTCTCCGGTAACGAACACATCTGCGCCCGAGCGAATGGCGGCGGGAATAAATTCTCCGCCTGAACCACCACAAACAGCCACGCGCGATATCGTCTTATTTGCGTCTCCAGCGTAGCGGAGGGCTTCAGTTGAAAGTGCCACTGCCGAATTTGACAGGAATTGGGCCAGGCTAACCGGCGCAGGTAAGTTGCCAACGGCCCCAATACCCACATTTCGGGAGCGCCCGGAAACCGCAGTCACATCGTAGGCCACTTCCTCGTAAGGATGCACCTGCTTAATGGCGGAGAGGACCTCATCGATTTTCCACGACTCTACAACCATTTCAATTCGAACTTCGTGCAGGCGCTCGATTGGACCTCCGGTTGTCCCAATAAAAGGATTCGCTGAACTAGTGGGCCTGAACTGTCCCGTTCCACCAACACTGAACGAACAATCGCTGTAAGCTCCAATCTGACCGCCACCAGCCTCGTGAGCCGCCTCTCGAACAGCTTCCGCGAATTCAGGCGGTACAAAAACCGTTAGTTTTCGAACGACATCTTCCATTCCTTCCAAAAAGTCAACTTGCTCAAGGCCCAACGTTTTTGCCAGATGGAAGGAGACGCCTCCCCGAGCTGCATCCAAATTAGTATGCGCCGCGATGAGGGCAATTCGGTGCTCAGCCAAAGTTAATGCCATGGACGAAACCAGCGTGGTGTCAGTTATGTGGCTGAGCGCTTTGAAAATGACTGGATGGTGAGTAACAATTAAGTTCGCACCTTTTTCAATGGCTTCCTGAACGATTTGCGGGGTCAGGTCAAGCGCCACGATCCCTCTAACCACAGGGGCATCGCGGCGTCCAATTTGAAGTCCGACATTGTCATACGATAGAGCGGATTCCTTTGGCGCCCAGGCATGTATGCTTGAAACAATATTTCCAACAGAATCGCTCATATTCTTCCGGATGAGGCAACGCCTTCTTTTTCGTCTACCCTAAGCAAAAGGAAACCGCCAACAACAAAGAGGAGGACCACCACCGCAATTCCGGCTCTCATGCTATCGAATAGTAACGTCAGCTTCCCGAGCATAAATGGCCCTAGAAACGCGGTGAATTTGCCAGAAAAGGCAAAAAAACCATAAAATTCATTTTCGTGTTTGGGAGGGGTGAACCGGCCAAGAAGCGAGCGGCTGGCAGATTGATTCGGTCCCGCCAGGAGGCCCACGCCGATACCTGAAACCCAAAACCAAAAGACACTTGTCGTAAAGACGGCCACCAAAGCAGCTAAAACGAGGCCAACGAGTGAAGCCAAGATGGTTGGTTTGCCCCCTAGTTTGTCGTCCATGAAGCCAAACGCCCAAGCTCCAATCCCTGCTGCTAGATTCAACGCGATACCAAAAACGATGATTTCACTAACTGTAAAGTCAAAAACAACCGATGCATACAGGCCGCCAAACCCAAAAATTGTGACTAATCCATCATTGTAAATTAGTCGAGCCAACAGCAAACGAAACACTTGTCTAAACTTTTTGACTTCGTTAAACACGCGTTTCAAATCTTCCATTGCTCCGCGAACCAATTGGCCGGCAGGAGGTGGGTTTGCCACCTTGCGGTCTTTAACGAGCCAGAACATGGGAATACTGAAAAGAGCGAACCAAGCGGCGACCAGAAGATTTGTCGCTCTGATATGTTGATCGGTGCTTGCATCCAGTCCAAAAAGTGGTGGATCGGGTTGGACCAGTAGAAACAACCCAGCAACCATACATAACAATCCCCCAGCATAGCCCAAAGCCCATCCGTAGCCGGAAACTCGTCCAATTTTTTCAAGCGGGGCAATGTCAGGTAGGAACGCATTGTAAAACACGTTCGCCATTTCAAATGCGACGTTGGCAATGACAAAAACGGTGAGAGCAAAATAAACCTCACCTTTCTGAGGAAAGAACAGCGCGATGGAGGCTGCAATACAAACAACGGTTGCAATGCCTAAGAATCGCTTCCTGTATCCTCCTTTGTCCGCCAAAGCACCCAAGAAGGGGGATAACAAAGCCACAATGATGGCCGATAGCGTGATTCCGGTCGACCATAGGTTCGTCCCAGTCGTTTCATCTGGCGCAATTCCTTTGGCAAAAAAAGTAGCATACACGAACGTCACGATGAGCGTTGTGAAGGCTGAGTTAGCAAAGTCGTAAAGCGACCAAGCCCAAATCGTCTTGGATGAGCTTATAGAATCCTTTCGCACATTAGTCTGAGTATGGTTAGGGTAGCTGAAGGTATACGTCTAATCGTGCTAATTCAACCTTGTACAGCTTGTCTAACAAAATTGCAGAATTTTAGTATTTCCTCGTCCGTGTTGTAGTAGTGAACGGACGCTCGAATCATGGTAGGAAGGGATCTTCGCTCGGCGTCCAAACGAGCCCATTCCGGGTGGGCCAAGTTGGTGTTCACTTTATGAGCGTCCAGATGGCTCTTGATTTGTGACGCTTCAATCGAAGCATGAGAAAACGTAACGATCCCACCTTTCACTTCCCCAATATCGTGTACGCTAATACCGGGAAGGCTTGACAATTCTTGGCGAAGCGTGGCGGCAAGGGCGCCAATCCGCTCAAATGTGGCAGCGGGTCCCAAATCAAGTAAATACCTGACAGCGGTTCCCAATCCAATCTTTCCTGCAACATACCCTTCCCAGTTTTCGAATCGGCTGGAGTCAGGCCTCATTTCATACTCATTCATTTTGGTCCAAACGGCAGCGTGCAGATCGAGGAAGGGGGGCTCAATGAGATCAATCGAAGAAGCTCTGACGTACAAAAAACCTGTACCGCGTGGTCCACGAAGGTATTTTCGTCCCGTCCCCGACAAAAAGTCGCAGCCAATTTCGTCCACATGTACCGGCACTTGGCCAACAGACTGGCAGGCATCCAAAAGGAAGGGTATTCCGTGGTTTTTGGCGATTGTCCCAACCTCGGCTGCTGGGTTCACTAGGCCGCCATTCGTAGGGACATGGGTTAGGCAAATCAGCTTGGTTTTAGACGAAATTAGCCTGGAAAGCTCCTCCACATCTACCTGACCTGCTGCGTCCGATGGTGCAACCCGGATAACAACGCCTGAGTTTTTTGCTCGCTGCAACATGGCAATGTAGTTGCTCGCGTATGACGCCTGGGCGGTAATTACTTCGTCCCCGGCTGAGAACTTCATGCCGTAGAATACCTGATCCCAGGCGCGTGTGGCATTCTCTGCCAGTGCAATTTCGCCCGGCTTGGCACCCAACAATTCTTCTAGCGCAGAATAGGTATCTCGGTAGGCGAGATCGGCCGCATGATGCGCTTCATACCCACCTATCTGGGCTTCCAACCGCAGATGGTTTGTTATTGAATTGAGGACGGGCTCCGGCATCAACCCCGCTCCAGCATTATTAAAATGAAGTACGTTCTGGCAGCCCGGCGTTTCAGATCTAAGCCGTTCAATGTTGAGGTTTGTCATGAAAAGTTGTAGACGGACTACTATTGTGATTAAAGGGGCTTATTTTAGGCAGCTACCCCGCCCTCGTAGCTCAGGGGATAGAGCACCGGTTTCCTAAACCGGGTGTCGCAAGTTCGAATCTTGCCGTGGGCACTGACAGTCAGAAATAACTTCTTCAACGACTTCGCAAAGCAATGCGCTTTGTTTCGAAGCCAACGTGCGCCCCAAGCGTGCGAAGCCATAGGTCAAAGCGATTCCTGCAACCGCAAACGGTGCCGACCAAAAGGCGTCTCCGCTTTGTCCAAGAGATACCTGAGAGTATCCAAAGATCAGGCCCATCACGCCAACGAAGCTAAAAAAACAGTAGCTAGCCACAAAAAAGGACCAAATGGTGGGCCTGGGGCCAATTAGGGCGTGAACAGTGGACCCAGAAGGAAGATACGGCTCGACCGAAAGCTGCAGTTGAGGAGACCAGAAGTGCACTTCTTCAGGTATCATTTTCAGCACGGCCGAAGAGGGAAAAACTTTTCCCGTCACGCTGGACTGACCTTGATCCAGGCGTTCCTTCACTTTCAACAGAACCTGATTTGGTTCACACTCCGCCCGCAAATCAAATTTGGGGCGCATCTTAATGTCGGGTGGTTGAGTCATGGCTGCTGAAAAGTAGAATTAGTTGACGGCCTTTACCACGTGATCCGTTATGAGACTAATTGCAGATAGCCCGAGCGCAGATTCTCCGCCCGGGTCCGCAGAAACTCCAGAGTGGTCCGTTGTAGTAACAACTACAAGTTCTAGCTCCGGAGCCACATAAATGAATTGACCTCCATAACCCCAAGCCATATAAACAGGGAAGGGGTTTGTGTTGTCAGTCCACCACAAATATCCGTAGGAAAGCCTTTTCAAGGGTCCATAAACTTCCTGATGGGCTACTCTCGGAGTGGTTGATGCGTCAATCCAAGACGAGGATAAAATTTTGGTTGAGCCAGAGTACCCTTTGTTCAGAAAGAGTTGCCCAATTTTTGCCAGGTCAGTTGCTCTCAAATCAATTCCAGCACCGCCATTTGGATAGCCGGAGGAAAGCTGTTCCCAATTCACTTGATCGATGCCAAGTTTGTCGAAAAAATTAGTTTCAGCATAACTTTCTAACGAACCACTGACATGTTTTTCTAGTATTACGCCTAATAGATGAACAGCCGAACTGTTGTACGTGAAGGTGGTGCCGGGGGTATCTATTAGCGGCCGAGTTAGAGTCCACATTTCTGGACTAGGAGCGGCAAGCCATTGGCCGTAAGATGGTCCCGATCTTTCATTGTGAGCCCACCCCGCTGTCATTGTTAAAAGGTGTCGTGGTGTTATTTTTTTGAGTTCTTCCGGAAACTCACCGAACAATGGGGCAAAAGTATCCTCAATGGAGATGTCTAAGGAAGGAAGCGAACCGTCGACAACGGCAAGTCCAGTAAGGATAGAGACGATACTCTTTGTTACGGATCGGACATCAAACAAATTGTATTTGGAGGCCCCGTGGAAGTATTCTTCGACGACCAATTTGCCATCTTTAACAACGATCAAAGACCTCATGCGGTTGATCTCGGTAGCGGTTTCAATCGCAGTTTGTAGCGTAGATTCATCCATGCCCACTTCCGAAGGCTCAGCTGTGACCCACGGATTATGAAGTCCCGTTGGGTCATTTTCAATGACGGGTTCCGATACAGAGGAATCGCAGGAAACCAAAACCAAAGACAATGTGCAGAGCAGCACGAGCCAATAGGTTCGAGTTTGGGTTGAGCCGGTCATAAAAGTGGAGGTTCGATTGGTAGTGCTGTTAGCGTCGAAAATCTTGGGGTAAAATGGAATGACCAAACCAGAACATACGCTATTATCAGCGTTTTAGGCATTCTGCTCAACTCCGCATTCGAGTTTTAGAGCAACTTTGGCCCACTTTGTCCGTCCACCAATTCGAGAATTCAATCAATCCAATCCAGAACGACCACTATGAAATATCTCAGCACCTTTTTGTTTTTAGCTGTCGTGAGCGCGAGTCTGTCGTTCGCTCAAGCCGACTCCGGCCAGGCTATAGAAGACGAGCAAGGCGTATTTGAAGCCGTACAAGATTATCTAGAAGGCGTTTACCAGGCTCAACCCGAACGCATTGAGCGGAGCGTAAGCAAGGATCTGGTTAAATTTGGCTATTGGCGGCAATCTGCCGATGAAGCATATGCTCCATCGCCCATGAATTTCGAACAGCTAAAGCAGTTGGCCTCCAGTTGGAACGCCAATAACCGAATGAAGCTAAACGACAAAACGCCTCGTGAAATTGTGGTACTAGACGTTCTGGACAAGACAGCCGTGGCCAAACTGACGGCTCAATGGGGAATCGATTACTTCCAACTCGAAAAAATCGAAGGAAAATGGATGATCCGCCACGTGTTGTGGCAGGCTCACCCAATAGACTGAGACTAGTAAAAGCTCCATGACCTTTCTTAGCCTACCGATAGTACTAGCGACATGATAACGGCGACCTTCATTTTCAAACCAGGTAACCTGAACTCGGCGTTTTATGAGCTCGACAGCCGAGTAGAAGGCATTGTTCGAGAGGCAGAAGGATATCTGGGCAGAAAGAAGTGGACGGATGAAGAGGGGAACCTAGCTGTGGTCTACTACTGGGCGTCCTTAGCCCATTTGGAGTCCTTTCGCCGCAATGCCACGCACGGAGCTGCAAAAAGCAGGTACGACGAATGGTACGAAGGGTACCGGGTTGAGGTCAGCGAGGTGAAAGAAGTCTATGGAGACGGGTACTTCGACGAGAAATTTCCTTCAGCCCTCTAGATCTAGACGCCAAATCGGAAGGTGAGCGTAGTGTAGCTGGAAACCCGTTTGTTGTTCTCCCGAGCTGGACTGAAAATGTATCGTTTCGCAGCTTCTAGAGCCGATTTTTCGAGTCCATATCCGACCTCGCTTACAGGGTCACGGGTTGTCTGATTTTTATTGAGGAGAAAACGTTCAACAACTCGTGCCTTTTCAACACGTCCGCGCTCGTTGACCAACACTTCAATAACAATTTCGGCTTTTATCTTCTTCCGTTCAGCTTCTCTTGGATAGTCTCCGACGGCAATTCGAACGGGTGATGGCCCAGAATCCGCCCGAACAGCAACAGATTCTCCTTCTGCGGCACCTTCTTCTGCTTCCGTGTCTTTGCCAGGATCGTCGAGCGTAAGCGCAGTATCTACGACCTCCAGTTCCATTTCATCCAAGACAACGTCGTCAGGCATAATGATTGGAGGAGCTGGCACGGGCGGGGAAGGTTTCCTCTTTTCTTGCTTGGTTTGTTGAATATCCTCCATTTGAATGACTTCTTGACCCCGTGAGTCAAACACAAGTCCCGGGCTGTCATCAGAGGCAGCTGGCCAAAACAAGACAAACGCATTTGCCACCACAAGACTCAATGCGGTGGTAACTAGTATGAGCATGACATACTGATTTCTTCGTTGCGTATTTTTCTGAAACCGGTTCAAAAAGTCACTTCAAAGTGAATAGTCGAGGATGATTTTGGAGCCTTTTATTCGATGGACGATATTAGATTCCACCTTGATTGTACGACTTCTGTTTCATTCGGATTCTGAATCGGCGCTGAATGGTTAATCCTGATTGCTCACTGGGCCAGAAGAGTCGCTGGATGAGATTTTAGATAAGTGTATTTAAAGTTTTGCGTGCCGTCTTGTATGGCCGTATTTTCGCACAAGTGAAAGAGTGGGACGTCTTTTGCTTTTCGACATTTACCTAGGATTTCCTGGCCCAGAGAATCAGTGCTCCACAGCTCTTCCGCCTTCGGCAAGACCAACTTTTGAATAAGCCTTCCCTGAGGTTCTGGGAAGGCTTTTTTTTTGTGGTTTTGTCACGGATGGAAGAAAAAGTGGCCACAACGGGCCGGAACGTAACTTTCTAACTGGATACCATGAGTCAAACCAACGAAGCGCTGTTGGATGCCCCCCTGTGCAAAATCGCTCTTGAAGATGGCACGGTTGTAACCGGAACAGCTGTCGGATATCGAGGAGAAACGGGCGGCGAGTTGTGTTTTAATACGTCTATGACGGGATATCAGGAAATTTTTACTGACCCATCCTATCATGGTCAAATCATGATGATGACCTATCCACACATCGGAAATTATGGGACATCGGATCAGGATATGGAAGCTTCGACGCCCATGGTCTCGGGCGTTGTGGTTCGCGCTTTTTCCCACCGCTTTTCGAATCAACACACCGAACAATCGCTCGATCAATTCATGAAAGCCCACAAGCTGGTTGGGATTTCGGGGGTCGATACGAGGGCGTTGGTTCTGCACATTCGGGAAAAGGGTGTTATGAACGCAGTGATTTCCTCAATCGATCTGGACGACGCCTCGTTGGTGGAAAAAGCCAAAGGCTGGGAATCCATGGACGGCCTAGAACTGGCAAGCCGCGTGACAACGGCCAAAGCCTACGACTTTGCTACAGGAAGCGGCCCACGCGTTGCAGTCTACGACTTTGGGGTAAAGCAGAATATTTTGCGCTCCTTCAAATCGAGAGGCTGCTCCGTACGCGTATTCAAATCGGACACTCCACTTTCGGAAGTGAAGGAATGGAACCCCGACGGAATTTTCTTTTCCAACGGCCCCGGCGATCCGCGCGCCATGCCAGACGCCATTGCGATGGTGAAGGAAGCGATGAAATCCGGTATACCCCTGTTTGGAATCTGCTTGGGGCATCAGCTGCTAGCCCTAGCCGCTGGGCTTGAAGTATACAAGATGTTTGTCGGTCACCGCGGCGCAAATCATCCCGTTCAGAACTTGGTGACTCGACGCGTCGAGGTTTCTACCCAAAATCACGGGTTCGCTGTAGATCGAGACTCGATTCAGCCGGATGTAGCCGAAGTGACGCATGTGAACCTAAACGACAACACATTGGAAGGAATACGTTTCAAGAAATGCTGTGCCTTCTCGGTGCAGTACCACCCAGAAGCGTCGCCTGGGCCACACGACAGCCACTATCTATTTGACGAATTCATGCAAGACATCGAAGCTGAGCGCGGTGTCAAGGCCGTGAACGAAGTTTCCTCTGACATGATTTACGCCGGTCGATAACCGGTAACCCAACAGAACTGATACAGGAATGCCAAAGCGTACAGACATTAAAAAAATTCTCCTAATCGGAAGTGGCCCAATCATTATTGGTCAGGCATGCGAGTTCGATTATTCGGGCAGTCAGGCCGCTCGTTCTTTGCGAGCCGAAGGGTACTACGTGATCCTCGTTAACTCCAATCCTGCCACCATTATGACCGACCCGGTCACGGCGGACAAGATATATCTGCAGGAGTTGACCCCAGCCTCCATCAAACAGATTGTGGAAGCTGAACGTCCAGATGCCGTTCTCCCAACCATGGGTGGCCAGACAGCGTTGAACCTAGCGAACGTGCTGTACGAAGAAGGGTATTGGGAAAAGATGGGCGTCGACGTGATTGGAGTCGATATTGATGCCATTAACATCACGGAGGACCGCCAGAAATTTAGAGATCTGATGGAAACCATTGGGATCGACCAGGCGCGTTCCCGGGTTGCTAAGTCACTTCTTGAGGCAAAAGAAATCACCCAAGAATTGGGCGGCCTTCCAGTCGTGATTCGTCCGTCGTTTACGATGGGCGGAAGTGGGGGCGGAATTGTTTGGGCACCAGACCAATTCGACAAAAAAGTGATGCGCGGACTGGAGCTATCGCCGATTCATGAAGTGCTCATTGAAGAATGTCTGGTTGGGTGGAAGGAATACGAGTTGGAGCTGCTTCGCGATGAAGCGGACAACGTCATTATTATCTGCTCCATTGAGAATTTGGATCCGATGGGAGTCCATACCGG
>JABMOI010000129.1 GCA_013204185.1 bacterium | reverse complement strand
GGGGCTCATGGGATTCAACTCTCGACCTGAAAATGTCCTATTACTTCTAGCTGCATTGAAAGAGGCTCTGAAAGAGACATCAGGCAAATGAGCGATCTGGAGAGAAATGTTCAAGATTGTTTAAAGCAATTAAGTCAGGAAATCCCAGGATCTATACAGACCGATGAGTACGCTCGTGCTTTGTACAGCACAGATGCCAGTATTTATCAGGTGATGCCCCATGCGGTGGTCGTACCTCGACATCGAGACGAAATTCAAGCGGTCGTTGAAGCGGCTGCCTTGCACGGGGTCCCGGTTACGGCTCGGACTGCTGGAAGTAGTCTGGCGGGGCAGGCGGTTGGTAAGTCTATTATTGTGGACTTTACAAAGCACCTAGATTCCATCATCGATTTAGATGTGGAGAACAAGCAGGTAACCGTTGAGCCTGGGGTTGTTCTTGACCGCCTGAATGCGCACCTGCGGCCTAGTGGCCTCCTTTTTGGTCCCGACCCTGCTAGCTCAAACCGCGCCGCCATGGGCGGAATTATATCTAACAATGCGACGGGTAGTCATTCCATTTGCTATGGTATGTCTGCCGATCACGTCTTGGGGATGGACGTGTTGTTGGCAGACGGGAGCCGAGCCCACTTTTCTGGCGTTGACCGCTCCGAGTTTTCGAAACGCGCCCAGCGAAACGGGCTGGAAGGGGCCATTTACGGCGGTTTGGCTGATTTGATTGGCAATGAAGCAAACGTTCAGACCATACGGGAGCAGACTCCTAAGCACTGGCGCCGTTGTGGCGGATACAATCTGGACCGCCTGACCAAAGATGGCGTTTCGTTTCGGGTGCCGCAGCAAGAAGGGCTAAATCTTGCCCAGTTAATCAGTGGAGCCGAGGGTACGCTAGCCGTCATCGAAAAAATGACGCTCAACCTGGTAGCTTTGCCCAAAAAAACGGCGTTGGCCGTTGTTCATTTTGACGACATTGTTCGGGCGTTGGAGTCGGTTCAGGTCATTCTAGAGCAAGGCCCTTCAGCCGTAGAGTTGCTGGATAATCTGGGGCTTTCCATGTGCCGCCAGTCTCCGATGTGGCGCAAGAAGCTAGAGACGTTTGTGGATGGAGAACCCAATTGTGTGCTATTGACCGAGTTTCAAGGAGAATCCGAAGCTGAGCTTCAATTTAAAGTCGAGGAGTTCACCTCATTTTTGAGCAGAAGTGGCGTAGGCTCAGGAACGGTGGTCCCCGTGTTAACGGTTGCAGGACAAGCAGATGTGTGGTCTGTTCGGAAGATGGGACTTGGCTTCTTGATGAGTGTCAGGGGCGACCACAAGCCAATTCCCTTTATCGAAGATGCTGCCGTACCTGTTCAACATTTGGCTGAGTACGTAACAGGGGTTGAAAAATTTTGTAATGGACTCGGCCTAAAAGTCGCCTACTATGCCCACGCAAGTGCAGGATGTATTCATATTCGTCCAATGGTCAACACGAAATCGGCTCGTGAACTGGCGCTTCTTCCTGAAATCGTTTCCTTCTCGATCAGTTTGTTGAAGGGTTTTGGAGGAAGTCTGTCGAGTGAACACGGCGATGGAAGAGCCCGTAGTTCATTCAACAAGGCGTTTTTCGGGGACGAATTGTATGGTCTGTATGCAAAAACAAAAGACATTTTCGATCCGAGAGGTATTCTGAATCCTGGAATGGTGACGGGCGCAGCTGCAATGACCCAGGATATGCGCTATGGGCCCACTTATGTGACTCAGGAATTGAAAACCAACCTCGATTTTTCAGAGGATATGGGTTTTGCGTCCGCCATTGAAATGTGCAACGGCGCTGGAGTTTGTAGGAAATTGGGCGCAGGAACGATGTGCCCGAGCTTTATGGCTACGCGTGACGAAGAGCATAGTACGAGGGGCCGAGCGAATGCCCTCCGAAATGTATTGTCAGGCAAGTTGGACCCGTCCGAGTTGCATGGGAAGCGGCTTTATGAAACGATGGATTTGTGCCTCCAGTGCAAAGCGTGTGCTTCGGAATGCCCCTCCTCGGTGGATATGGCCAAGATCAAGGTGGAATACCTAGATCAATACTACAAAGCCAACGGTACGCCGCTTCGGGCCACGTTTTTTGGTGGGGCAGCGGCGCAGTCACGCCGCTTTAGCGGCGCGACTGCGCCGCTCATGAACCGCCTTTCCTCCGGAAAGGCGGCCCGATGGGCCATGGAGAAAGTGCTAGGTGTAACTAGGCATCGAGACCTGCCGCCCCTGTCTTCTAAGCCGTTCGATGCGTGGTTCAAACAACGACCCGGATCCGGTTCGAACGCGCCAAGCGCCTCGGCGAAACCTCGCATAGTCCTCTTTAATGACACCTTCAACACATACAACTATCCAGAAGTATCCATTGCTGCTACCTTGGTATTAGAATCAATTGGATACGAAGTCATACTTCCTGGACATCGGTGCTGCGGGAGGCCCATGATTTCAAAAGGATTGATTGACGAAGCGCGCAAGGCCGCTTCCGAAACACTGGACAAATTAGTCCCTTACGCAAAAGAGGGCTTGACCATCGTTGGATTGGAGCCCAGTTGCGTCCTATCGTTTGACGACGAGTATAAATCCCTCTTGCCCGGCGATCCTCGCGTGCCCTTAGTGGCAGAAAAAACGATGCTCTTTGACGACTTTATCGCTCAGCTGCCAGAAGGCTCGTTGCCAGACATGAAGCACGCAACAAACGCGCTTTTGCACGGACATTGCCACCAAAAAGCGGCCGTTGGGACGAAAGGAACCGTTTCCATGCTCAAAAAAGCGGGCTGTTCTGTGTCTGAAGTAGATTCTGGGTGTTGCGGGATGGCCGGATCCTTTGGGTTCGAGAAAGAGCACTACGAGATGAGCATGCAAATTGGCGGGCAACGCCTATTTCCGGCAGTAAACGCCGCAGATGCAGAGACCGTGGTTGTGGCTCCCGGTGTAAGCTGCCGTCAACAGATCAAACACGGCACAGGTAAACGAGCCCTACATCCAGCCGAAGTCCTATGGAACGCGATACAAACAGCGGGGAAGAATGCATCCTAAGTTGGACTATCATATGACCACAGAGGAGTTCAGAAAGGCCGGCAAGGAGGTCGTGGACTGGATTGCAGATTATTATGACTGGGTAGAAAGCCAGCCCGTTGTGCCAGCCGTCGAACCGGGTGACATTCTGGCGCAATTGCCCCCACTTCCGCCTCAAAAAGGTGAACCTTTTGGCCGAGTCATGTCTGATGTGGACGCATTGATCATGCCCGGCATTACCCATTGGCAGTCCCCCAACTTTTTCGCCTATTTCCCAAGCAATACTTCCTTCCCGTCCATATTGGGCGAAATGGTTTCAGCAGGGCTCGGCGTACAAGGAATGGTTTGGAAAACGAGCCCTTCGTGCACAGAGTTGGAAACGCTTGTCATGGACTGGGTGGTCGATTTGCTGGGACTTCCTGCCCGGTTTTTGTCGACAGGATCGGGCGGCGGAGTGATTCACGACACGGCGTCAAGCGCCGTATTGTGCGCCATGCTTGCGGCGCGCGAACGGATCACGAAGGGCAGCGGAAATGCCAAAGGAGTTCCTGCAAATCTCGTTGCCTATACCTCGACACAAGCTCATTCCTCGGTACAGAAAGCAGCTCGCATTGCGGGCATTGGGGATGAGAATCTTCGATTGGTTGATGTGGACGCTTCGTTCGCAATGGACCCAGCGGCCCTCAGAAGGGCCATTCAGGAAGATTTAGCTGCGGGCAAAACACCATTTTTTATCTGTGCTACAGTAGGAACCACTTCGTCGCTCGCAATGGACCCAATTCAGGCTATATCGGATGTGCTTGACGAATCGGTATGGCTTCATATTGACGCGGCCATGGCAGGTTCGGCGGCAGTCTGTCCCGAATTTCGTGATATGCATGCTGGAATTGAGGGAGCAGACAGTTACTGTTTCAATCCGCATAAGTGGCTTTTTACCAACTTCGATTGCAGCTGCTTCTTTGTAGCAGATCGAAACGCCCTGATTGGGGCTCTATCCATATTGCCAGAGTACTTAAGAACGGCGGAGCACGCAGCTGGCGCTATCGATTACAGAGATTGGCAAGTCCCTCTAGGGCGCCGATTTCGTGCCTTAAAGCTTTGGTTTGTGATTCGGCATTATGGCGCTGAAGGGCTTCAATCCCATGTGCGCCAACATATTGAGTTGGCCAAGGAATTCGAAAGATGGGTTGCGGAGTCGGACCAATTCGACTTAGTGGTCAAGAGATCACTGAATACAGTGTGTTTTGCTGACAAACGTGGGGATCAAGCTACTAAGGCCATTTTGGACAAAGTGAATGCGTCGGGAAAGCTCTTTGCTAGCCACACAAAGCTAAATGACCGCTACACCATTCGCATGATGGTTGGTCAACGAACTACTGAATTAAGGCACGTCCGAACGGCTTGGGAGCGTTTTTCTGAAGCCGCATCAGAGTACAGAAAAGGTTGAAGCATACTCGCAACATAGTTGGGTTGGTACTTGGCCCCATTTTGTTTGGCATCATTCTGATCCTGGATGCGCCAGAAGCACTAAGCCCAGCTGCCTGGAAAACAGCTGGTGTGGCTCTTTGGATGGCTACCTGGTGGATGAGTGAAGCCGTTCCCATTCCGATTACGTCGCTTTTGCCGCTCGTCCTTTTTCCTGTCCTTGGTATCGCATCAATCAAGGAGGCCTCGGAGCCGTTTTCAAATCCGCTCATTTACCTTTTCATGGGCGGATTTATTCTGGCGTTGGGCATGGAGCGTTGCGGCCTGCATAAACGGATTGCGCTGAACGTTTTGAAGCGGGTGGGGACAAAGCCAGAAGCTATAATTGGTGGATTCATGATCGCTGGGGCTGGTTTGAGCATGTGGGTGACCAACACAGCTACGACCATGATGATGCTCCCCATTGCTCTTTCCGTGATTTCGCTGGCTCGCGAAAAGCTCGCCGAAGAGCACCTTTCAGATTTTGGACCTGCGCTCATGCTCGCCATTGCATATTCCTGCACTATTGGGGGGTTGGGCACACTCATTGGCACCGTACCAAATGCTCTCGCTGCCGGATTCATTCAGGAGAACTACGGGATAGAGCTTGGATTCGTAGACTGGATGATGGTGGGCGTTCCTATTGTGATCGTTGGCCTGCCTCTGACCTTTTTGCTGCTTACTCGGACAGTCTTTCATCTTGGAAAACGTAAGATTGACGGCATGGAGACCTTGATTCAGACGGGTATGAACGAGCTTGGCCGCGCCAGCAGAGATGAAAAAGCGGTCTCTTTGGTCTTTGGTCTAGTCGTTCTTCTTTGGACCACGCGCCCACTTTATGGGTCCTACATCCCAGGATTATCCGATACCGGAATTGCCATTTTAGGCGCTGTTCTATTGTTCGTCATTCCGAGCCAGCATCAAGAAGGGGATTGGGACGAACGGTTCCAATGAACTGGAAGATGGCAAAAACCATTCCGTGGGGCATATTAGTCTTGTTTGGTGGAGGGCTCTCTCTCGCAGCGTCCATCGACAAGACGGGATTGGCCGTTTGGATTGGTAGCCTTATTTCGGGACTATCGGTTTGGCCGGTCTTTCTCATAATTATTGCGGTGGTGTTAATGGTTGTGTTTTTAACAGAACTGACCAGCAATACGGCAACGACCGCGGCTTTTTTACCCGTAATGGCTTCCGTCGCCCTTGGCATCGGACAAAACCCTTTGTTGCTTGCCATTCCTGCCACTTTTGCAGCAAGCGCTGCCTTCATGCTTCCAGTGGCAACGCCACCCAACGCTATTGTTTACGGGAGTGGCGAAGTATCCATACCACAGATGGCTCGAGCGGGAATATGGCTTAATCTGGTTTTTACGATACTCTTATCCACCATGGCTTATTTTCTAGTCCAATGGGTGTTTGGCGTAGAATTGGGAGTCTTGCCATCGTGGGCAGTTTAGTTTTGAGAAGCGCTTTTTATACAGATTTATTACATGCATTTATCCTCTCCTACTGAAAAAATATTCGTCGCGGGACACAGGGGCTTGGTGGGTTCTGGTGTGGTTCGAGCTTTAAAAGAGGCCGGCTACAACAACCTTGTGACGCGTAGCCGGAGCGAACTTGACCTTCTGGACAAACAAGCCGTGCTGCATTTTTTCAAGGATGAGATGCCTGAGTTCGTGGTCTTGGCAGCAGCCAAAGTGGGCGGCATCCACGCAAACGACATTTATCCGGCCGATTTCCTATCTCAAAACCTGCAAATCCAAACAAACGTAATTGAAGCGGCATTTGAGGCTGGCGTCAAACGGCTCGTGTTTCTGGGTAGCACCTGCATTTATCCCAAACTGGCTCCTCAGCCCTTAAAGGAAGAGTATTTGTTGACGGGTCCGCTCGAGCCCACAAACGAATGGTATGCCATTGCCAAAATCGCAGGGGTGAAGCTATGCGAAGCGCTGAGAAAACAGCACGGAGTAGATTTTATTTCGCTGATGCCCACCAACATGTATGGCCCAGGAGATAATTTCGATCTAAAAACCAGCCACGTCTTGCCGGCCATGATGCGCAAATTCCACGAAGCGAAAGGCCAAGACCGTTCGGTTGAAATATGGGGAAGCGGTACACCGAAAAGGGAATTTCTCTACGTGGACGACCTTTCAGCGGCCGTTGTGCATGTGCTAGAAACCGAAGAGGAGCGTCTTCACAGCGCTGCGCCTGGTGGGCTAATGAATGTGGGCGTAGGCCACGATATTTCGATCAGCGACTTGGCCGAAGCAGTTAAAAAGGCTGTGGGAGCTAGTAATTCGATCGTGTACGACGCCTCAAAACCCGACGGCACTCCCAGAAAGCTGGTGGATGTGAGCCGGCTCTTTTCGTTGGGTTGGAAGCCCAACGTTTCCTTTGAGGAAGGCTTAAAACGTACCTATGAGTGGTTTTTGGCCAATCCAGGTGCAGCGAAATAGCGTTCGCCTCGGGACAGTTGCTCCAAATGGGGATTGAAGGAGGCTAATAATGCCAAATTGTTCGTATCTATAAGGACCCCGGCCTATTCCCAGACCTTTATTTAAGACATAACCACAGCTATCTATGTTCTCGCTCCAAACAGTGCCTGTCCAGGACTCGGCCGCCGTGGTTGCCGACTCCACCAACGCCTTTCAGGATATTGGCAATGAAATGAGTTCGGCTGTGGACCTGATCACCTCAGGCGAAATATCGACTCTGGGAGTGCAGATGGTCGAGCATTGGAATGATTTTCTCCTGAATGTTCTGCCTAGCATGGTCAAAGCGCTCCTGCTTTTTGTGGTGATGTACTTTGTCTATCGCTTTTTAAAGTCGCTCGTTACGCGGATTCTGCAAGGCTCGAAAAAGGTGGACGCAGGGCTCGAAAGTCTGTTTTTGAAGACCTTCGCCATCGTTGCTTGGGTGTTCATTTTCGTGATGGTGCTTGCGCAGTTCGGAATTGACGTAACGGCGTTTCTGGCTGGGCTTTCCATTGTTGGTTTAGCGGTCGGGTTTGCAGCGAAGGATTCGCTAGAGAACTTCATTTCGGGCATCACGATTCTAATTGACAGCCCCTTTCGAGTGGGCGATCAAATCGAAGTCGACGGAACGTATGGTACCATTGATGAAATAACCCTTCGATCGACGCGTCTTCGTACCCAAAACAATCAAGTCATGGTGATGCCGAACATGCTAATGATCAATCAAAAGCTGATTAATCATTCATTGACGGGCATTTTGCGAGTCGAGGTTCCGTTTGGTATCGCGTACAAAGAATCGACCTCAGCTACCCGTTCAGTTGTGATGGCCCTTACTCAGGGTGACCCACGCATTTCGACAGAATATCCGGCCAAGGTAGTGGTTGTTAACCTCGGCGATTCGAGCGTAGATATGGTTCTCCGGTTCTATATCACGGAGTCCGTGTTGGAAATCCCGATGAAGGCCGAGTACACTGAAAAAGTGTTTGTTTCCCTCAAAGCAGCTGGCATTGAGATTCCATTCCCTCACTTACAGCTCTTTATTGATGAAGCAAAAGGGCTGTATCCGCAGCTTCCACCGGCCAGCTCTGGGCCTAGCAATTCTTCAGTCGGAAACACTTGGTAGGGGCCCCAAGGATGTCACGCAACGAGCTGCTAGTACATCCGAGTCACGGACGTTGCAGCAATGGAGTCCAGTTGAGGAAACTCACGAGACAGTGTTGCCGCGCTCAAATCCCGTTGACTTACATTATTTCCGTACCCCGAATACAGGCTTTCGACCACATCCCAACCTGAAATAACACGGCCAATCGGCGGATACCCAACCACCTGTCCGATATCGAGCGAATCCAAGCGAAGGTTGTCCTTCAAGTTAAAGTACATGGTGTTGTTGCGCGTTCTGGCGCCAGATCGCGCGTAGGAAATGGTGCCCTTCTTGTTGGGAGCAAGTACTGGTTCGTCATTGATGTTCATGGACCTCCAGATTGAGTCTACCCCGGCGTCTCCTGAACCACCAAACTGCGCGACGAAATCGTCAACAACACGGTAAAACCGCGTTCCTTCGTAAAAATTGTTCTTGAATAGATAGAACGCACGATCTACGCCGAGGGGAGACCAAGCGCGGTAAAACCGGATTCCAATATCTCCGCTGCTCGTAGTCATGGATACGTCAAACGAGTCCGGTGCAGGCCTAGCCATGTTAGCAAACGAAGGCTTCCGAATAGGATCTGAGGATCCGCAACCTGAAAAAAGGACCAGAAACGTCAATAGCGTTCCAATTAAAACAGCTTTCATGCGAATGTTAAATCAGTGCGTAAAGTTGACCAGCGCCTAAAGATGACCAGCGCGTAAAGTTGTATAAATGTACTATGTGGCGCGCTATCATCCCAAAAAGAACTTCAAGGAGGCAGCTGCCACAATCACGATGAGCAGTCGGTGAATCCATTTGTCGGCGTTTTCAAACCGAACCACCCATTTTACTGCAATCCAGGCTCCAATCGATTGGAAGATGGCCATCGATAGACCATAACCAATGTGAACTTGGCTATTCCACAAGAATATAGCAAGGCTTGGAACGCCAAACAGAAACACAATGAGCAGTTTCATGCCGTTTCCTGAGCTCAGACTGTATCGGCTTATGAGAACGAGGCCTGCTAAGAGAAATATTCCGACGCCTGCCTGAATAAATCCACCGTACACGCCAATGGCGAAAAACGTTAGGAGCGATAACGGGTGTTTTGAGCGGGAACGGTCCACCGGCATTTCGTGAATCCAACGACTGGGTTTCACGAGTAAGACGACCAGCATAAACGCCAGTAGACCGCCCAGCACGAGGTTCATGGTCTCCTCGTTCAGCTCAACTGCAATCATGGACCCTAACACCGCCCCTGCGACAGTTGGGCCAACGAGCCAAGCTGCGCCTTCAAAAGACACCTTCCCGGAATTGCGGTACGTCCCTAACCCCACGGCGCTCTGGAGCAAAACGCCTATTCGATTTGTCCCGTTTGCAATGGGGGCTGGAAGTCCGCACACAAATACAAAAATGGGCAGTGTAATCAGGGATCCACTTCCGGCGAGCGTGTTAATAATGCCCGCTGTGATTCCTGCTACCAGAAATAGCGCCCACTCCCAAAAGGATAGGTCGATTGACCAGATATCAGGCAACGTGCTTTCTCCGGATTTGCATGACTGCTGTGGCCACGATTAATGAGACAATTGGCCGTTCACCGTGCGCGCGATACCAAGCGGATTTCCATCTTTCAATTCATTCGGTAGTCCTTCTGCAACCATGTCTTGAAAGCAAAAAGAGCGCGTAAAGCGACAAATAGCTCCTGTTCCTACCGATGTTGAGCGCCCATCAGAGGTAGCAGGGAATGGCCCGCCATGTACCATCGAGTGGCACACTTCGACGCCTGTCGGAAATCCATTCAGAATCAAACGTCCAACGCGTGACTGAAGAGCGCCGAGCAATTCGGTGTTGAGTGGCAATTCGCTGGGATCGTACTGAATGGTGCCGGTTAGCTGACCTTCTAGCGACTGAATGAGCCCAACCAACTCTGCCATACTGGTATAGGTCGCAAGTGTGGTGGATGGGCCAAATACTTCATCAGTCAAGGATAAGTCATGGAGCAAGGAACTAGCGGTGGTTCTGAAGATCCAGGGCGCTACGCTAGCTCCTTCCGAGGCATCGATTCCAACCAACGTTGTAACAGCTTCGTTTTTAGATTTCTCGCTGGTTGACGTTTTATAGGCCTTCGCAATCCCGCTGTGAAGCGCGGTACCGCCTTTTGACTCGTCCATGAGCGAGGCAAAATTTACCATGAACCGATCCGCATCTGGTCCTTCGGGAAGCAAAACCAAGCCTGGGTTTGTACAAAACTGTCCAACACCCATGCTTACTGAGCCCGCGAGACCAGCAGCCAAGGCTTCACCGCTCTTTTCGAGCGCTCCTGGAAGCAACACAATGGGGTTGATCGAGCTCATTTCAGCATACACTGGAATGGGCTCTCTCCGGGCAGCCGCGACTTTAGCCAGCGCCAATCCTCCAAATCTGGACCCTGTAAAACCGACTGCTTTAATCGCAGGGTGAGACACCAAAGGTGTTCCTACCTCTTGGCCAGTTCCTTGAAGGAGCGAAAACACGCCTTCAGGCATGCCGCATGCGTGCGCCGCTCTCAAAATAGCCTGCCCAGCCAATTCGCTGACTCCAGGATGGGCATAATGAGCGATACACACCACAGGGCAGCCAGCAGCTAGGGCAGAAGCGGTATCGCCACCTGCGACAGAAAAAGCCAGCGGGAAATTGGAAGCTCCGAATACGGCAACAGGGCCTATTGGGACCTGCATTGAGCGAATATCTGGCTTTGGAACGGGGCTGCGATCCGGCAACGCCGTATCGATTCTCGCATCGACCCAATCTCCCTTTTCTACCAAATCAGCAAACATATTGAGCTGGCCAATGGTGCGGCCTAGTTCACCGTTAGCTCGACCGGCCGGTAGAGCCGTCTCTAAGGGTACGCGGGCCACTAGGAGTTCGCGCGATGCCTCGAGTTCTTTTGCAATGGCCCTCAAAAATTCGGCCTTTTTCGCACCTGAAATGCTTCTGTAGACAGGAAAAGCCTTCTCAGCTAGGCGTGCTGCACGATCTATTTCGTCTTTAGATGCTGTAAAAAATAGTTCTGGTAGTTCAGCGCCTGAAGCCGGGTTCATGCCATGAAATGACGATCCGGATGCCTGACCGTTAGAATAACCAATGAGAGAAGTGCCCTGAAATGCCATGTCGATTGAACCTTTTTGTTATCTGGACCCGAATAGAGTTCGCAAAATGTGTTGCCTAAAATAGGAAGTTCAAAGGGATCTTACCTGTTGGGTTCATATGAATAGCAAAGTGAAGGTCACCGAACGCTACCCGAGGATAAACCTACTTCGATTCGTTTCGTACCATTTGAACAACGCTTTTCCAATTGCAGCGGACTCATTCTTCGTCCGAATCCATATCCAAGCGAAAAAGAACCACATATTTGAAGCCCGCGGCCTTTCGAAGGTATATAAAATGGGGGAAGTGGAAGTTGTAGCGCTGAAAGATGTCGATTTTGATTTGTTTCCAGGCGAAATGATGGTTCTGCTCGGAGCGTCTGGAAGTGGGAAAAGCACCCTACTAAACATTTTGGGTGGGCTGGATACGCCTACATCCGGCAGCGTGATGTACGAGCAAACGATGCTCTCTGAAGCGAATGAATCGGAATTGACGCAATATCGCCGGAAACATGTTGGGTTCGTTTTCCAGTTTTACAATCTGATTCCTAGCCTAACTGCCAGGGAAAACGTGGCGTTGGTCACCGAGATATCCGACAATCCAATGACTCCGGAAGAAGCGTTGGGTTTAGTTGGGCTGTCCGATAGAATGGATCATTTCCCAGCCCAACTTTCTGGTGGCGAACAACAGCGCGTTGCCATTGCGCGTGCGGTTGCTAAAAAGCCGCATGTGTTATTGTGCGATGAGCCAACGGGCGCCCTAGACGTTGAAACGGGCAAAATAGTGTTGAAAGCCTTGGACCGGGTAAACCGTGAGGTGGGGACCGCCATCGCCATCATCACCCACAATGCAGCCATCGCTGCCATGGGAGACCGGGTCGTTCAAATGAGCAGCGGTAGAATTGTCGAAAACACAATCAATACCGAGAGGATGTCCCTTGATAAGATTGTCTGGTAAGCTATTGTGAGCGCACTCTCGAAAAAGCTATTTCGAGATCTTTGGCATCATCGCGGTCAGATGTTTTCCATCGCTGCGGTGACGGCAACCGCCATTATGACCGTTTTGACGATGCGCGGGACGTATGAATCGCTCTACTCCGCGCGCGAATCCTACTATCAAACCTCCCGATTTCCAGATGTTTGGGCAAGTCTTGAGCGGGCACCAGAGTCCGTAAAAAGACAGTTACAGCAGATTGAGGGCGTTTCGGCGGTCGATACGCGCATTACCTTCGCTTCCACGCTCGATTTAGAAAACAGGACATCTCCAGCCATTGGACGGTTTTATTCGGCATCGCCACCAGACGAAATGCTGGGTGCGCTTCATCTGAGGTCGGGTCGTTGGGTAAAAGATTCGGATCGGGATAAGGTCATTGTCAGCGAAAAGTTTGCCTTAGCCAACCAGTTTGCAAATGGCGATACGCTACGCGCCATTATTAATGGCCGGCTGCGGCACCTTGAAATCATCGCAACCGCCATCTCTCCGGAGCACAGTTACGCCGTTCCACAAGGGTCCTTATTTCCGGATGACGAGCAATATGGCGTGCTGTGGATGAGTCCGAAGGCCATGGGAGCCGCCTACAACATGGAGGGGGCTTTTAATGAAGTGGCCCTGACTATTTCCTCGCGTGTAGACATCCGGTTCGTTCAGTCTGAAATCGATCGCATTTTAAAGCCATATGGCGGTCTGGGTAGCTATACGCGGAAGACTCAGATGTCCAACCTGTTTTTGGAAAGTGAACTCAATTCCAACAAGCAAACAGGTACTATTATTCCGGGCATATTTCTAGCGGTCGTGGCCTTTCTGCTCAACATTGTCTTGAGGCGGCTTATTTCCACTCAGCGGCAAGAAATAGCAGTGCTTAAAGCATTTGGCTACACCAACATGGATGTGGGCCTGTTTTACTTGAAATTCGCTCTTTCAGCCGTGATGGCAGGGGCCTTAGTGGGCATGGTTTCCGGCGTATGGCTGGGCGGTTTAATGATCGATGTGTATCGAGACTACTTCGATTTCCCCGATCTAACCTATCACTTGAGTCCCAGTCTGCTCGTTTTTGCCGTGACGGTGAGCGCGATCGCTGCTGTAGTTGGAGCCTTGGGAGGTGTCCGTGGCGCCATTCGTCTTCCTCCAGCCGAAGCCATGAGGCCGCAATCACCGGCGCGTTTTACCAAAGGACTTTTAGAGCATTTTAGCTTCTTCAAACGGTTGCCCTCAGCAGCTAGGATGGTTGTTCGTAACATTGAACGAAGACCATTAAAGACCATTTTCTCTGCGTTAGGGGTCGCTTTTTCCGTGGCCATACTAGTAATCGGGCTGTTTTTGTTTGACGGCATGGACTACATGATGGACCTGCAATTTAATGTCGCGCAACGAGAAGACCTCACTGTGGCATTTAACAGGCCCTTACCCGAGCGTATTCGCTACGATCTAGGAAGAATCGAAGGCGTCAATCGCATCGAGTTCAATCGAATGGTACCGGTTCGCATAACCAAAGGCGCCCTGAAACGCGAAATGGCCATCACTGGGCGAAAGGTGGGAGACGAGTTAAACCGCATTGTGCATTCAGATGGCACCATTATCCCACTCCCTCTGCACGGTCTGGTGGTTAGTCAAATCCTGGCCGACCAATTGCACATAAAAAGGGGCGATTTGGTCCAGGTTGAAATACTGGAAGGGGAGCGGAGGAATGAAAGCGTACCCATTGTGGGTATTGTGGACGACTTTTTAGGGATGAACGCCTACATGCATATTGAATCGCTCAACGACCTGGTACGGGGCCCGAGACTTGTGACGGGAGCCAATCTATCCGTCATGGGAGACAACCAGGATGAAGTCGCAAAAACGCTCAGCACCATTCCCATGGTGGCAAGTGTGTCGTCGCCGAGGCGAGGGTTTGAGCTGTTTGAAAAACAGATGTCGGAAGGACTCATGGTTGGTATGTTTTTTCTGATTGGCTTTTCATCCATTATCTCAGTGGCCGTGATTTACAACGGCGCCCGTATTTCGCTTTCGGAGCGAGGACGTGAGCTAGCGAGCCTTCGAGTGCTGGGGTTTTCAAAAAAGGAAGTTTCCGTTCTGCTGTTTAGTGAGCAAGCAGTCATTACGCTCTGTTCTATCCCAATTGGTTGGTACATCGGTAAGGTGCTCGCGGGGCGTCCATTTCCCAGATGGCCTCTGAAAGCTATCGATTCCCCTATGTAGTGGACTGGGAGACGTATGCCTTCTCAGCCATCATTACCATTATTGCAGCCATTGGAAGTAGTTTGATTGTCCGACGACGTTTGAACAACTACGATTTGATATCCGTTTTAAAAACAAGAGATTGAAGCCATGTTTTCCCGAAAACGTCTTATATACAGCTTAATCGCCATTTTGGTGGTGAGTTATATAGTTTACTCTCTTGTGAGCGGAAATCGCGTCGACGCTACGACCACCGTCATCCAAAAATCCACGCTAACGGTTTCCATTCGAAATGAAGGACGAACGCGCCTACTCGAATCGTATGTGGTGACGAGTCCCGTTTCCGGTGAGCTGAAGAGGGTGGCTTTGCAAGTAGGAGACCCTGTTGTTCGCGGAGGAATGGTTTTTCAGGTGTTACCACCCGAGAGCTCCAATCAGGAAGAGTCCATTCAACAAGCGAACGTCCAGGCGGCCAATGCCCAAGTTGAGCTGGCTGCTACTGCCATTGAAGAAGCGGAAGACAACCAGGCTCAAGCTCGAACCATTCTGAAGCGCCAAGAAGCATTAAAAGCTGATGGGATCGTAACGGAAGAACAGTTGGAACAAGCGACGATAGCCGCCGCTTCTGCCGATCGAAACCTGGAATCTGCCAAGCTCTCACTTCAGGCTGCGGAGGCCGAACTCACGGCTGCCAAAACCAGGCTGACAACCTCATCCCAAGCCAGAGAAGCTATGTCTACTGCGGCTTATGCTCCAACCGATGGAAACGTGTTGCGCATTTTTGAACGAAGCCAACGGATGATTGCAGCTGGGACGCCGGTGTTGGAAATTGGAAACGCGCGATCTCTCGAGCTAGTGGTTGACGTTCTTTCGGAAGATGCGGTTCAAATAAAGCCGGGCAACCCAGTGGATGTTACGGGTTGGGGTGGCGAATCGTTGAAAGGAAAAGTGCGGCTAGTCGAGCCCTCAGCGTTCACTAAAATATCCGCCTTAGGCGTTGAGGAGCAACGAGTTAACGTGTTAATTGACTTCGACTCAATTCCTGAATCTCTTGGCGTTGGCTACCGGGCTGAAGCGGCGATTATCATACAGGAAGCGCCTGAGACGCTAACGGTACCAGTAAGCGCCATCTTCCAAGAATCAGGGACCTGGTTCACGTTTGCCGTAGTCGACGACATGGTTGAAAAACGCGCCATTGAAATTGGAACGCGCGCCGCAGATAAAGTAGAAGTGATGTCTGGTCTGGTCGAAGGAGACGAGGTTGTGCTATTTCCTTCTGCATCGATCGTCTCGGGAGCCAAGATCAAAAGGTAAGCCCGGATCGATTTTCGAGGAGAGGTGAAACGAACTGACCTTTTGGAACACCAACTCTTGGATGGTGTTTTCCATGTTGAGTTAACAAGTCTTCCCAGGACCCTTACGTTATGCTGATTAAATCAAAGCCAGAGATCCTTTCATCCGAGATTACGGATGAGTCGTTGTTCTTCAATAGAAGGCAGTTCATCAAAGCAACAGGCGTTGCTGCCATCGGAGGAACCCTTATTCCTGGTTCTGCCCTCGGTCGAGGTAGAGC
>JABMOI010000128.1 GCA_013204185.1 bacterium | reverse complement strand
GTGGATTGAACGGACGTATCACCGCAAACGACGTCAAGCAGCACTCGGGCGTTTGACGCCGATTGAATTCGAGACCATGATGGCAACACCGGCCGCCGTGGCCGCGTGACTAAAACTGTCCCCTTAACCTGCATCAGTCCCAATCGACCCAGCAAGCGTTATTGCTCTTTCTTGTGCGTCACCGAACATTGACTCCCTCACTGTCCTCACAAATTGGCACAATCCCGCGGACTGACAGACTTGGTTGAGCCAGCTACCCTCATAAGTCAACGCTCAGATCGGCGCGCAAGCCGGAGCGCGCAGGCGAATACGTTCAGTGGAAATCTCTAACTCGATGTTTCTGAGATGCTGAGGAGAGAAGCTCAGCTCGGTACGTTTCCCTTTGCGCCAATAGATCTCTATAGAACGGGCGAACCAGAGGTCGCCGGCCTTCAAGGAAAATCTGAGATACGGCAAAGAGAATTTGTAATCGAAGCTCTCCTGCATTCCCAAATGTTTGGCACACCATGAGGCGTAATCCGCGCCCATTCGGGTTTCAATTCTTGTAATCGTGCGACCCAAGGAATCGCTCCTCAGATATTTCCTTATCTGCGGTCAGAAAGTTTCACCGAGAAGCTTTTTCGCCAGAGATAAGCCGAAAGACGAGCCCGAGCGCACTGCCTCTGTTTCACACGGCTATTTATCTAGCCCGAAACAGACCTGGGTCTGTCGACCAAAACCTATTGATATCCGTGACACCTGCTTCCGCACACCCTTTTTCTCGAGCGAATATGGGCCGCAGAGGCGAAACTGAAATAGGCCTCAACCAGTCACCGCCTAGCAGCAAGTCCACGACTTCGGACTACTCCCGCAAAATCTATGAACTTGATACCTGGGCCACCACACCTAATCCGCCGCCGAATAGATATGGTTTACCTCCAAATAGCTCTCGATCGCGCAGTTACGGATCCGAATAATTGACGTTGGTAAGTGAGGAAATATCTCCAGAGGCCACCAATTAGAGCTAAAAGAATGTCCTTTCCGACCGGGACCACCTGCACTCCCAAGCCTGCGTGTGGGGAGTCAGTGAAAACCTGACTCGCCCTAGTCCATGGCTTGACTCCCAACTGTCGGCACGCCTTTAGTCTCCGTTTCCACCACTTTGGTTTGTCGATTGACGTAGGCCAATAAGGGAAAAGGCAGTCCCACCCATTTGGAGCAATGTAGTGTTCCATCCAAAAAGGCTCTGTGTCAAAGCTCGGTTGAATTAGGTCCGGCCTGAATCCGACTTTGAGCCGCAAAATTGGTGACCCAAGGGACGTTGGCTCAACTACCTTCCCGACTACTCTTCCATTTCGGACCGTCGCGGGCCAAGGGATAAAGGCCACGCAAGGCACATCGAGCATAGGAACCTTTTCGCGCCGATAGGTGTTCTGAAGCTCCTCCTCCGTGCCGACAAATCGAAACCTAGATGCACGAATTCCTGACATAGCGAAAATGCCAACATCGGCTACCGCTGCCCCTGCCGCGGCCAAACAATTCAAATCAGTGTCAAAAAATATTCCCCTCGAGAAGTTTGACCCCACAAATTTTCCGAACACAGGGAAGACCGTTCCAACGCACAGCACTCCAGGCCCATCAACTTCTTCAACTGCTGAAAAAATTTCATCCAGACGAGCGACCAACCCTTCGTTCCACCACATGAGCTGACAGTCACCTTGGACAAAATTTAGATAATCAAAACCTCTCTCCGAAGCGTAGTCAATTGCAAGGTTGTAAGCGTCGTACAAGCTCCCGGTTTTTGAAGCCCCTTCGTTCCCAAGCGTCGTGAACACGACGCGGTCGCCGAATTCTGGTGTAGCCACAAAATTTGCGAAACGGTCCGCATCGGCTGTGCTAATTGTGTTATAGACCGCAAAAACAACATCTTCGGTGTTGCGGACGATTGACTCGACGGCGTTGCGAAAATACGGAATGATCCCCGCGCCAACAACGACGTGAAGCACCGATGAATTGGATTTACCCATCGGTAACGCCGTTTGTGTTCAAACGCAACTCGAGAGCCCCACTAAAGAGCTCTTTGCTTGCTGCAATGACCTGATCGACTTGCGCTCGTTTCAAATGAGGCCCCATCGGTAAACTCAGGAGCTGATGTGAATCATCACACTGTGACAGCTCCGTAATTGATTCCTGACTGTTGGCAAAGGCAGTTTGCCTATAGGGTCGTATCGGGTAATGAATGGAAGTTTCCACACCCCGCGCAGAGTAAAACTCAATCGCTCGATCACGGTTTGAGACTCTAATTACATACAGGTGCCACACTGAAACGGCCCATTCCCTGATGACGGGGACGGACAGTAGCTGACAGCTTCCCGGTCCGTCAAGAGCCCCCACGAGAGGCACGAGCGCTTCATTGTATGAGCGCGCAACTTCAGTCCTCCGTTGATTCCACTCGTCAAGGTGTGGGAGTTTTGCAGACAGCGCTGCGGCTTGAATCTCATCTAGGCGCGAGTTAACTCCCTGCAGCAAGTGCTCGTATTTTACCTTCGAACCGTAGTTTCTCAACACGCGAATCTTGTTCGCAATTGTCTCATTGTTTGTCGTAACTGCGCCGGCATCTCCCAAAGCCCCCAAGTTCTTGCCGGGATAGAAACTCCATGCCGCAGCAGCGCTATGCCCCCCAATCTTGCGTCCCTGGTACGTTGCTCCGTGGGCCTGGGCCGCATCTTCAACAAGGTAGATGCCATTTTTTTGGGCAATCTTCGACAAGGCATCGATATCAGCAGGTTGCCCGTATAGATGAACGGCGATAATTGCTTTAGTCCTTGCTGTCACGGCGCCTTCCACAAGGCTGGGATCGATATTAAAGGTGTCCCGATCAGGCTCAACCGAAATTGGCTTTGCCCCACACATTGTCACCGCCAACCACGTAGCAATAAACGTGTTAGCGGGAACGATCACCTCATCGCCTGGTCCAACATCGAGCGCACGAAGAATCAGATGTAATGCATCAAGTCCGTTACCAATGCCAACGGCATACCGAACCCCGCAATAACCAGCCCAATCTGATTCAAATTGCTCAACATCCTTCCCAAGAATGAAGCTATTGCTAGCAATTACCCGGGCGGTGGCGGCAGCAAGCTGGTCCCCGCACTCGGCATGGAGTTCAGAAAGATCCAAGAATGGAACCCTCGCGTCATTCACCTCGTAGCTCCATGGGGGTATAAAGAGAAAAGGCACGAATCATGACAACGGAAGTTCACGCATATTCAGGAAGTCTTGGTAGTCGCGAGGGACTGATGCAGGTTAAGGGGACAGTTTTAGTCACGCGGCCACGGCGGCCGGTGTTGCCATCATGGTCTCGAATTCAATCGGCGTCAAACGCCCGAGTGC
>JABMOI010000013.1 GCA_013204185.1 bacterium | reverse complement strand
GCCTAATTTGGTTGCCCCTGTTCCTACGGTCTCAAGCTCCGATTCTGACTCAACTTCCACAAGGAAAAGAAATCCAGATAAAAGGCGACAAACGCACCCTCGAAGATCCGTTTCTGCCCTGCGATCGGAGCGCCAGTCTTCTTCCAAGGGCCTGTTACTCTTGGTTGCCGGTTTTGCCATGGTCATTGTTGCGGTCATTGCCTTTTGGCCTTTGCTCCAAAAAGATGCTCCCATCACTCAGGACGACGGCCCCATTGCTAAAGACGATTCAAGTCTAATAGCAGTCTTTGATTCATCTTTGGCCAGTCAAACTGACTCACTTGGGACGGCCTCAGAAAAAGCCCAGGCTCCTGATTCCCAAACGCCAAGCTCCTCGCCTACGGCATCCTCAGAAGGCGAAATATTGAATCCTGCGAATACCGTGATCACGTCGGAAACAAATGGCTATACCATCATCGTTCGAAGCGCACTTAGCCGGTTCGTCGCAGAAGCTGTTCTTAAGCAATATGAGTCGCTCAATCTTCCAATGGGTGTTCTAACTACACAGGAAGACAGTGTGACCCGGTTTAGAACGGGAATTGGCGTTTACCCAACAGCCAAATTGGCTGATCTTGCGCGCGAGTCCTTAGGCCAGAAGATTCCATCAGATTCTTGGGCTTTCAGAATCCGATAATTCAACCATTTTAACTTAATCCACACCATGCTCATGATGAGCTCACTCCTATTTCAGCAAGTCACCACAGAATTGGACAGTTTACAGACGCTTGATGTAGCTACCTCTCCAAGCCAGCTAGATATCATTTTCCAGGCTGGGTGGATTATGGTGCCCATCTTCTTGCTTTCAATTTTGACGATTTACTTACTGGTTGAAAGGCTCATCACCCTGAGAAAGGCGGATTCAGATCGCGCTGAAATCATGGGACGGATTCGCGAATATGTTCGTGCTGGAAATACGCACGGTGCTCAAGCATACTGTGAAGCGCAGAAAAAACCGCTAACCCGCATATTAAAACATGGGCTTGAACGGCTTGGTCGTCCAATCTCAGAAATTCAAGACGCTGTCAATGCAGCTGGAAAACACGAAGCATTTCAGTTAGAAAAACGCATGGACATCTTAGCCAGCGTTGCAGGTATTGCTCCTATGTTGGGCTTTCTTGGAACTGTTACAGGGATGATTAAGGCGTTTCAACAGATTCAAAACTTGCAAGGAAACGTTGACCCAAGTGTGTTGGCAGGAGGTATCTGGGAGGCCCTAGTTTCAACGGCTGGTGGGCTCATCGTGGGTATTTTGGCCTTCTTCTTCTATAACTTTTTGCTGAGTAAGATCAATTTATTGGTCAACGACATGGAGCAATCTGCTACTGAGTTTGTGGACTTGCTCCAGGCACCTGCATCTGAATCAAGGTCCTCCCAGTCATCGCACAGCAATAGCTTCTAATCGTCATGTCTACTAATTTTTCGACAGACAGGAAGCCGCTCATCAATTACAGCCTTGCTGGATTGGCAGATATTGTTTTGCTCCTGTTGGTGTTTTTCTTATTAACATCGAGCTTCATTCCCCAGTTTGGAATTGAAGTGACGCTGCCAAAAACCCAAACAGCTGCTCCCACTAAGGAGCAGTACGTGACCGTTATTATCACAAAGGATGGGACCTTCTACGTTGAACAACAGCAAGTCCGCAAAGAACAGCTGCTCGAGGCCATACAGCGCGTTAGAGGAGAGAAGGCATATTTAGTTCTCCGGGCCGATGAAGAGTCTCAGATTAAGCACCTAGCCACGGTCGGAAGTATTGCTAATGCTCTTGGCCTGAAATTTAAGCTGGCAACGGACCGGGCTAATCCGTTTTAAGACAGTGGCCTCAGGTATCAGTTGGAGTAGGCGATTCTAAATTGAGTGGCCTCAGCAATGTCAGATTCCAGTGTCACGCGGCGCCCATCTAGCGCCGCAATGGAGCGACTTACCTTGCTGATCCGGTCCCTGGCGCGCATTGACAGGTTGAGGCGTGATACGGCTCGGTTCAGGGCTTGCACTACCTCGTCAGACAGATCTCTCGCTTCCTCCTCTTTAAGAATGGATCGTGCCCTATCTATTCGAATTCGATAGTCTTCTGAGCTAAGCCGCTCAGGGCGATTGGTTTCAAAGTCATCAAATTCCTCTTGCACCGGGTCGACGCCCCGCAAGCTAACCCTCATGTCAATCCGGTCTAAAAAAGGACCACTTGTTTTAGAAATGTAGCGTTGACGTTCTAACGGAGAACAGACACAGCTTTTATCTGGGTTACCCGCAAATCCACAAGGACATGGGTTTTGCGCAGCGACAAGCTGAAAATTTGCTGGATAGTAAACCGAGCCGTTTGCACGCGAAATGATCACCGTTTTCTCTTCCAACGGTTCTCTCAGCGCCTCAAGCGTTGCCCTGTCAAACTCTGCCAACTCATCTAAAAACAGTATCCCGTTGTGCGCCAACGATATCTCCCCTGGCAAAGAAGGTGTTCCCCCACCCAGAAGCCCAGCCTTTGAAACAGAGTGATGTGGCGCTCTAAACGGGCGTGACAACAGCAAACCGGACTTGGAGAGGCCACGCAATGAATGGATTGAAGTGGATTCCAACTGCTCCTCTCTAGTCCAGCTCGTTTGAATGTGACCAAATGCGCGGGAGAGCATCGTCTTACCGCACCCCGGGGGCCCAACTAGGAGGATATTGTGCCTGCCCACCGACGCAATTTCAAGTCCGCGTATGGCCTGCTGTTGACCTATTACATGAGATACGTCCAGTGCAGCTTGTTCAGGGCCTACACGGACGTCGCAGTCAAATGGTGGCGAGATCTGACATTCCCCATTAAGAAAGGCCACAGCCTGCTTGAGGCTCGATATAGGCACGACCTCAACCTCGCTTACGACGGCGGCCTCGAAATAATTCTCTTCCGGGACCAAGACACGACTAAAGCCGCCTCTGAGAGCTCCCAAGACAGCGGGCAAAATTCCTTTCACAGGGCGGACCTCACCATTGAGGGACAATTCTCCCACAATTAGGTCATCCCGTTTTAACTGATTGGATTTTGTCACGCCATCGGCAGCAAGAATGCCTAGCGCAATGGGCAGGTCATACATCGTTCCTTCCTTTCGAACGTCGGCAGGGGCTAGATTAATCGTAATAGCGCCTCGTGGAAACTCGAAGCCCGAAGCTCTTATGGCTGCTCTAATGCGATCCAGTGCCTCTTTAACTGCCCCATTGGGCAATCCAACCACCGTATTTCTTGGAATACCGGGAATGATGCTTGTTTCAACAGCAACGGGAACGGTATTGATACCTGAGGTTGCGCTGCCGAACAGCTTTGAGTATTTGATGGATGACGTCATGCCGTACTTTTAGGAAAAGGCCCTCGCTAATCCATAGAGTCACAAGAGGACTAAACGTAACGAGCTTTTATATTGAATGAGGTGAATCGTAACGTGCCAGAGCTTAGTTTGAGAAGAGGATACAACGCGCGTTATCACCAGAATCCACTAGCGCCTTATCACGAAATGTGCTTATTGCCATGCCCATAATTCTTGGAATTACTGGTAACATTCAAAAAGACGGTCTCTGGGCTCCAGTCGATGCGCTCATAAAGGAGTTGAGATCTATACACAATAAGTTTGTGTTACATCCAGCCCTGAGCGCAGGACTCTTGGAGCGCGGTTTCACGGTCTATCCTTCGGATTCTGCTCCTTCAACTAGCTCGTTTTTTGAACAATCTGAGCTGATCATTTCCTTTGGGGGCGATGGCACGCTTCTAAATACAGTTAACGAACTTGGCTCTCGGCCGACGCCTATTTTGGGCGTAAACCATGGGCGTCTTGGTTTTTTAGCTCAAATTGAAGGTTCTGACCTTGAAGCTCGGGTGGGCCAGTTAAAGTCGGGCGACTTTTTGGTAGATGAGCGAGTTGTTTTGGAAGCATCGCTTGTGTCAGAGGAACCCTTGGTTGCTAAGTTTGCCCTCAATGAGTTTGCCATTCAGCGCTCGGGCGATACTGGGCTTTTAGCCTTCGAAGTCAAAGTTGACGGTCAACACTTAAACACATACTGGGCAGATGGGCTGTTGGTGTCAACTCCAACAGGATCTACGGCCTATTCTCTGGCCCTTGGTGGCCCCATCATGGCGCCCGGTTGTGGCTCCATTTTGATCGCACCAATTGCTCCTCATACGCTGACCGTGCGCCCGATTGTCATTCCTGACTCAGCCAAAATTGAAATCCGGTTGATCAACGGACTGAAATCTCATGTTTTTACAACGGATGGCGTAAGCCACCCAAATGCATTGACCAACGGCGCCGTTGTGATCCGCAAGGCTAAACACAAGGTAAAACTGGTCAGATTTAGCGATCAGGACTACTTTTCGACCTTGCGAACCAAATTAATGTGGGGAGTTCACCGCTCAAAAGTCGAAGACTAATTATAAACAGATCGTGAAACCGAATAGATTCTTCAGACTTGGTTGACTCAGCTTGAAACAAGGCCGTATATTCGTGGGCTGTCCGGGTCAGGTAGCTCAGTTGGTAGAGCAATGGACTGAAAATCCATGTGTCG
>JABMOI010000127.1 GCA_013204185.1 bacterium | reverse complement strand
GTATAAAGACCGATCTGAACGCATCAAGATAGAAGCTTTATTAGGTAATTCCAATGGAATGCGTTCTGTCCGGCTGAACGAACAAGCGAAGTATTGAAGCGCACAAGCGTTCAGAAAGCCGAATTAAGTTCATCTTGACTGTATGTTACGTGTATCCCACGGCTTGTTACACCTTACGACTGTGAACTCGATGTTAACCGGAAAACAAATTGCAGTAACTGGAGCGGTATTGTGCAGTATCGCGGTTGCTGGGGGAGCTTTCGGCGCTCACGCTTTGAAGGCTGCGGTTACTCCCGATAGGCTCGAGACCTATAAAACGGCTATTGCCTACATGCAGTGGCATTCGTTCGGCGTTCTCTTTATGGGATATCTTTACAACCGAGCGGGCGAGGTCTACTTCAGAAATGCGGCAGTGCTCATGCTACTGGGCATTTTCTTTTTTTCCGGGAGCCTGGTTTTGTTGGTCCTTTCAGGCAAAGCTTTCCTGGGAGCCGTGGCTCCGGTCGGAGGGGTTCTCTTTATAGGCTCCTGGATCTATGCGGCCTTGGGGCTCAATAAATATCTCGCTCAATAAATATCTAGATTGACCAGCCTTGTTTAAAGCGCCATGAAGGGCGAGCCTAGGCTTCTTCTTCCTCAAACAAAAGAGTAATGCTTGGAGCGAGATTATGGGCGCGCGCTAGAGCCAGAAGTTCTGCAGCTACACCTTCAGCAGATTCGTACGTGCCAACTTCGCGGCTGTCAACAGCGAGAGCATATCCAATATCATCGGCTTCGCCAGGCTGATATTCTTCCCACTCGGTTGCTTCTTCAAGAACAAATAAGCCATCTTCAGGAGCAAATGAAGCGACAAAACGCTCACATTTTTCCTCCAAGTCAATCAGGCTCAAGTTGCCCAGTGCTTCGTACTCTTCGTCGTAGAAAAGTGTCTCGGCGATAAGGCGGATAGTGAACTGGTCGGTGTTAAACGTTGACATATGCGCTGCCTCTGGAAACTCGATACAGGGTGATGGGGCAATTACGCCTTTTAATCAAGATACGTAGTCAAAAACGACTGTGCATCATCGTATTCAAGCATTTGGGCCCTAACACGGAACACTTCTGCAAACTTCTCTGCAATTTCAGATTCAACGGCACGTTTGTCTAGTTGCTGAAGCAATTCCATTTCCATGGAGGTAACTCCTCGGTCTTGAATACCGCAGGGCACGATCATTGAAAAGTGATCAATCTCTGTCGCCACATTCAATGCAAAGCCGTGCATGGTTACCCAGCGGCTGCACCGAATGCCCATGGCGCAAATTTTGCGCTCACTCCCCACGGGTTCCGTAATCCAAACTCCTGTTTTTCCGTCAAACCGCCCCGCTTCAATGTTAAATGAATGGCACGTCCGGATAATAACTTCTTCAAGGTCTCGTAGGTAGCGATGGATGTCGGTATAAAACCGATCCAGATCCAAGATAGGATACCCGACTATTTGACCCGGCCCGTGATACGTAATGTCACCGCCGCGATCAATCTTGACGAACGTTGCACCAGCCGCCTCGAGGTCTTCTTTGGAGGCAATCAAGTTCGATTCATCGCCGCTTTTGCCCAAGGTGAAAACGGGTGGGTGTTCCACTAACAAGCAGACATGAGGAATGTCTTGAGGCGCGTCCGATCGCTTATTTTGAATGAGCCTAGCTTGAAGTCGCTGTTGAAGAGACCAACATTCTTCATACTCCATCCGACCCATTCGGCAAAAAACAACTTCCTGGTTTTCGTCCATATCCTAGTTTGCTATGCTTACGCGGATATTGAACGTACCGTTGATATTTACGGCAGATGGTTGGCGGGAGTCTTCCGAATCGAATTTTTCGTACTTCAATGTGAAGTTCGCTTGGACTCGATTGCTAAACTGATACGAGATCTGAGGAGAAACAGTAAGGCGCGTGTGCGCGGTCACAAGGGAAATGTTATCTCCCGAGAGCGCATCCGCTAGCACGAAATCAGGATTTGTAACCGCGTCTTCCAGTGCTCTTCTGAGCCTCAAACGCTGATCAATCGTATTGGAACGCTGAACGTCAACGGTGAAGCTAGCTCTGTTATTGAGCGCTTTCTTGAAGAAAGGTAGTTTCAAGCCTGTTTTTTGGTAACTGATCCTGAAGCCTAATTCGTTAGTGTTGTTTTCGCTCACCTCGAAGTTGGTCGTACTAAGTGAGTACGAATTGCTTTTTGACCAAGTCACTGAGGTGGCGATTTTACCTTTCCACGTTACGTCTAGCCCCAAGAGTGGTTGAAAACGCTCGTTAATACGAACGTTGTTGATTTGGAATTCTTCCGCTGCAAACAGAATGCGCTTGGATCCGAGGTCCAGCGTACGATCTCCATCGTCTTCATTGAAGGACGTGTTGGTATTGTAATCTGCCGCGTAGTCTCCTGAATAAGAATGTCGAAGGGAGATTGTCTCTGCAATTTTGCGAAGAATAGGCCACTTCGACATACCGGAATACGTGACATTCCATGTTGGTTTAGGGAAAGGAGCAATTCCTAAATCATCGATTGTGGAAGAGCCTTTTACAAAGGCTTTTCTAAAGTCTTCCACTACCGACGTATTGGTTAGCACCACCCGGCCGTCTCCGTTTGCATCAGGGATAATTGATGGGTCATCTTCTGCAGTAAGTGCATTTAAATCGCCCAGGAACGTGTTGAGCTGGCTTTCAAACATAGATAAGTAGTCTGATCCGAATGCCCAGATACTTGCTTTGTTTGTCCCATTCTCCGTGATGGTGGTATCTATTCCTAAGAACTGGCCTACGTCATCCGTTACAGGCCTAAACGTATAGTTTTCGCCTTTCTGCAACTCCAGGTTCCAGTTTAGAGTCACCGAGAGGGCAGAGGATGGGTTTAGTGATGTTCTGGCCTGAATCCGATTTCCATCATTCAAGAGGTCAGACACTTGGAGTGAAGGGTCAATAAAACGATCTTCAATATCGAATCCACGAGCTCGACCGAAACGGTAAGCAAGTGAAGCGCCACGGCCTCCAAAGGCGTCTCTGAGGCTGTAAAACGTGTTCACTGATTCCAATGTACCGTCGTCGTTATAAACGGCTTTCCCGACGTTAGTAGAAGCACTGGTTTGTGATCCGCTATAGGTAATGTTGAAGTCGCGAATGCCTGTAATGCCTAGCAGTAGCTGACGTGCGAAAGATTTCATGGTACCGGTAAAGCCCGTATCGACAGTGGAGGCATTTGCCGCGTTTGAAGCGGGTTTAGCCGGCGCTTTTTGTTGTTCAACCGGCAATTCTTCAGGCATTTCTATGCCTGACTTTTTAGCTAGCTTACGCGCTTCCCTGACTTTTTTCGCTGCTTCTTTATCGCGAGCTTTAGCCGCGCGCTCAGATTCTTTGGCCTTAATGTACTTCTGCTGGCTATCCTCTATACCTTTGTAAAAGCTGAACTTACGCCACATATCCTGGAATTTGAAGGAAACCCCTCCGCGCAAATCAACCATATTTCGAATGGATGCACCTGTGTTTCTTCCCACCGGCCCATTGCTCCAGTCGAAATTGACATTGTAGCTAACATCCTGCAACTGTATCCAACTCAGCGCCCTAATTCGATCCAGCTTGGGACGCAGCGTCGCGACAAATTTTTGAGAGTGCCGTTCTGTTCGGGGAGTAAATCCTCCTGAAAAGAATTCGCCCAGAACCGAACTTCCGGGTACCACAGAGAGCTCCGCAACTTCAAAAGCATTTCTGGTTTCAGATTCTGAAATCAGGCCGTTTAGAATGGCATCATCAAGTCGCATCCCGAAGAGCGTCGTATCGGGCGTTACCACATTAAACAAGGTGTCCACTCCGGCCGTATTAAAGCTCTGGTCCGTCGATGTATCAAACTTGAAGTTCAAAAACCCGAACGGACTGTAGTCAAGTTGGAAGTTGCGTCCATGGTTGAATGCGTGTTTTTCACGCAATGGGAAGCGAACTTCGAGCGGTGTTTGAAGTGTGTCGTCGGCGGCAACAACGGCTCTTTCTCGCGTCTGACTAAAGTTTCTGGAGAAGGTACCTGTTGTAGACACCCGTG
>JABMOI010000126.1 GCA_013204185.1 bacterium | reverse complement strand
TCTCTGGAGCCACGATCGTCTCTGGAGCCACGGTCGTCGCGTGATCCACGATCATCTTTGGAGCCGCCGCGGTCATCACGTGAACTGCGTTCGCCTCTTCCGCGATCGTCTCCCGAGCCACGGTCGTCGCGTGAACGTCCCCGATCTCCTGAGTCACTGCGTTCGCGATCGCCGCTTTCTTTGTCGCCGCGTCCACGATCGTCTCTTGAACCTCTATCCTCACGGCCGCGGCCACGGCCGCGACTGTCTCCGGAATCCTGACTTGCATCGCCTTCTGTTGCAGCGTCCGAACTGTCGGTCGTATCCGATTCAGCTTTTGTTCTTTTCGAACGAGGCGTATCGCTGCTTTTTTCAGCGCGAGCTGGCCGGCCGCTTCGAGTTTTGCGTTCTGGTTTTTCTTCAGACGACTCATCAGTTGTTGAATCCTTTTTAGGGCTTCTGGCAGCTGGTTTACGCGTCGTGCTTCGCTTTTTCTCAGGCTCTGGTCCTGATTCGCGACGCCGGCTGTTTCCGGCAACGGCTTCTGCACTAGCCTCTAAAAGGGCGTAGATGAGGTCTTGTTTTCGCATTGTAGATGCACCGCTAAGGTTCATCTCTTTTGCCATGTCTTTTAGCTCAGGAAGTTTTTTATCCTGGAGTTCAGCAATCTTCATGTAATAATGGAAAGTGAGCGCGGTGCCTCGAGAGTGAGGCTTCGGATCGATCTGAATTGATCTCAATCCGTGTCATGGTTATGAGCCGCTAGTGGTTACGAATAAAACCAGGTTTGGTCATTCGTGGGGTTACAGTATTGAATAGATCCTAATTGAATAGATCCTAGAGGAAGTTTAGATGCGGACATACTTCCGGATCTAAGTCCGCCGACAACCGGAATGGTGATGGGCCGGCGTATAGCCTGATGTGCACTTAAGACACTTTACAGACGTTATTGTACCCAAGATAGGCTATAAACCGCTAAAATCAAGATGTGTTCATTTTCATCCGCGAAAAAAGTCATAAGGTGGCAGACGCTGCAAAGAATGTTAAGGCCTCTGCAGCAACAAAATGAGAGCCTATGACAAGGCAATCCATGTTCGCATCAAGGGCAAATACCAGAGCTTTCGGGACACTGGAAAAAGCGCGAACCTGTGAGACCCCAGCCGTCTTCATTACATCCAAAAGCGCCGTTTCCGTTCGACCCCTCTCGCCGTGAACAGGAACTGTGAAGACCTGGAGGCCTGTTTTGGCGATCAGTCGTCCTATTTCTGAGGCATCTTTATCGCTAAGAAGTCCCAATACAATGCATGACTGGGGACAATCCGCAACAGTGCCAAAAGCAATGAGAGCATTCGCCACTGCATCTGGATTGTGACCCACGTCTACCATAACCACAGGGGACGTGTGTACTATTTCGGTCCTGGCTCGAAGGCCAGCAAGCGCTCTAACGTGCTCAAGCCCGGATTGTAGAGCTTGGTCTGAAATTTTAGGCACCCAACAATCAAGGGCAATCAAAGAGGCAGCGGTGTTGCTCCATTGATGATGTCCCCTGAGCTCTGGAGCAACTTCTTCTAGATGCCTATTCCCGGAGACTACGCGAACGAACCCGCGATCCATGGATGTGATGGTGACTAAGTTTTCAGCCAAAAAGACAGGCGCTTCTTGGCGGCGGGCCACTTCCTCGATCGCCAATCTCGCTTCTTCGGGCATTCGGCCAAGAATCACAGGTTTACCCTTTTTGATAATTCCGGCTTTCTCAGTCGCAATTTTCCCAACCGTATCGCCCAATATATCGGTGTGGTCTAATGCAACGCCTGTGATTACACTCACCTCTGCCTCAAGCACATTTGTGGCGTCTAAACGGCCACCTAATCCTACTTCGACGACTGCGTGGGTTACTTTTTGATCTGCAAACCACAGCAACGAAAGGGCCAATGTGGCTTCGAAAAAGCTCGCTTGGCACTCAAAAAACAAACCTTCGAATCGCTCGCACTGGGTTTCAAGCCACTCGGCCGAAGGGGCTTGCCCATCGACTCGCATGCGTTCTGATACATGCAACAAATGAGGCGATGTATGGAGCCCCGTTCGAATTCCTTGAGAGGTCAAACACGCTGCAATAATGGAGGCCGTAGAACCCTTTCCATTGGTGCCGGCCACTAGCGCTACTGCAAACTCTTTTTCCGGATGGCCCATACCGTCCAGCAACATCCGAATTCGGTCAAATCCAGGATGGATGGCCGAGGCTCCATTCACTGCATACCGCGGAAGGTCCATCAATCGATTTGTGAACGGCTTCATACGGTTGGGACACTCCGATATTCAATGAGGCGCTTCCCTTCCGGCAGGTGCTTTAGGCTCACAATGTGCGTGCCCTCGGGCAACAGGTGACCTGCTCGCTCTGGCCATTCAATCAGGCAGATTCCGTCTGACTGAAGGTACTCTTCGACGCCTGCCCCAAATATTTCTTGATCGGTTTTCAATCGGTATAAGTCCATGTGGTACAACGACACACGAGGACTATGACCGGCGTTTTCAGGCGCATGGTATTCATGCACAATGGTAAACGTAGGGCTAGAAACCTGGTGTTCATCAATGCCAAAACATGCTGCAATTCCTTTAACAAATTGCGTTTTACCGGCTCCCAAATCCCCAACCAAGGCCACCACATCGCCTTTAGAAAGAGCCATCCCAAACTGACGTCCCAATTTTCTGGTTTCGTTCTCTGAGGTGGTTTGAACAGGGAATAGCCGCCCAACATCAGCCATACTGCCTACCGTTTGGGCTTCATCGTGATCACAGGAAGAATCATTTCTTCGAGCGAAACGCCGCCATGCTGCATCGTATCCCGATATTTATTCAGGTACTGATGGTAGTTTGTCGGGTAGACGAAATAGTAGTCTTCCTTGGCGATGATAAAGTTTGTACTTCTGTGGTCGCTCGGGAGTCCATATTCCTCTGGGTTGCGAACGAAAATGGCATGGCGCTCGTCGCACTTCAAATTGCGACCGTACTTGTACCTGAGGGCCGTCGAGGTTTCGCGATCGCCAATGACCTTCGTTCCGTGTAGGCTTCGAATGGCTCCATGGTCGGTGGTCACGATTACCGTGCAGTCGCTTTTTGCCAATTGTTGAAACGCTTGGTAGAGCCAAGAATGCTCAAACCAAGTTCTGGTAAGCGCGCGGTATGCCCGTTCGTCGGGTGCAATCTCTTTCAACACAGCGGAATCGGACCGGCTATGCGCAAGGATATCTACAAAGTTGACCACCACAGCGCTCAGATCCGCTTGAAGTAGGTCATGGACGTTTTGCTGAAACTCCCGCCCATCTTTACTGCTCACCAATTTGTCGTAACGAACGCGCGCCGTAAGATGCTTACGCTTGATCAAATCGTTGAGCAGCTCCTCTTCGTTTCTATTTCTACTGTGCTCGTCGTCCTCACCATCCGACCACATACGAGGGTATTTCGCCGCCAAATCGACCGGAAGCAGGCCCGAAAATATCGAGTTTCTGGAATACGGCGTGGCGGTGGGGAGAATTGAGAAGTGATACGAGCGCTCCATTGAAAAGAGTGGCGCCAGCAACTGCTCAAATTCAAACCACTGATCGAGACGCATGCAGTCGATCACAAAAAAGATGACCGGCTTCTTTTTCTCTAGCTGGGGCAACACCCATTTGGGTACGACCTCGTGGCTGAGCGCCGGACGCTCTCTGTTTGGGGGCGTATCGACGCCCGCAATCCAGTCTGGGTACAGTTTTTCAACGTATTTGGAGAACGCACGGTTGGCTTCCAAATATTGATCGTCCAATACCTGTCGCACGCCTTCGTCGTTACCTAGGTCTACGTCAAAACGGATTAGCTTTTCGTATAGCGAGACCCAATCGCCATGATCCAGTGGGTTCATCAACGAACTGGTGATCTGCCCAAAAGACTGCAAATAGTTCTGCGAAGCCGCTTCACTTTTTATGCGCCGCCCGTCTAGGATGCGTTTGCACGTCAACAAAACTTGGCTGGGATTCACCGGCTTGGTGAGGTAATCCGAGATCTTACCCCCAAGGGCCTCTTCCATGATGCGCTCTTCTTCGCTCTTTGTAATCATGACAACAGGAATGTCTGCAGCCAAGTCTTTGATTCCAGAAAGCGCTTCAAGGCCGCCCATCCCGGGCATTTGTTCGTCGAGCAATACAAGGTCAAAGCGCCCGGTTCGAACCTGTTCTATGGCATCGGCACCGTTTGTAACGCTGGTAACGTCGTAGCCTTTAGATTCAAGAAAAAGGATATGAGGGCGCAAGAGGTCAATCTCATCGTCGGCCCAAAGGATGCGAGGTTTATTTGGCATTTCTAAATTGAATTCGTCCGCAAATAATGAATGGTAACGGTTTGGCGGAGGCGATTTCTCAAGAAAGATTTTGGACGATGTAGCTCTATAACTGGTAGGGGGTGCGTTTTGTTCATTCCGCGTGAATCTCCTTAGAAAACGTGATATAGTGCGAACGAGAACACATTTTGCTGGTTGAAAGACCTAATGGAACGAATTCCAATAACAGGATGCTACAGGAGCAGGTATTATGAATCAGAGAATGTTAGATGCGGTCAACAAACAGATCCAGGCCGAATTTCAATCCGCTTACATCTATCTCGCGATGTCCGCACGTTTTGAAGAAATGAAAATGAGTGGTGCTGCCAATTGGATGCGCATTCAGTGGCAAGAGGAAACGGCGCATGCGATTAAGTTATTTGATCACGTTATTCGTCGCGGCAAAACGCCAAAGCTGTTCACGCTTCCTGAGCCTAACGTATCCTTTGATACGGCGCTAGACGCGTTTGAACAGGTATTGGAGCACGAGCGTCACGTTACAAAACTGATTCACGACCTCTATGGAGTGGCCGTTGAGGAAAAAGATTACGCCATGCAGACTCTATTGCATTGGTATATCGATGAGCAAGTTGAAGAAGAGGAAAACGCAGAAGGAATCATCGATTCTTTGAGACTAGCTGGTTCAGCAGGTCAAGGACTATTTATGGTTGATCGCGAACTAGGTCAACGCGCACCTGGTCCTACTGAAGAATAATAGATGTCGACCCTGCTCAGAACCAGCGAATTAAGTACCCCTACTTCCGCTACCCAGTTATTTCGCCGAGAAGGACCACTCGTTTTTGAGGTTGGTTTTGGAGACGGTAGGTACTTAGAACACCTGGCAAAGGCCCATCCTGACTGGAATCTGGTTGGGGCGGAAGTATCCTTGGGCTCGGTGTGGCGGGCTTACAGGCGAATGAAGCGCAACGACATTGAACATGCGCGCTTGTTCAAGGGGAATGCTCGATTTCTAGTTAGAGATGTATTTGAAGAAGCCTCGTTGGACCGGGTATTTGTCAATTTCCCGGATCCTTGGCCTCGGAAAAAGCACTTGAAGAACCGACTGCTTCAGGTTCCGTTTTTTCGCATCTTGTCCTCTCGTCTCAAGCCAGGTGGATCCTTGTTTTTGACGACGGACCACCCAGAATATTTTGCTTTTTCTGTAGAGCAAGGAAAGCAATCCGGCTGTTTTGACGTAATCGAAGGTCAGCCTCCAGCCGCCACGCTTAAGACGAAGTATGCGCTTAAATGGCGCGATCAAAACAAACCTATTTTCCATGCAGAGTTTCGGTGTCACACGGTGATTCCATCCGAACCTCGACCTATTTCCAGACTTGAAATGCAACATGCGACGCTGAAGGGATCTCTCGACAACCTAGGTCCTTTTACCAAACAAGTACGAAAGTTTGATGGCGGCCACGCCTTCGTCATGGAAGCGTATCGTGAGCTGGGTTCTCAGGGCTTGCTATTCAAGGCCATTTCGGAAGAACAAGATTTTAGGCAAGAGCTGCTCATTCAAGCTTGGCCTAAAAGTGAAGGTGTGTACGTGAGTCTGCAGCCATTTGGAGATCCCATGACAACGCAAGGCGTTCGGGAGGCCATTTTAGCCGTTACAGATTGGTTGGTATCGCAGGGACTCGAAATCGATCAGACCTGGGTCTAGTCGTTCTGCCGGTTTTTTCGCCACAAACTAACTTCGGCATGCGATCCTTTTACAGTGGTCGATGCTGAATGTACGTGGGCGTCCGCGTAGAGGGCGGCAGCCATCGCCAACGCTTTTTCTAGCTCCGGATCCGAAGGGTTAAGTTTTTCGGCGCTAAAGTGGTCTGCCACAAAATGCGTCGAAAACTGTCCGGAAGTGAACGCTTCGTGCTTCATAACGAAGTGACAAAACGGAATGGTGGTGGGCACGCCCGCAATCTGATATTCGTCCAGCGCTCTTGCCATGCGCCGAATGGCCTCCTGTCTCGTTTCTCCCCAGGTGGAAAGCTTGGAAATCATGGGGTCATAATAAATCGGAATATCTGCGCCTTCTTCGACCCCCGCATCTAGTCTGACGCCGTGTCCTGAGGGAGGAATATGTTGCGTGAGATGTCCCGGAGCTGGCAAGAAATTATTGGAGGGGTCTTCGGCATAGACCCTTGATTCAACGGCGTGCCCGCGGATGCTTAAGTCTGCCTGCGTAAACGCTAGAGGATGACCTTCCGCAATGCGAATTTGAGCCGCGACCAGATCCACACCCGTAATCAGCTCTGTAACAGGGTGTTCAACCTGCAACCGGGTGTTCATCTCCATGAAGTAGAACTTGAGGTCTTTGTCCACTAAGAACTCGATGGTGCCTGCTCCTACATAGTTGCAACTACGCGCTGCAGCGATGGCAGCTTCGCCCATTTCTGCCCTTAGGGCCGGAGTTAGAATGCATGACGGGGCTTCTTCGACTACTTTTTGATGCCGGCGTTGAATGGAGCATTCCCGTTCAAACAAGTGGACGATGTTTCCGTGTTCGTCGGCCAGAATTTGAAATTCGATGTGCCGTGGTTGGTCGATGTACTTTTCAATAAAGACACGGCCGTCCCCAAAGGCCGATGTGGCTTCGCGGGACGCGGCGTCCATGGAAGAGATAAAGTCCTCCGCGCGATGCACCACACGCATGCCTTTTCCCCCACCACCTGCAGCCGCCTTAATTAGGATAGGATATCCGATTTCCGCGGCAATCTGGGCCGCCTCTGTTGCATCCGAAATTGCATCTACGGTGCCGGGCGCCATGGGCACACCCGCCTTTTCCATGAGTGCGCGGGCGGCCGTTTTGTCTCCCATGGATTCAATGGCCGACGAAGGCGGGCCAATAAACTTGATACCCGCCGCCTCACACGCCTCAGCAAATGCGCTGTTTTCGGATAAGAATCCATACCCAGGATGGACTGCATCTGCGCCGCAATCGATGGCGGTTTGCAATATTCTGTCGGCCACCAAATAGGATTCAGAGGACGGTGCTTCTCCCACGAAGTAGGCTTCGTCAGCCAATCGAACATGAAGAGCTGTTCTGTCTGCCTCACTAAAAACGGCAACAGATTGAATTCCAAGCTCACGGCAAGATCGAATTACTCGAACTGCAAT
>JABMOI010000125.1 GCA_013204185.1 bacterium | reverse complement strand
GAATAAGGCTCAATGCGTTGCGTCTAACTTTGTAGATTCCGTTGCTGGATTCTTAATTATTGAATTACCTGTCGAACATGAGAAATATCTACTTTCTAGTATTCGCATCGATCTTGAGCCTCGGTTTGTATTCAGATAGCGCCGGGCAAGTAGTAAAAGTCAGCAATCCAGATATCAGCCTCATCAGTGATGTTCGGGCTTGGTACACGTCAGAAGGACCTCGCAACGTGGACATGGAATTGCACGAAGTTGAAACCTCCTTCCGATCCGTGATTGACCCTTTTGCCCGCGCCGATATATTCGTTGGAATGGGGCATAACAATGGCGAGTTCGCGTTTGAACTTGAAGAAGCCTACCTCTCAACACTCAGCCTGCCCTATCAATTGCAGGTAAAAGCTGGCAAGTTTCGCAGCAATGTTGGAAAGATTAATAGGCTGCACCCCCACTCTCTTCCGTTTATTGACGTGCCCGCCGTGTACGCCAATTTCTTTGGTGATGAGGGCCTAAACGACCAGGGTTTTGGAGTTAACTGGCTCATACCTAACCTTCGCTTCTATCAGGAATTGTCTGTTGAAGTAACCCGCGGCCCAGCGGAAAACGTGAGCTTTGAGCACTCCGAAAGTAATCAGATGCTCTACACGAGCCATTTGAAGAACTTCTGGGACCTTTCAGACAACGCCAGTCTCGAGTTTGGACTGAGCGGGCTAACTGGACCTAACAATTTGGGGCACAACACGACCATGTTTGGCGCAGACCTGACGTACAAATGGAAGCCTTTACAGTTTAATACCTACAAATCTCTGACCATTCAGCTTGAAGCTTTTCAGAGCCGAAAAGAGATGGGTTCGTCTACCATTAAGGCCAGCGGGTTGTACGCCTTGGTTAACTATCAGCTAGCTCGGCGCTGGTTTTTGTCGAGCCGTTTTGACCACGCAGACCTGCCCGAAGACCCGGATTGGAATGAAAAAGCGGTCTCTACCACGCTTGGGTGGTATTTGAGCGAATATCAGAAGATTGAACTGGGTGGCCGCACGTCGTGGGGACCCGGGCTCGATCAAAGTTACCAAGCCCTCTTGGGCATTGTATTTGTGATTGGAACGCATGGAGCACACGAGTATTAGGAGACGCGGGGCGCCGAGGTTGGCTTTCACGCGATTGCCGGGCTCCCAGGCTCGTTCGCGTGCCAAGACATGTTTTTATAACGGATTGAAGAAGTGAGAAGACCATGATTGTTCGGTTGAAGAATCTATTGCTACTGGGGCTCATTGGATTGATAACCCTGCCCGCTGCGGCGCAGAAAAAGCTTAGCGTTGTAACCACCCTCACCGACCTCCAGCAGATTGCCGAAGAAATTGGCGGCACGAAGGTGAAGGTCGAATCGATTGCCACGGGGTATCAAAACCCACATTTTGTGGACCCAAAGCCCAGCCACATCTTGAAACTGGCTCGGGCGGACGTGTTTATTTCTACAGGACTGGACTTAACTACCGGCTGGGCTCCGGCTCTCCTCACGAGCTCACGAAACAGCAAGATCCAGAAGGGCGCACCCGGATATATTGATACGTCCAAGGATATTCCGCTCCTGAACGTCCCCACGTCGGTGAGCCGTGATCAAGGAGACATTCACGTTTACGGAAACCCGCATTATTGGCTGGATCCTGCTCGCGGGCATATTATCGCCCAAAACATTTTTGAAGGATTGGCCCGAATCCAGCCGGAAAGCAGAGCCTACTTCGAGGACAACCTGAAGCGCTTCAACGACAAACTAGATGCAAAAATAGTGGAGTGGGAGACGCGGATGGAGCCCTTCTTGGGTTCTAAAATTGTTGCCTACCACGACCAGTGGCCGTACTTCGAGACCGCTTTTGGTCTTCAAATAGCAACCTTCATGGAGCCAAAGCCGGGCATTCCGCCCTCTGCGTCTCAATTGGCGAAAGTCATGGACATCATGACGAAAGAAAACATCAAGCTTATTATTATCGCGCCATACGAAAAGGCCGATGCAGCAAACTTGGTTGCCAACAAGGTTGGAGGAAAAGTAGTGACACTTGCCCCATCAACTGGTGCGTTCAAAGAAGTAAAAACCTACTTTGATGTATTCGACTACAACGTTAATCTGATTGTAGAAGCTCTGGGTAAGGGCACAAACTAAGCTTCTCGACCTGAATTAAGGATTATTAGGAATGGACTTATTTGCATTGGATTTTGTCCGGAATGCGCTCATTGTAAGCGTGATTATGGGCCTTTTGCTTTCGTATCTCGGTGTTCACGTGGTGGGCAGGGGAATTGTGTTCGTTGACTTGGCGCTGGGCCAAATTTCCATGCTAGGCGTGGCTTTTGCCGCTTATTTTGAGCTAGACGCGCTCACCGTTTCAGTGATATTCACCCTGGTCGGTGCCTTTTTGATGTCCTTCATCAAGGTCACGGATAAGCGGTTGAAGGTCGAATCCATCATTGGAATTCTGTATGCCGTTTCCTCGGCCGTAACCGTATTGCTCATTTCTAAAGCAGCCCATGGCGACGCCGACATTCAAGAAGTGTTATTTGGGAGTGTGTTCACAGCTACCAGTGCTCAGTACGTTCCCATGGGAATCGCTTTCGCCGTTCTTGGTGTAGTTCATTTCGTATTCAGGAAGCATTTCTTTGAGATCACGAAAAAATTCGAAGCACATGACGTAGAGGACATGGGGTTTTTTAACGTCTGGAATTTCTTGTTCTACCTCTCCATCGGACTTGCCATCGTGCTGGCTGTTCGCATTGGCGGCGTTATCCCGATCTTTGCCTACCTCGTTGTCCCACCTGTTTCCGCCGTGCTCATGACCAAAGGAAACACGGGGCTGGTCCTGATTTCCATGTTGGTTGGCGTGGTTGGGAGTGTGGCAGGAATCTATTTCTCCGTCACGTTCGACTTCCCTGCCGGCTCCTCAGTGGTTGCCATGTTGGGAGTGATTTTCGTGATCGCTTCCCTGGTGAGGCTGGTACGCGGCCGGTTGAGCTCCAACTGACACGCTGCCGGCCTAGTGTTTTTCAAGAGGGTGCTGTTCAAGAGGGATACTCTTCAGCAACCATCTTTTTAAGACGAGCCAGGTTTTCTTCCCGATGAGCCATAGATAGCAAGGGCAGAAGTTCCGTAAAGACGAGGTCCCAATCCATAGCGTCTCCGCTCCGTTGGATTATACGTTCGATATCGGCCCAATCTCTCAGCCTACCGGCAACCGTTTTCATCACGGTAAGATCGAGGGCCGAGCAAATTCTAAGCGGTACGTCAAGACCGTAGTCCATTTCCGCCGATCTGTCCATAATTCGTCTTTCGTAGGGTGTGAACCCGATAGAGATATCAACTTGTTTACCGTTTGGAGACTGCCCGAGGTACATTCGCCCCAACCTAAACACTTCGTTTGGATCCTCTACTCGTGATTTTAAATACGAATCCAAGACTTCAAATACGTGTCCTTCGTCCCCCAGTTCACAAAATATGGTCAGATCGACATCGTTGGTGTGGCGCACTTCTCCCCATCGCTGGAGCGCGACTCCACCAATGAAACAGAACGTGATGCCAGCTTTTTGAAGCACTTTTTGCAATTCTGCTGCTTCTTGGAACAGGTAACCCGTCGGTTCTTTGACGTAATGGACGTAAGGCAGGTCGCCGAGCCACTGTTCGTGAGTCTGGTTCTTCAGGTCGCGCACGCGCAGTTCTTCGGCAACGCGATAGCCCCACTCCCGGTCGATGTTCTTTTTGAGGTATTCCATGTCCATACTATAAATATAGACGCATTTCGCCCTTTCGCATAACCTAGTCGGTATATCACGCAAAGAGAGTAGAGCTCGACTATTGGTCTTTCGGCGCGCGGGCGCGAAGATCGGCGTCAAATCCGATCACAAATTCAAGCTCGGGCAAAGCCACTGCGTTTCCCTCGCTTGTCCCGGCTTGACTTCCTGAAAACAGCAACCTGCCATCGGTGTGGACAGCATAATCGGTTCGGAAACTTAGGTTTAAGAATACTGGAAATTCAACCGGGGGTAACGCATTGCCAGACTTCGTATCGAATTCGCTTACTGCAATATTTGAAGCAAGCCAATTAAAATAGATGTGAGTTCCCTCTCTCGACCAGTGTGGCCTGAAGCCTAGACCTTCTGACACTTGAAGTGCTTCCCCCCCATCTGGAAAGGACCGAACGTGCACCCGAGGGCCCCCATTTGAGAAACCATAATAAACTACCCAACGCCCGTCTGGGGAAAACTCTCCACCTTGACCGCCGTCGTCTGTAGTCATAAACGGCCGGGGTATCCTAGTTGCGACATCCAGGACTTGGATCACATTCCTAGGCTCTTGATTAGCGTCAAAAAGAAGCCATCTACCGTCTGAAGACCAACTCGTTGGTGAGCCTTGACCCAAATACAATGTATCGACTCGGGTTACGTCACCTGGATACCGAGCGAGGATACCTACGCCCTCTTCTTCGTATGCAACGCGATTACCGTTGGGGTCCCAAACTGGAAAGTTTGCATGCCCAGAGGATGTGAGACGTCTGAAATTTTCTGCCGCTGTAGGTCCAACCCAAATATCTTGAGTTTCTTGCACTCCGATGGTCACCGCAACCATCGATCCATCCCTACTGATTTTTGGATACGCCCATTCTCTCGTTTCGGACGCGAATATCGTCGCGGTTCCGTCTTTTGCAATCCAATAAAGCTGACCGGAAATCGCGTTTTCTCCAGCATCTCCTTTGACCGTCACGAGCAACCCCTCGTTCGAGATGTCGAATTGGCCTGCACCTGTAGTGGAACCAGCATCAGCAACTTCCTCTGCAATGGGGACCACCTTTCCGGATGCTTCATTCCGCTTCGGGTCGAATGGCATCGCATAGAGTGTGTTATTCCAGTGAAAAACCAGATGCCCGGTGTCCACATAACGGGCATCTTTGCCCGGAGCATAGAGAGGCTTATCCGTTTTTGCATCGAGGTCGTAAAGGCGAAGCTCTCCCTCGTCCCACTCTCCTCCGTCCAAGCTCTTGGTGTATACCACCGTATGGCCATCTGGAAGTAATCTTGGGCCGTGATATCGAGCTTCCGTGGAGTCTCCTTCGAAAAACATGTCAATAGTCGAACTGCCGTTTACAATGCGGCCCATTCCACGGCGCCCGAATCCCAGAAATATGTCCCCATTTTCTGCCCAGGAGGCCCCGAAGATGCTATTGGAAAGTGGCGCTATCAGGGTGGAGGCCCCGCCACCGGTGCTAATGCGCATCAATCGATTGTTTAGGTCATCCTCATAGGCTATCCACTGACTGTTGGGCGAAAAGAACGGCTCACGGGCCGTCTCAAGTTCAAGCAGTCGAGATGTCATGAGATCGTTCCTCGAACGAATACCAATTCCACCATCCACGATGTATGCCAGATGCCTCCCATCGGGAGAGATCGCAACTGTGTGCCTTCCCGTGCGATCCAGTCGAGTTTCAAGCTCGACTTCAAAACGCGAAACTACTTTTTCGGGGGTCTCCGGTTCAGGTTTGAGGAACCACGTTCCTGACGCGCCGACAATTATTGCGGCAAGGATGGCTCCGTACATCCACCAAGGCTTCTTTTCCTTCATCGGCTGTGCGTGCAGCGCAGCCCCACTCATCGCAGGCATCGATCTGCGCGACATGCCGGAAGCCGTAAGATCGAGGCTCTTCAGGTCTGCGAGAAGGTCTCCGGCCGTTTGGTAGCGGTAGTCAGCGTCTTTGGCGAGGAGTTTGTTGACGATCCACTCCAGCTGCATGGGAATGCCCGTCCTCAATGAGGTCAGCGGCTCCGGGGGCTCATTCAAGATGCCGTAAACAACGGCCTGTTCGTATTCGCCTGCGAAAGGAAGCCGGCCCGCGATCATTTCGAAGAGCATCGTGCCGAGGCTGTACAAGTCCGTCCTGCCATCCACCTCTTGCCCACGAGCCTGCTCGGGGCTCATGTAGGCAACCGTGCCGAGGGTCGAGCCCATGCGTGTGAGCATGGTGGACTGGTTGGTTTTGGCCAATCCAAAGTCCAGCACCTTGGCCACGCCATCCGCGGTGATCATCACATTGGCGCTCTTGATGTCTCGATGCACGATGTCTTTGGCATGCGCAGCTTTGAGTGCTTCTGCCACCTGACTCGTGATATTCACCGCGTCGGCTAGCGGAAGCAGCCCTTTTTTGACCAGATCCTGGACCGTTCCTCCCGAGACGTATTCCATGGCTATAAACGGACGAGGCTCGGCTGCGTCGCCACCTTCGGGCACGGCTTCATCGATTTCGAAGACGGATGCGATGTTGGGGTGATGAAGCTGCGCCGCGCTTTTTGCCTCGCGGTAAAAACGAGTGCGGTCATCCTCGTTGGAAAGAGCCGAGGCTGGGAGGATCTTGATGGCCACTGTCCGCTCAAGCTTCGTGTCCTGGGCTTTGTAAACAATGCCCATGCCGCCGCGACCAAGCTCGGCTTCGATCAAGTAATGGGATAAGCTAGTTCCAATCATAAAATCGTGCCAATCAGTTCGATGGTGGTGCAACCTGCTTCAAGTAATCTGACATATTCAGGATCAGCTCAAGCTCATAGGCTGGCGCTCTCGTTTCCAGTGCTAGAGGCGTTGAATACAGAAGTCGATTCCGAACATGGTCGACGTCTTGAAACCAGGCAATTCCGGGAATTTCACCAACCATTTCGCTCCCTTTTAAGCTGAATGCCGGCTGCAAACCGATGTTTAGCCGATGGACAAAGGAGACTTCAGATCCTCGTGAATACGTTTGGTAGAGGATCTCACTCCCGCTTCCAGACCAAAGTATGGAGGCAATGTTGTCATTCGTCTCAGCCAGAACATGCGTCTCGCTTCCCTCTACTTGGACGGCTATTAAGCGCTGCCCCCCGGGCGATTCAACTATCATTGCATAGTAGCTTCCGTCTGGAGATAACGCTATTTGGGGCAGAATTGACTTACTTGAGTGCAGAATGTCACCGGTTTCAACAGAGAGAACGACAATTTCGACCTGGGAACCATCTAATCGTCTGTATGCGATCACCCGTGACATGTCCTCAGACACATCCAATACGTTTAGATCGCCCAGCTCAAAACCATTCAATACACTATTGGACTCACGAACCGAACTCAACGTATTGCTTCCACGAAACGTAAATCCTCCGTCACTGTCAGTGCCAAAAAAGAACTCTTCGCTTTTTTCTGGCCAGAATGGTCCAAAATAGGACGAAACGGAACCATGATCAGAAGTAAGGCCCGAGGTCAGATCCGACGATGTTAATTCAAGCTCCTTAAAACTCTCATCCGACTTCAGTGAAACAATCTTGTTGCCATCGGGAGACAAGACGCTCGCTACATACCAGTCAGGTGGGAGATCAAGAGGTTTGTTTTCGCCTGAATCCAAGTCTAACCAAAAGAGCCTCGTCATATCCCTGTAGGTAGCGGTACCCGGCGCGCGGATCAGATGACCTGATTTTGAATAGCCATTCATGACTGGATCGAGATCAAACTCCAGGTTAAAATCAGGGCCTGTGAATGCGCCGGTTTTCGGATCGAACGGCCGAACGTGCGCTTCCGTCCCCGATTGACCTTTCCCTATCAAAATGTGGCCGCTGTCCATCCAGAAGAACTTCCAGGTTGCATCTTTCTGCACAACAGAATAGGAATCGTGTTTAGTATCATAAAGAACCAGATCTGCTTTGAATCCCTCCCGGGCTCGCGTCGCAAACCAAACTAAGTCCGAGTTGCCAATGCGTACTGGCTCGGAAAGTGCGAGGTGACCCAACGTTGAGTCTGCAACGAAAATCAAACCGGTCGGACTTTCGTCCAAAGAAATGACTGCCGCGTCTGATCCTTGAGTGAACAGTTCCTGGTCTGAGTACCATCCAGTAACAACATAGTCCGTGAAGCGGGACAACTGGCCGTCTGGCAACGTTAGAATCGAGCTTCCTCGGCCATCGGTCACTGCAAGGCGTTTATTGTCTGGAGAGAAGTATGCCCAATAGTGGTACTCCGTCTCTTCCAGGTATCGCGTGGTCCCTTCCTGTAAATCCTTGAGATAAAAACCTGTTTTTGACGTGGTTGAATCTCGACCCAAAAAGGCGATATACCGGGCATTCTCGGAAATGGCTGGACGGGAAATCACTTGAACAGACCCTGTGCTCAAGGCAATCTTCAGCATTTGCCGTGGGGGAGGAGACTCTATGGTGGACTTACCTATCCAGAAAGTGGCAATCAACAAAATTGCCACTATCACCACGCCTCCCCAAAGCTTCCGACTCGGCGTTGATCGGGTTGCGACGGCACTCTGTCCAACTAGTGTGCTCCGTATGGATGTTTGAGATGGCGAGGACACGTCGAGGCTGGATAGGTCCGCGATGAGGTCCGCAGCAGTCTGGTACCTACGCGAGGCGTCTTTCGAGAGGGCTTTATTCGTGATGCGCTCCAACTCCATTGGGACGCCGGTGCGGAGGGCGGTCAGCGGCTCGGGGTCGGTGTTGAGGATGCCATAGACCACAGCCTGCTCGTAGTCCCCGCCGAAGGGGTTCACTCCCGCAATCATTTCGTAGAGGACCACGCCGAGCGCCCAGAGGTCGGTTCTTGAGTCGACTTCCTCTCCGCGGGCTTGTTCGGGGCTCATATAGGCCACCGTGCCGAGCGTACTTCCCATGCGGGTGAGCTTCGTGGATTGGCTTGTGAGCGCGAGGCCAAAGTCTAATATTTTCGCGCGTCCATCGCCATCCAGCATGACGTTAGCAGCCTTAATGTCCCGGTGCACAATGTCCTTTGCATGGGCTGCTTTGAGGCCGTCTGCAATTTGCTTTGCTAGCTCGACCGCTTCTGTTAACTTCAAGGGCCCCTTCTTGATACGGGCTTCGAGCGTTTCTCCTTCGATGAATTCCATCGCGATGAACGGCGAAGGCTGCGTGCCATGGGGGGCGCCACTCGGGACCGCTTCGTCAATTTGGTAGACCGCCGCAATGTTGGGATGATTTAGGGCTGCTGCGGACTTGGCCTCGCGGTAAAACCGAGCACGATCATCATCCGTAGCGAGCGCTGCGCTCGGCAATACTTTGATGGCAACCGTGCGGTCCAGCTTCGTATCCTTTCCGCGGTACACGATGCCCATGCCGCCGCGGCCTAGTTCGGCTTCAATCAAATAGTGGGATAAGGTGGTTCCGATCATTTCTGTTTTTTCACTGTGAATGCCGTCCTGCAACGTTTTTGATCAAGGTGACTTCGGACCCATCGTACAGCGGAGCGCCGAGAATTAGAACCCGTCCATCCGGATGAAGTGCATACTGGAAATGTCCGCTGAATCGAGCCACCAACTCCTCCGTTCCCGTTTGAATTCCTTGATTGATGGAAACCGGAATACGCTTCAATTCTCTTGGCGTGAGGTAGTAGAGATACTTGCCATCGGCCGACCATTGTGGAGCCCACCTGAACTCCGTTTCGCTTCGTGCTGAAAATTCATTCCCGGTATCAAGATTTCGCACCCTGATACCTTGATTGGGCTCGCTGATGGCAACAAATCGACTGTCGGTAGAAAAGCCAATATCCCCCCAAGTGTCTTCGATACTGACTTGATTGGTCGTGTCGGCCATCGACACCAGAACGGCCGTACCACCTTGGTTCAGTCCCATCCATCGCCCATCCGGAGAAATAACAGGTTGGGAGAGCGCTCCATCGCCGACATAAAAGGTTTCCTCGGGAAGAGACAGGTCGGCGGGTCGGCGGGCGATAACCCACTTCCCTGCACGCCCTGCCGTGTAATACACCCATTTCGAGTCAGGAGACCAGGTCGGGGAACCCGAGGGGCCATATTCCCGCGCAAGTACACGCTGGATACCCGTCTCCAAATCCACGACAGCGACATGAGGACCGCCTCCGACCCGCTGTGTTATCGAAACGAGTGATCCGTCGGGAGAAAAAGAGGGGGTCATATTGCGTCGATTTACTAATTCTGGAGGTTCGCCCGTCGAACTCCCCGTCAAAGGCGAAGCATCCATGTCGATGGGCTCCACGGCCTTGGACTCGGGGTCCAGCCAGTAGTATGAGGGAGGGTCGTTGCGCATATAGACCAGATCTCCGGACGACGTGACCATCTGCCAGAACCAGGTACCTGTCCCAATCCCTACGGACTCCGCACCCCCTGTCCACGTGCGAGAATCCATGTCAAACGGCCTAATCATGACCTCCGATTCATAAGAGCCCTGCATATACACAATGTGACCCGTCTCAATGTATCGGGCATAGCTTGCTCCAGGTATTAGTACCTCGATGCTGCTTGCCTCTAGGTCCACCAATCCAACGAACGGTACTGCAAATGGCACCTCGACATCAAGGACTGTAACCAATGCCAACACTCGGTCGGGAAGAACATCGGCATGTATGTAAACCGGTCGAGCCATTGCTGAATCCGTGGTTAAAACTCCTCGGGTTTTAGACGTCTCCAGGTTCTTCTCGACCAAACTAAAGTCCGTCTCCTCGAATCGCTCAACTTGAGTAGCGTCTCCAAACAAGTACAAAATGCGGTCGGGCGAAATCCAATCGGCATCCATTCCCATCGCAAGCGTCTCCTCAAATCCGTTGTCAACTCGAATCCGTGTGATGGCAGGCGCCACAGGGGAGCTTGCGGACTTCAGAATCCACTGCTCATCCTCTGAAAATTCGAGGCGAATATGGCGGGTGTACTCCACATCGAGCTTGCGAACCGTTTCCCCAGATTCAAGGTCATGCAACCAGACGCGCTCACGGTTGTCTTCGGCTCCTGAATCCAAAACCAGCCACTTACCGCTTGAAGATGCAGCCAGAATTCTCGGAACAGGCATATCTGGGAAGTCCAATGTGTAGGTCCTGGTTTCCTCACTGGGCACGTTCGGAGAAGGCTTCAACCACCACACCATGGCCGCCAGCAGAAGAGCGCACATTGCTGCGCCAGCCCACCAGGCCAACGAGGGTTTAGCAGGTTCAGGTTGAGTCGCAGCAACTGGCGCGATCGTAGACGTGCGAATGGATGAGTGAGATGCCGAAGTCGTATCAACCCCCGACAAATCAGCAATCAAATCTGCCGCCGTCTGATACCTTCGCCCCGCCTCTTTGGCAAGAAGCTTGAACGTGATGCGCTCGAGTTCCATCGGGACTCCGCTGCGCAAAGCTGTAAGCGGCTCTAGGTCTGAGTTGAGGATGCTGTAGACAACCGCTTGTTCGTAGTCTCCTCCGAATGGGCCACGTCCGGCAATCATTTCGTAGAGCACTACACCGAGCGCCCAGAGATCGGTCCGGTGGTCCACTTCCTCCCCGCGCGCTTGCTCAGGACTCATGTATGCGACCGTCCCAAGCGTCGAGCCCATGCGGGTGAGCTGCGTCGATTGCGCCGTTTTGGCCAATCCAAAATCCAACACTTTGGCCGAGTCTTTGGCCGTCAGCATGACATTGGCAGACTTCACATCGCGATGAACAATGTTCTTGGAATGGGCTAGGTCGAGCGCCGATGCCATTTCCAGGGCTATACGGACAGCTTCCGATAACTTCATGGGCCCCTTCCTGATACGGGCATCGAGTGTTTCTCCCTCGATATACTCCATGACGATGAACGGCGATGGCTGCGTGCCATGTGGCGCATCTGACGGAACTGCTTCATCTATCTCAAAGATCGTAGCAATATTCGGATGATGAAGCTGAGCCGCGGCCTGCGCTTCCCGGTAGAATCGAGCACGGTCATCGTCTGTGGCAAGGGCCGCGCTTGGAAGGACTTTGAGGGCCACTTCCCTGTTCAGCTTCGTGTCCCGGGCTTTGTAAACAATGCCCATGCCGCCACGCCCGAGCTCGGCTTCGATGGAATAATGGGATAAGGTTGTGCCGATCATGGGGGTGCGGAGTGATTGATAGCAGAATAAACGATGATATTGGACAGCAAACAACTTGCTGCTTGACGCCCACCCGTACCGCTCAAAGGCTTCTGGGCAAAGCACGCCGGACACGTAGAATCACTGGTTAGTCTGACGATGCTCTACCAAAATGATCTTTGGAATGACAACTGGCGCATTCGATTGGAAGAACAGTAGCTCGCCCGTACCCGGCCTGACCGCAAAAGAACGTTCCAGGGAATTGCCAAGAATCATCCCCGTCTCTGGAATATTGAGCAAGCCGCGCGGTCGGGAGAAGCGCATTCTCTCTTTATCGACTACGTCTACGACATACAGGGAATCACTGTCTCGGTAGTACAGTGACGATCCATCTTCCGACCACAATGGCGCCATGCCGCCATCGAGCGACACAAGCTCTGTGACGCCGCCTTCGGGCCACGAGCGGACGTACACTTGGAATCGCCCTGTCTCGTTTGACATGTAAGCCACCCATTTTCCAGACGGATGCCAAGTAGGGCTGGCATCGTCGTTTGGGCCGGCGAACCACTCTGAAGGTTCCCCCTGAACGGCTATCCCGTCATCAGTGACGGATACCGGTACCTTCCACAAATCGCGACCCGTTTCGGGGTTAACCATGTAGTAGATCAACGTCGATCCGTCAGGCGACACTTCGCCATAGAATTCGGACTCCTCTGACTCAACTAAGGTCACGACAGCCGTACGCGAAGTTGGGTCTAGTGTCATAACATTGGCATTTCCAGAGTCTCCATAATCTGAGACAATCAAAACCCGGTCATTAACCCACTGGGAAATGACCGCGAACTGAGTCGATATCCGTTGCGCGTCACCTCGCTCCAAACTAGCGAGTTTGGCTCCCTCTGGAGT
>JABMOI010000124.1 GCA_013204185.1 bacterium | reverse complement strand
GATTGGACCAGATTCTGGATTCAACCGGAACTCTGCCTAATTTTGTCTAGGGCAAACTTCGTTTAGGCGAATTTTGTGTAGCGGCTAGCGTTTTCGGATTAGATGCAATCGAGTCAGCATCTCAACCTGCCAAGGACACTCATTCAGCGAACAGAACGAGTGGAGCGATTATTCTCATCGTATCACAGAAAAAACCGAAGTCAGTTCGTGTTTTCCGCCATCGTATACTAAACGCGCTAGGTATGTCCCTGTAGTCAATTTCCCAAGATCAATGGAAATCTGAGAGTACGCTTCAGTTGGTTTGAGCAATTGTGTAGAAGCCAATCTGCCCAAAACATCGTACAGCTCCAGCTTTAGCAGTCCTGTGGTCGAAACTGACAATTCCATGTTGACCTGATGAGAAGCAGGTTGAGGATACATTTGACGAATGAATACTACAGGCAGTTCATCAGATTCTACCGCCGTTCCTGAGGCTAAATTGAACGTCATTCTGTTGAAATTGAAACCTCCCTTTCGTCCCACCACGACGCGAAGCACGTGACTCCCTGCTGTCAACTCAATCTCATCTTGCTGGATAGAAATCCATTTCTGCCATCCACCGGTTGTCGGCACAACCACATTGGCTATGTTTTCACTATCAACGAACAGTCTCAGATTGCCTCCACCTTCAGTGCTTGCCACCCGAAATTCGACAGAATAGATCCCGCTCTGTTGAACCTCGATCGTATAAGCCATCCATTCCAATGGATTCAGCCAGCCTACATTGTAATCAAACCCTTCTGGATCGGTCGAGGCTTCTATGTCCACACCGTCATTGCGATATTTACCTCCGGTATTACCCCCTCCTGGCGATCCATCGGTCTTCCAATAGTCTTGATCGTAGTAGGATATCCCCTGTGTACCAGAATCATAATCTACCGCGTTTACCGTGCCGGGCAGAACATGCTCTTTGAATGGAATGCTTTCGGTCGCAAACGAGTCGTCAAACAAACTCCGCAATACCCCACTTTGAAGCGTAGCAGAATCAATATCAAGCGCCCTGGCCTGCGCAAACAAGGCGTCTCGAGCAAACTCGGTGGTAGGTCGGGACCCGTTTCCGCCGAAATAGTCTAGAACCGTCTGATAGTCAGGAAGGAGCGGCGAAGAAAGAGGCGAAGTGACTGCCTCTATTTTTTTGTGGGTCCACCAGTTCCATCCGATATCGTGATCCTCTGCCAATCTGGAAACCAAATAAAACCACGGATTACTGTTCTCACCGGTTTCTCCCAACCAAAGAGGTACGCCTGTATTATTTCTCAGATCAAGGAGATACTGAATGGTCCCTACGTCAGGAGCATTCCAGTATTTGTGGAACGCATAGACCATATTATTATCGAAAGCCGGATCGAGAAGATAAAAGTGGGTAGCGTAGTAGTTTCCTTCGATAAACAGGATGTGGTTCTGATCGATAGCCCGAATGGCGTTAGTCAGGCGTCCGTACAAGTCTCGTAAGTCTTGCTGACCATTAACAAGCTGATCATCCGGGGTGACGGGCTCGTTGATCAGATCATATCCGATGATGGCTGTTTCGTTGGCGTAGCGCCGAGCGATTTCCTCCCAGATCTCCACGGTCATATCCTGATAAGGATCTGGCTCAGTCCACAGCCTGGCTTCTCCATCACTATCTGATATGGGTCCTTCGTTTTGTGCGCCCGGAGCGGCATGAAGATCCAACACCACATCCAATCCATAGGCCTTACACCAGTCTAAAAATCGATCAAACAGTTCAAATCCTTCCTCTTTGAAACTGCGCGATTCCAAATCATAAATCACGTTGTAATGGAAAGGAAGTCGAATATGATCATACCCCCATTCTGCGATCATTTGGATATCCTTCTCCCGGACATAGTTCGCACGATACAATTCCCAGAATGATGCCGCATCGGTTTCGCCAATCAGACTAACGATCTTGCTGTTCATGTCTCTCAGCGATCCTTCACCCGGGAAATGAAGCATATACCCTTCCGGCATCAACCAGCCCCCTAGTCCTATCCCCCTGATCATGGCCTTATTACCTGACCCATCAACGACAATGCCATTTTGAGTATGGTAAAAGCCGTTTTGTTGTGCCAGCACAGAAGAACTTCCGGCCGACGCCAGTAGCAGGAGCGTTGCTGTAACAGTTGAGATCTTTCCAAACATATGATCTACCCAGGCCGGTTTCTCCATTGATCTGCACGAGCAATATACCCGCCTTGAAAACCTTTTCATAAAGGGTTTTATGCGAAGTAATTCCTGCGAATTTGGTCTTTTATCCAACAAGTACAAGGCCTATCCAACACAGCCTATCCACTATGACCGCTTTCACAATACTTTAGCCCTTTCCCTACTTCCGGCAGTACGTCCATTCCTTCTTTTTATTAGCACTCCCCCTTTGTTAACAATCGTATAGCCTCATTCAACTCGTTCACTTACATTCAATCGAACTTTAAACCCGCTCGATTCATGTTAAGACGCTCCCTTCTCTCCCTCGGCCTCCTTGCATTGTTGGCCGCAGTGCCGTTTGGCTCCGAACGCATCATCGGCTTTTCGCAAAGCGCCTCGGATGCTCAATACGCCATGGAAGCCCGCTACGACGGCCTGCTCAACCCTTCAGACTTAGACGGCTGGATGAAGCACATGACGTCCAAGCCGCAACACGTAGGCTCCCCTTGGAGCAAAGCCAACGCAGAATATGTAGCTGATTTGTTCGAGTCTTGGGGTTTTGAAACAGAAATCGAAGTCTTTCACGTTCTGATGCCCACTCCGCTAGAGCGCTCTTTGGAGCTAGTCGCTCCAACTCGCTACACCGCCCTTTTGG
>JABMOI010000123.1 GCA_013204185.1 bacterium | reverse complement strand
CGACAATCCAGTTGGACCATCGTCCGCGATGGCTGTGTAGCGAGATCTCCATGAACCAAACGTTGCAGGGTCTTCATAGGAAATGACCTTATCGACCATCATTTCTGCTTCGGCGAGGCTTTGCACAGGGAACCGGCCGATTCCAATATCTACTCGTTCGGCCGAAATCTCGGTAAACGAGGTATAGCGCCAAACACCTTCATTCGCGTCCAGCAATCCAAAATAATCGTCCGATGTAAAGGTGCCGTCTGTATAGACCGACTCATCGGTTTCATACGGGAAAATATGATTGGAGAGCGCTTGCTGGAAGCCCGAAATGCCCCTAAAGTCATAGTGCCCATCACCCAGTAGAAGTAGATACTTTGGAAGACGGTCTGCAGGAGCGCGGGTGTACAGGAAGCGCATGTAGTCTCTGACGGCCCTCATGTCGGGTACGCCACCAGAGAATTCGTTGAAAACCTGAGTCTGCGAAACAACCGCAACCTCCATGTTCTCAGCTCTTCTGTGAGTGGCCAGGCGTTCGGCTGCAGGGAGAAATCCAGTGGGAGCTACAATCACTAACTCCGGAAAGCCCGAAACACCGTGCAGGTCTTGGTTAGGCACGGGAGCAGCTTGGGAGGCAGTCAATGACTTCACGTCCGAAGGCACAAAAGCCACTATATCACGAGGGCGAAGAAAGGCGTCGGAAGCCGAAATCTGAACTGAAATCGTCCCTGAAGAAACTGCTGGCTCATATGCCCAACCCAATCTGCCATTTGTAATATCCCAAACGGTTGGAGCTGTCGCGAATCCACGTAACTGATAGGTTTGATCTGACGTCACGCCCGGCCGGGTTGTAAAGAATAAGGGCCCCGTAGATTTGACCAAATCCTGGTTATACGTCACCCGTAGCCAATCCAAAGATGCTTCTGGCTCATTCGATTGGTTGAGCAACTGCATGGTGAGATTTAAGGGCTGCGCGGCTGAGACCGTTTGATCAAATGAAAATACTGAGATCGAAGCGGTTGGGTCTTCTGAACGCTGGGTCGTGGTCTGTGAGGCGGTTCTTTGCGCCAACGTCGTGCCTGAAGAAGTCATGGCAACCGTTGCCCTTGGGTTTGAAGCAATGGCGACCCGTGCTTCGTAGTTCACTAAGCCAGCCAAAAGTCCTGGAAGCACTGTGTTAGTCAAAATATTGCGAGACCCACCAGAACGGATGGTATTGCTCATCCAATCGCTACCGCTCCCGTGTTCTCGGCTCCAAACTCTTTCTTCTAAATCAACAAACATTCTGCCCGTTGTCGTTTGAAACACAGGTCCCGCTCCAGACGCGCTTAGCGGCCGCATTTCCAATTCAGTGGTGGCGGCAGCCCCGACCTTCATGAACACGGCGTTGTCATTTGAATAGGGATGTACAAAATGTTCGAATGAACCATCCACATAGTCCCAGCCAGAGGGTCCGTTGGCATAAAACAAGATTTCATCAGCCGAACCAAAATTCCCATCGCCCCCGCCGTTCCGCTGGACGGGAATGGCGGCCAAATCACTAATCCGATTTAGAGCATTGAGCGCAGGAAGAGGCTTCCCTCCGTTTCCAAGTATGTCTATTGAGTTGGGGTCGATTGCATCTGGATTCAGTCCCAACCCAGTCAAAAATGCTCGGTTTATTCGGTAAACGCCTGGCTCGGTAATGGAAAGTCGAAAAATCTGACCAGTCGACAAGGCGCTATTTGTAACCGAGGAGCCTTTTGAAGCCCTGTCCTGCTCGATTTGCGCGGCCAAATCAGAATCGTAGGCAGGTTCGCCAGGCGTAATCAACACGCTGATGCGTCTAGACCTAACCAACACCGAGCGAGTGGCATCTAGCGAATAAACCGGGACCACAACGTCAATTACGGGCTTTTTCCTGAACATGCCCAATCCTGAGACTCGAGCTTTTTGAGCCAGATCTACGAAGGTACGCGCTACTGGCACGTCTATTTCGTCCGACTCAAACTGTAATACGGTCACGGTTGGAGAAGCGTAGGAGGGCAATTCGACCGTCTTTGAAGCAGAGAGAAACTCACCTGTGATCTTATCAATGTGCTCATAGCTCCACTGCTCTACACCTGCAGAATCCACAAATTCGGTCAGAGACGTACGCCAAGTGAAGCGAAAATCGACGAGTAAGCTCCCGTCAGATTGCAGTGATACTTCCGTACTCACATCCTGCCCAACTGCCTTACTTGGGGAGAATAGAAGGACGAAGGCAATCAATATTGACCAGCCCGCACCGATTCGAAAAGGAGGAAATGAGGACATTATATTCAGAATTCCGTTGATCCGGATAAGATTAAACCTTTAATAGCGGTTAAACGTGTTCTGTAACAAATGTGCAATATGGTGCTGGGGCGAATTATTGAATCGAATCGGACAACTCAGACACTATCTGACGAACCACCATCAACTTATCGATGCGTTCTGACAACACATCAAGAGCGGCTTCCATATCTGCAAGTGGACCACTTAGGTCTGCTTCAACTCCGAGAGCTTTGGCCAGTTCACGAATCAACTCCGTATTTCCGCTCAAAACGGTCATTGGATTATTGACATCGTGATGAATCTTTGACATCTGCGCCCGCAACTGATCTAACGCTTCGCGGATGCGAACGGAATTAGCCAGGTCAATTTGATGAGTCGTGGAAGTCATAGATGGTATCAGGTTGTTGAGTCAAAACCATTATTGAGCCACTGGTTCCCTTCGCAGGCTGCGTTTTCGGAAGAATGGAGTGTCCAGTTCTGCCCACAGAACTCCAACAGAGCCTTCCGTTGACGCATCAATTTCTGAAGCATACCATCTACTCGTCAGGATTCCGTCCGGCGATTTTATTTTTAATTCCTGGCTTCTTTCGTCGGGTTCACCATCAATCCAGTCTTTAAACAGCTTTCTTTCTGCCCGAGAGGTGAACACCTTATCGGTAAAGGCCTTCATATCGGGGATATCCTCGAGCGCAAGTCCGGTTATACTGCGGGCCGTCGGCGACCAAAGAATGGTACGTGCCTCCTCATTAAAGACCACTACGAATTGACCTGTTGCCTCCATAAGCCCTTCGAGAAGGTTTGCCGACATGATGCTACTCGAACCAGGAGACGTACCCTTGTCCGATTCATGCCTTCCCGACGCAGCGCCACTACCTAACGGAGATCTACTTGTTTTCATTTCAGAGGCTTTGGATTTACGATCTCTTTCATTCACAACCTGAACAGGGTTCGAATGAAGGGATTTCTTTGCTTTCAACTTGCTATCGTGCTCAGATCTGCTACTTCCAGAGTCCGCTGCTTCAAATTCACTCATCGAGAAAGTGGCACTCAGGTCCTGATCAATTGAAACTGCGACCTCATCTGGCTCCATTGATACCGTTGACTTCTCTTCAATCACAACCAAATAGCTAGGTGTCCGACTCCACAACATCGGTTGAACGGTTAACACAATCGGGCTAAGGAGACCGTCTCCAGTTGAAGGAAAAATCTCAATGCGCTCAATTCCAACTTTCGAGGCGCTTTCTTTTGAAAACCACCGCTCAAGGTGCTTTACTGGAGCAATTCCTTTGAGCATATGCACCGATTGTCCCTCGATCCATGCGGTTTCGACACCCAATCTTTGGGATATGGACCGATTCGCCTTTAGAATGACGCCGTTGTTTGAAGCAATAAACACCCAAGACGGTATGCTATCAAAAAGTTGATTGAACTGAGATTGCATTTCGGATCGGCCATCGTTTGCCAATTTCATCTTCCGAGCCAAATCAACCACACAGTCTGCATGTCCACCCAACGAAGGAAGCGTCTCTGCCAACAAGCGGTCCAGCGCGGCATCCGTCAAACCAGAACCTCTTATCAAGTCCACCGTGCGATCGTCTAATTTTTTTAGCGGAAGATCAATTTTTCTCGAAAGGGTACCCCAAATAAGCGCAGCGGTGAGCAGCCACAAAATGAGACCGATAACCAAAATGAGACCAGAATAAAGAAGAGTGAGCGTTCCCGTCGATTTGGGTTTCGAAACAATGACTACCCATCTACCCATTTCTGCGTGGTGCAACGCGGTAAGGGAAAGCTGTTGGTTCCCAAAGTCAATGTCCTGTTGAATGAAGCCAGATTCCTCATCTTTCAGCAGGTTCCACCACCGTGAATCAAGCTGCGTACCAATGTCTGAGTTTTTGTTGGAGTCTAGAATGTCGCCCGTTGCGCTAAGAACCCAAACACGTTCATATCCCCTGTTTTGGCTTAAAACAGCCAATCCGTTTCTTGATGCGTGAACAGAAGCCTGTGTTTCAAACAGCGTTTTTACCGTGACCTGCTGCTCGTACAAAGCACGTTCATGCAAGTTGTTCGTAGCCATAAATGACAGCAGGCCAACCACGACCAACAGGATCAATCCAAATGGAATCAGGATGCGAAATGCCAGTTGGCGAACCGGTATGCCGAGGCGGACGGCAGTAGATCGAATCACGGTATTTGAGGGTAATGATGAATGATACTTCCACTACCCCAATTTTCGTGCCACCTATCCCTAAATCTCAGGCGGAAAATCTTTAAAGTGACCGTTTGACCTTACTTTCTTTCGCACCGACTCGGCCTCTTCGACGGCCGGAATAAAACGTTCTAGGTGAGCTATCAAATAGGTTATGCGATCGCTCTCGCCGCCCAGTTCCAACACCTCTTGTTTTTGGTCAACGGTAAGGCCAGCGTTGTGGGCTATAAAAAAAGAAAGTCGCTCCCTTTCCTGGTACATTACGGGGCTTGGCGTGCGCCCTGCCAATTCCAACAATTTGATATGCTGAGCAATGACTCGTTCGGTGGAGGATGCCGCTAGAGGCACTTTATGATCCACAAGAGCATCAATGTCCGCAGTCAGGTACAACTGGTTTCGATACACTTCTTTGATCCGAAATCGCTCCATCCCGGTTACAATGATGTCTTTTTCGCCATTTTCGCCAACTGTAGTGACCTTGGTAATGGAAGCCGTGCATCCAATATCTTCCAGTACTCCTTCCTTATTTAAGATGACGCCAAAAGGAGCGTCGTTAGCGATGCAGTCCTCCACCATTTGCTTGTATTTGGGTTCAAACACGTGAAGCGGGAGGACTTCATCCGGATAAAGGACCGTAGTCAATGAAAAAAGTGGTAACGATTCGAGATGCATAAACCAAATAAAGCAACGTTAAACGGAATTAAATCGGGTGTCGAACCCTTTACTGAAAGACAAGTGCCCAGATTCAGTTGAACTATGGTATTTTGCAATTAAATATGCTAGCCGCTACACACATAGTCTCAATTTCAAAAAGGCCAAACTGCTTCGCAGGCGGGCCACAACTGTTTCGAACTCGAATCAGGCTTATCGTAATTTTACTTTTATGTTTGCCATCCGTATCTAATGGTCAAGATCGACTGTTTGGCTCGCTCGACGATCCATCTGAACAAGTATTAGGGCTTGGTGGGCTGACAGAATTTGAGGGCGAGGCTGGGGCTGGTTTTTCACTGGTCGGACCTCAGTGGTACACCGGAGCTTGGTTCAGTGCAAGTCAGAAAAGCAGGCGCCATGTCGTGAAATTGTCTGGGATGATTCGGGCGGGCTTGTACGGCGCATACGAACCAGACACGGACGAACTCTATGACGTTGCTCGCATTGTTCAGGTACTCCGTTTTGAGTCGTTACGGCGAGGTACTTACGTTCGGATTGGCCCGTTGAATCGAACTCGCTTTGGAACAGGCCATCTAGTCAATTTCCTAAATACTGACGCCGTTTACGATGAAAGAACAGTAGGGATTGAAGCTCAAATGACCGGGGATGTACTTACCGTTGAAGGATTTTCGGAAGACGTATTCTCGAGCGGGCTGATGGGGGCAAGAATCTCCGTTCGGCCACTTTCCAAGTTGTCAAACAGACTAGGGACGCTTTCAATTGGAGCTTCGGCCGTCGTGGACAGAAAAATCCGCTTAACAGAAACGAGTCAGGTAGATGGTCAAGAAGCAGACATCCGAATGAACGCTTACGACACAGGCGGATTTTCCTTTTTCCCGTTTTTCAGTTACGCGAGGATGCCAGACTACGGCCAAGGATTTTCTTTCGGCGCAGACATCGAACATGACAATTTTGTCGACTTTGCGCGACTTCACTTTCGGCTAGCTCTTCACTATAACAGCTCCGATTTTCGAAGCGGATATTTCGGAGCCTTCTATACCGCTGGAAGCCATAGAGCCAATATTTTGAGCGAAAACGAATCAGCATTGGCTGGATATAAGCTCCGCGAAATTGAACGGGGCAATTCAATTGAAAGTGAGATTCGGGTCATGATTTTCAACCGTTTCGAATTTTGGTACGCCTTTATGCGATATCACGGCGTCCAACCCCTCAGCGAGTATCATCTACGGCTGATGTTCACTTCGAATCGATTCAATCTTTCCATTGGCCAGGACCGGCGAGGTTTAGTCGGGTTCTCTTCGCTTTTTGACGGCCTAGGGGATGAAAACCGAATGAGGTTTGAATTCGAATACCGAGTAGTAGGGCCGCTCTGGGCTCGGGTCAATGCGGACTATACCTACGTCAAATTATTCGAATCCGTTGACTCAATCCCGCAGCACATTGTACAGCGACGCTTTAGCCCCATGGTTATTCTAAGATATCCGACCAGGTCGCGGTAAACTGAGACGCACCCGCACCCGCTCGCCGTCGCCTACCTAGAACCTGCCACGCCAATGCGTGTCCGAAACCACATCCTAGACGATGCTGCGGCTCATTTCCAGCATTCTCTCAATGGGGCGAAGGGCCCGGATGCGGATGGATTCGTCCATCGTAATTTCTGGCGTTTCATGCTGCAAACACAGATACACCTTTTCGATCGTGTTGAGCCTCATATGGGGACATTGGCTGCAGTTGCATCCACTTTCTGGGGGAGCCGGGATAAACGTTTTATGCGGCGAGTCTTTCTGCATTTGATATAAAATGCCTTCTTCCGTCGCTACAATAAACGTATCGCTAGCGTCGCTCACCGCAAATGATCTAATCTGACTGGTGGAGCCAATAAAGTCCGCATGTTTCAAAACGGGAGCATCGCACTCCGGATGGGCTAACACGGGCACGTTGGGGTAGCGCACTTTCAACCGAACTAGCTTTTGTTCGCTGAACGTTTGATGGACAATACATACTCCATCCCATAGAACCATCTTTCGGTTCAGTTTCCGATTCAAGTACCCACCAAGATTGCGATCTGGTGCAAAAATGATCGGTTGGTCCTCAGGTATCTGCCGAACAATATGCTCCGCATTTGAGGACGTGCAAATGATATCACTCTGCGCCTTCGTGGCAGCCGAACAATTGATGTACGAAATCACTATGTGATCCGGATATTGAGCCTTGAACGCTTCGAACTCTGGTGCTGGACACGCATCGGCGAGCGAACAGCCTGCATTCAAATCCGGAAGTAATACTTTTTTCGTCGGATTTATGATTTTTGCCGTCTCAGCCATGAAATGCACACCGGCAAACACAATAATGTCTGCATCTGTCTCGGCTGCTTTCCTCGCTAGGCCTAATGAATCACCAATGAAGTCTGCCATATCCTGGATGGCTGGCTCCTGATAATAGTGCGCCAACAAAACAGCGTTCTTCTCCTGTTTTAAGCGGCCTATTTCCTCTACAATGTTCAGCGTCCGGTCAATTGGCTGATTGATATAACCGATTTGAGTATCGAGTACTGGCAAAGTATCCATAAGTCCGTCCGAATCGTCTTCTGATACGATAAGTGAAGGCTGAAGGGTTAAGCTCAATTCAACCGCAAGCCTTAATATACTTGGAGCCTAGGTTGGCACTGTCATTAGAAACCGTCCTGAAGAACGTCCAATACCTCGTGTCGTTTAACGTTCCAAGATTCATTTGGGAATCGAAAGATTAAATCAAGCCTCAAACTAAAATGACCTCGATAAAAACATCCATCTTGTTTGTTTGCACCCATAACAGCGCGCGAAGTCAAATGGCTGAAGCATTGCTGCGCAACGACTTTGGGGATAAGTACGAGTCTTTTAGCGCGGGCACGGAAAAAACCGTTGTAAAACCTCACGCGCTGCTTGCACTACAAGAAATCGGGATTGACACCGAAAAATTATACTCCAAGACGGTAGACGATTTGGCTCCACTTCAAACAGATATTGTCGTAACCGTTTGCGATCACGCAAAGGAATCGTGCCCGTTTGTTGTTGGTCGAAAGCAAACCATACACCACGAATTCGAAGATCCATCTTCTAAAGGGAATACCCCCTCAGAAAACCTACAAGCATTCAGAGATACACGGGACCAAATTAGAGAATGGATCCGATCAGAGTTCGGCGCTTGAGGCTAGAACGGGTTACGGCTTCCAAGCAGCGATCGCATCAATCATATAAGATGCCACCTTTTCTGCTGGGATTCGATCCTGTTCCATGGTATCCCGATTACGAATGGTTACCGTGCCGTCCGTCGTAGACTCGCCATCAACCGTGACGCAGAAAGGTGTTCCTACTTCGTCCATCCTTCTGTAACGCCGACCAATAGCTCCCTTCTCATCGTAGAATGCAAGGAAATGCTCCTGCAAGTCATTTTGGAGCTTCTCTGCCATTTCCGGCATGCCATCTTTTTTAACAAGCGGGAATAGCGCTACCGTAATTGGAGCAAGCTTGGGGTGGAATTTCATCAGCGAACGTGTGTCTCCGTCTACCTCTTCTTCCCGGTACGCTTCACACAACAGCGTTAATATCGTGCGATCCAACCCTGCAGACGTTTCGACCACGAAGGGTAGATATTTCTCGTTGGTTTGTGGATCAAAGTATTCCATTTTCTTACCTGACATCTCTTGGTGAGCTTTCAGGTCAAAATCAGTTCGGCTATGAATGCCTTCTACTTCTTGCCATCCAATCGGAAACTCATATTGAATGTCGAATGCTGCATCTGCGTAATGTGCAAGTTTTTCGTGCTCATGCCAGCGTAGTTTCGACGGACGAATACCGTTGTCAATGTGCCACTGCATCCGCTCTTCGCGCCATGCTTCAAACGCCTCCATTTGTGAGCCTGGACGTACAAAATACTGCATCTCCATTTGTTCGAATTCTCTCATGCGAAAGATGAACTGGCGGGCTACAATTTCATTTCGGAATGCTTTCCCAATCTGGGCAATACCAAATGGAACCTGATGGCGTCCCGTCTCTCTCACGTTGTGAAAGTTGACAAAGATGCCTTGAGCTGTTTCTGGTCGAAGGTAAATTTTGTTTTCAGCACTCTTGACGGGGCCGGCATGGGTATCAAACATCAAGTTGAATTGCCGCACTTCCGTCCAGTCAAACATTCCAGAGTCTGGTGATCGAATCTCCTCTGACATGATCACTTCATAGAGACCCTTTGCCATGTCCTCAGCATTCAGTGCATCGACCAATGCTTGATATACACGATCTGCTTCGTCGTCTTTGCCTTTCCTTCTGAGTTTGTCAATGTGACCTTCAATGAGCTGATCTGCCCGGTAGCGCATTTTCGACGTTTTGTCGTCAATGAGCGGGTCGTTAAAGGCATCCACGTGTCCTGATGCTTTCCAAACGGAAGGATGCATGAGGATGGATGCGTCCAAACCAGAAATGTTCTGATGGCGATAAACCATCGACTTCCACCAACGCTGAGATACGTTGCGCTTCAATTCAACGCCAAGTGGCCCGTAGTCATACGTAGCAGAAAGCCCACCATACACTTCAGAACTCTGAAATATGAATCCACGGCGCTTTGATAGGGAGACAATTTTTTCGAATAAATCAGACATGCAGCGTGCTAGCGGTTTGAATAGAAAACGGACAACGATTTAGAGGGATGAATTTACACATCCAAAACATGACATAATGGTGAACACGTTCAATAAATCCATGAATAAAGCTCCATTATGCAGAAATGAGGCCACGCTCTGCCAACGATGTAAAGGTATCGGCCGCAATAATCAGATGATCTCTAAGCGGAATTCCCAGAAGGCGACCTGCCTCAACGAGTTGTTTTGTTATTAAGATATCCTCTCGGCTTGGCTCCGGATTGCCCGATGGATGATTATGGAGGCAGATTACAGCGGCTGCATGCTCAAGAATGGCCCTTCTGAAAATGAGCCTAGGCTCAACTATGCTTGAAGCCAGTCCCCCTTCGCTGGCGGTGAAATCCGCAATGCGGCAATGGGCGGTGTTGAGTAAAACGACCTTGAAGACTTCGCGCTTCAAATCGCTCATGACCGGTCCGTATTCGGTAAACACGTCCTGGGGGGAGCGAAACGTGGTCGTCGCCTCT
>JABMOI010000122.1 GCA_013204185.1 bacterium | reverse complement strand
TGGTATAGGGGGCCAACAGGTGGTCTTCCAGAACCCGGTCAGGTCCTAGATGCACGTTGAGTTCTTCGATAAGCGCGGAATTTACAGGCATATGAACACTAAATACATGTACAGTTCAAGAGGTCTACGCAACTACCATGGGCGCAATCCGTTCACAAACTATGGAATATATATTTCAATCATCGAAGACAAACGGTTTTAAAAATGGCAGACAATCAGTTTCCTAATGTATCTCGTGTGCTCGTTCGCGGCGGCGTGTTTGCATTCGTATTTCTACTCGTAGTCACTATGGCGGGCGGGTGTATGACAACAAGCATTCAATCGGGAGAGAGTGCTGTTAAGTACAGCATATTTGGCGGGACCGATCTGGAAAAATTGTATGGTGAAGGTCTTCAAGTTCACGCTCCATGGGTGCAGCTCATCCGCTATGATGTGCGAGTACAGGAGCAACTTGAAGATATTGATGCGTTGTCATCCAATGGACTCTCCATTGGAATGGATGCCTCCATTCGCTGGCGCCCTGTTTCGACAGAAATCGCCAATATTCACGTAACATACGGTCAGGATTACTACCGCAAGTTGGTTCAACCTGAACTTCGAAGCGCGGTTAGGGAAGTTGTTGGACAGTTCACCCCTGAGGAGCTGTATTCCACGAGACGCCAGGAGTTACAAACAACCATTTTTGAGCGCGTTCGAGATGCAGTTTCGACTGAATTTATTACCGTAGACGCGATCTTAATCAGAAATATTTCGCTTCCTGACCAAATCCGTACAGCGATTCAAAACAAGTTGGAGGAAGAGCAAGAAGCCGAGCGCTACGAGTTCACCCTTCGAAAAGAAGCGCTGGAAGCACAGCGAAAAGAAATTGAAGCGACGGGTCAGGCTGAATACCAAAGAATCATTACGCAGAGTCTTTCTGCTCAGTTCTTGAAGTACAAAGGCATTGAAGCCACCCAAGCTCTGGCTAACTCGCCAAACGCTAAGACCGTTATTATTGGTGGGTCGGACGGATTGCCGATTATTTTGGGTAATCAGTAGATTTTCTGGGATTGTGCAGCCCCTCGGGAGGATTTGATATTCCTCCCGGGGGCATGTGCCCCCAGCGCATCGACAAAAACGACGCATGACGCCAAAGTCTGATTTTTTTGATCGTGTGTGGCTTGTTGTGGCTGAAATCCCCTTTGGGAAAGTTACCACCTACGGTCACATTGCCGAGCATCTAGGATCAAAAAGCGCCGCAAGAACGGTTGGGTGGGCGCTAAAAGCGGCCGCAGGAGCAAACTTGCCGTGCCACCGAGTTGTAAACCGGTTTGGAGCCCTTAGCGGCCAAAAGAGCTTTGGGGGGCCTTTCATCATGGAAGAGCGCCTGCGCAGCGAAGGTATCGATTTTGTGGAGGAAGGCGTTGTGGATATGCAAAAACACCTCTGGATCCCCGGCTCCTAGCCCAGTCGCCTATTAGGACAGCCTGTCCTGTTAGGATAGCTCATCAATCGCTTCCCAAAACGAAGGAAATGAAACGGAAGCCACACTGGCGCCGTGAATGGTTACGGGCTTTGACGAAACGAGTCCAGCGACCCCCATGGCCATCGCGATTCTGTGGTCATGATGGCTTTCAACCGTGCCGCCAGTAAATTTAGCATTTCCAAGAATGGTTAGGCCATCCTCTTGCTCTGTGACCGTGGCTCCAATGGCGTTCAATCCTGTTGCCATTGCCGAAATTCTGTCCGTCTCTTTGTGACGTAGCTCGGTTGCGTCTCGAATCACGGTCTCGCCTTCGGCGACCGAAGCGGCGACCGCCAAAATCGGGATCTCATCAATAATATTGGCAATAATGTCTCCGCCAACCTGAATTCCAAACAACGGCGCAGACCGAACTGTGAGGTCGGCGATGGGTTCGCCCGAAACAAGCCGCTCTTTTTCGATTGAAATATTCGCTCCCATCGCTCGAAGAATATCAATAAAGCCTGTTCTGGATGGGTTTAACCCCACTCGTGGTAGATGAATTACGGAATCGGGGACGATGCTGCCAGCGACCAAAAAAAACGCTGCGGCTGAGAAATCGGCTGGAATGGACCATAATCTCGGCTCTATTGTGCGCCCGCCATCAACAAAAATGTGCTTTTGCGTTCCGACAGTGAAGTTGGAAAGTCCCAACATCCGCTCGGTATGGTCCCTGGAGGGAGTCGTTTCAATGACAGTGGTCGTACCCTCTGCAAAGAACCCTGCTAGTAGGACGCACGACTTGACCTGTGCCGAAGCAATGGGTAGGGCATACTCAATCCCCTTAAGCGGATGTCCCCCACTGATTCGCAGGGGCGCTCGCCCACCATTGGAGTCGAAGTGTGCACCCATTTGCGCCAAGGGATCCATAATGCGTCCCATGGGCCTTGCCGAAAGAGAGGCATCACCAATGAGCGTGCTAGAAAAGGATTGCCCTGCCAAAATACCCGCCAGCAAACGCATGGTTGTGCCTGAATTCCCGCAGTCCAAGTCTTGAAGGGCAGAGGAGAGGCCAGAAAGCCCTTCACCATACACCACCAACCCAGCGTCATCGGTCTCTATCCGGAGGCCCAGTTGCCTGAGGCAGGCCAACGTGCTTTGAGGGTCTGCCGAATCTGGAAAGCCCACGATATGGCTTACACCTGAGCCGAGTGCTGAAAACAAGGCGGCTCGGTGAGCAATTGATTTATCGGCAGGAAGGGCAACCGTACCTAGGAGTCCTCGGGACCGCTGGATGGTTCGGATATCTTCTATACGAGGATCCATACTGGTAATCTTAGCTCCAAATAGCACGTTGAGCGGACTCAACTAACTTTTCTCTCAATTCCAAAGGCATAAAGGCAAACTTGAAACCGTTTAATGCAACCTGTCTTGTTTGTTCTGCAGTTAGGCCACACTCTGTATGAGCCAGAAAAAGCTCTCCTGAAGTGTTGGTATGACTGAATAAACGACTGTCCGTGTTTACGGTTACTGGAACCCTGTTTTCTACCAGCTCCTTGATGGGGTGCTCCTCATAGGAAGGCACGACACACGTCTGCACGTTGCTAGTCGGGCAGATTTCAAGTGGAATTTGATGATCGCGAACGAAATCCATGAGCGCAGGGTCTTGGACCAGCGTGATTCCATGGCCAATGCGGTGCGCACCACAGAAAAACAATGCCTGCCTGATGGATTCAGGGCCCCAAGACTCTCCAGCATGCACAGTTAGGTTGAGCATGTGGTTTCGAGCATAATAGAAGGCTTCTAGGTGCTGTTTTGCGGGATTACCTGCCTCAGCTCCAGCCAAATCGAAGGCCACCACGCCCCGGTCCATATACGAAACGGCCAACTGAGCCTGCTCGAGTGAGGCCTCAACGAATCGGTCGCGAAGCGCGCATACGATGATCCCCCATTGAATTCCGTAGGCAGCTTTTGCCCGATCCAGACCTCGAATCACGGCATTCATCACCTGATTTAAATTCAGACCCTCTTGGGTATGTAAGATCGGACCAAATCGAACCTCAACATAGATTACATTTTCCTTGGCAAAGTCCTCAGCCATCTCGAAAGCTACTCGTTCAAGTGCAGATTCCGACTGCATAAGGCCGATGGTATACTTAAACCAGGCCAAGTATTCGAACAGATCGGAAGATTCGTCAACTTTGGCCAATTCAGTTTGTAGTCCTTCCGCGGTCTGGGCCGGTAGAAGGTGAAGTTTGTTTTGCTGTTTGGCTAGCTCTAGCATGCTCGATAGCCGCATTGCACCGTCTAAGTGCGAATGCAATTCAGCCTTTGGCCAAGATTTGATCTCGGCAAGTGTCAATTTATCTGAACCAGATTGTGACATAATTCGCTGTTTCCAGCCCAGTATGGGCGATTTTGCAGAAATGGGGCGAATTCCAAATGGAACCGCATTTTATACCCTTCGTAAAGCTCTTGAATATCGGGGATTAAAGCCCACGTATTTCAAAGGATTTCTGTTTATTTTACTAGTTCTTGTGCGAGTCCCAAACACATCACAGTTGTGATACAGTGTAGAACGTACGCACTCACCCACTTTTTACTGACAGAGGAATTATGGGAAGCCTCGGACCTTTTGAACTCATTCTTATTTTCTTAGCCATTCTGCTGATTTTTGGCGCTAAACGTATTCCTGAGATCGCTCGTGGTTTAGGCAAAGGTATCAAGGAGTTTAAATCTGCTACCAGCGAAATCTCAAGAGAGTTGAATGTAAACGAACCAGCGAATCGCATTCATCCAACGCCCCCAACCCAGGGAGCGGCTGCACCGCGCACGGAATCGACTGAATCCTCTCAGGTAGCTGGAGGACAAAGCCAGCCATCGAATCCGTCTTAGTTCGAACTTGTATTTTTTTTGGTTTGTGGGCCGCTCGCATTGCGAGCGGCCCACAACACATTTTGGCGAATTGCCAAATTGAATAGTAATCGATTGATTTTCCACCGGCTCATTTAAAAACGGCCAATCGATTTCGTTATAGGTTTACAATAAAAGATTGAGGTTTGGCCCAGTACGCACTAAACTGTAGGTTCGGATTGTCGGAAACCTGAAGCTCGACTTGTTCTTCTAGCGTCTCCTGCACTCAATCCGTTGGAAACGGACATTTATAACCAAGCGTGATTACAAACCATGGCTATCCTGGTTGACAAAAATACCCGCCTTGTGGTACAAGGATACACGGGAAAAGAAGGCACTTTTCATTCCGAGCAGATGCTTGAGTATGGCACTCCCTTAATTGGTGGTGTAACGCCCGGAAAAGGAGGACAGCTGCACCTTGGGAAACCCGTTTTTAACACGGTTTCTGATGCCGTCATCCAAGAAGGAGCCAACACATCTGTGATTTTTGTGCCACCTCCGTTTGCTGCAGATGCCATTTTGGAAGCTGCCGAAGCTGGAATCAAAACAATCGTGTGCATTACCGAAGGCATTCCAGTTAACGACATGGTGCCGGTATACCATTACGTAAAGAGCAAAGGCGCGGCACTCATTGGGCCAAACTGTCCAGGTGTGCTAACTCCTGGGCAAGCCAAAGTTGGAATTATGCCTGCCATGATCTTCTCAGAAGGGAATGTTGGCGTGGTTTCGCGTAGCGGGACATTAACCTACGAAGCGGTAGATCAGCTCACTCGTAAAGGACTGGGTCAGAGCACGGCTGTAGGTATTGGCGGAGATCCTATCATCGGATCCCGTTTCTTGGATATCATGAAACTATTTCAAGCTGACGACGCCACGGAAGCAGTTGTCATGATTGGAGAAATTGGTGGAACGGCAGAAGAAGAAGCTGCTGCATTCATCAAAGATCACATGACCAAACCTGTTTTTGTCTTTATTGCTGGACGTACAGCTCCTCCAGGGCGCCGGATGGGCCACGCTGGTGCTATTATTTCAGGCGGTAAAGGAACTGCAGAAGATAAATTTGCTGCACTCGAAGAGGCAGGAGCTACTATCGTCCTGAACCCAGCAGCCATCGGAGCCGCTGTGAGCGACCATTTTTCAAAGGTCTAGACATCTCATAGGTATCCATACCTTTTGGTGTTCTCAGGTTCGGTAGCCCAGGCTCCCGGCCCCGGCTCTACTTAACTCTGCTATCGGATGAAGATTGACCACGTTGTTTTTGCCCAAGGTTCGACTTCTCTAAAAAACATGCCTCAGGAAGAACGTCCTGAAGTAGCGTTTATCGGAAGGTCGAACGTTGGGAAAAGCTCACTTATCAATCGTCTTCTAAAGCGAAAAAGCCTGGCCAGAACCAGCAGTACGCCCGGGAAAACGCAAGAAATCAATTACTATTTAGTAAATGATCGATTTCATGTGGTTGATTTGCCCGGTTTCGGATATGCGCGCGTGTCTAAGGCCCAGCGCGCTCGTTGGCAAAAGCTGATCAGATCGTATTTAATTGCAAGAGAACAGCTCAAGGTTGTGTTTCAATTGATTGATTCGCGGCATGCCCCCACGGAATTGGACCGAGAAGTGATCCTTCTTATGGCGGAATCTCCAGCAGAACACGTTATTCTGCTCACAAAGGCCGATAAACTTTCCGGTAATGAGCGAGCAAAGACCATTGCCCGCGTGACCAAGACGCTTTTGGAGTTAGGAAAAGAAAGACCCATCGTACTGACAAGTGCTTCTGACGGACGCGGTCGGGACGAAATTCTTGAATGGATGGACACGCATCTCACGCTAGAAGAAGACCCCGAATAGTTCTAGACATACCTTATATATAGGTGATTTTTAATGAAAGCTCGTGTATTGATTACGGATTCCCTCCACCCTGCCTGTTTTGAAATGTTGGAACTGGCTGGGTTCGAAGTGTTGGATGGGTCTAAGTGGAATCGAGAAAAGATTTTAGAAGTGTGTCCTAGCGTTCAAGGTTGGATTATTCGCAGCGGAACGAGTATTGATCAGACCTATTTGAATGCAGCTGTAAACTTAGTTGCGATCGGTCGAGCCGGGGTAGGCGTAGACAATGTGGACATTCCGGCCGCTACTAAGCGTGGCGTGCTTGTCTTGAATGCACCTGAAGGCAACACCATTTCAACAGCAGAACATACCATGGCCATGCTACTTGCCATGGCCCGTAAAATCGCTCCCGCGTCCGCGTCGCTCTTGGATGGAAAATGGGACCGGAAACCGTTTACCGGGTCAGAGCTGTACGGCAAGACCATAGGGATTGCAGGAATTGGCAAGATTGGACGCGCTGTTGCCGATCGGT
>JABMOI010000121.1 GCA_013204185.1 bacterium | reverse complement strand
TCCCTTGCATATCCAACCCGATGCTCCATTTCGCGCGAAATTCATTCGTCTTATGCGACGGGGTCCGGTTGCATGGTGGGAGGTTCTGTCACAACGATTTCCTCGCCAAATTATTCAAATGAAGGTAAGGAAGCATACTTTGCGTTCCCTTGACTTCGTCTGGGCAGGAACAATGGTGGCACCCATTTCAAAGCAAATTATCGACACAAATACTAGAATTCGTTACATCCACACATACGACTACGAGGATGCGAAAAGCAGCCAACTTTCGAGTGACGATGAGAAAGGCTACATTGTTCTTCTCGACTCAATGGGACCTGCTAACCCTGATCATGGCGTCATCGGAAAAAAAACCTACAGAATGAGTGAAATTGAGTACTACCGAGAATTACGTGCTGCTTTGGCGACAATCGCAGACTCTGCCTCAACGGAGATTATCGTTGCTGCGCACCCTCGGGCAAAAATGGGTACCTTGGACTCCTCCTTAAGACCATTCAAGGTCAAGTACGGAATGACACCAGAGCTGATTTCGCAGGCGAAACTTGTTTTGGATCCCTCCTTTTCTGCTGCTGTCTCCTTTGCTGTCGTGAATAGGGTGCCCATAGTCTTTCTCTCGTCGCATCAATTTGGTACGAGTGTTGAACTGGGCCAAAAAACGCTCGTTAAATTGCTTAACACGTTCAGGGTTTCTCTGCGTGACGTTAGTAAGTTTAACTGGAACAATTTGACTGTCGACGCAGATAGCTATGTCAACTATGAGAACACCTTCATCAAACGAGAAGGGGTTTTGGAAGAACCATTTTGGCAACAGGTGATCCAAGATATTCACCAAATAACTGCGAATCAATAGTCTTGTGCGGGTTGCAAGAACAAAACCATAGACTTGGAACGGGGTCTTGCGGTGCAAACATAACACCCAAAGCCCTACGTTTCAGGGTGAGTTGAGGCTTATAGCCTAAGCGATAAAGCCCTTTAGTCTAACAATCGCGCATTTCACCGTATAAACCAAGATAATTTGAAACTAACGCGTCTGGGCTAAAGTGAGTGATCGAACGCTGGTAACCAAGAAGTCCCTGTGTGCGCCCTAACTCTGGGTCAACAATTAGTTTGTGCAAGGCCTCTGCTAACGCGGTGACATCTGTCGCCGGCACCAAAAGACCTGTTTCTGAATGGACTATTTGCTCTTTGATTCCACCAACTGAACTACCGATTACCGGCAATTTCAATTTCATGGCTTCAAGCGTTGCGAGGGGAGAATCTTCGTTCTCCACTGACGGCTGTACGTAGATGTTCATGCATTTCATGATGTCTAAGTAGTCGGCTCTTTGCCCGAAGAGTCGCACTCGATCAGCTAGGTCCAGCTCTGAAACCAGGTCTTCAATTTTTTGCCTGTCCTCACCTTCACCGATCAGCCAAAGTTTGACTTTTTTCCCTAAATGTGGGTGATCCGAAATCAACTTTGAGAATGCGGAAACTAGATATGTCTGTCCTTTTCTACTTGTTAACAAGCCAACAGATCCAACTATCACCATTTCCGGGTCCCGCTCTGAGAGCGCGGGATCGGTTGAATACGCATTCACTTCTGGTTCTAGCGGGAATGAATTCGGGATTCTTACCCGCAAGCTAGGACGGAGATTTAGAACTTCATCCAGTCGAAAACCCGCGTCTTCCGAAGCTGTGACAAAAACATCTACGCAGTTCTTAACCAAGCGGTCAATTGGGTAATCCAGCCAACGCTGCGGCGAACGGTAGCCAAAGGCCATGTTATTGACAACCAAAACGGTGCGGTTTACGCCCGCCAGTTTCGATGCCACTGCGGCAGCTCTGACGCTGATTGCTCCTGGCCAGCCACCATTGTTTAAGTGAACCACGTCCGGCACGTCTGATTTCAGAACTCGCCAAATTCGGAACGAGCATAGAGCAAATCGAGGGTAGTTCAACAGTGCGTCACCAAAAGCTCTAAGCATATTGTTTATTCTTTTCAGCTGTGATTTCAATCCACCATCGGGGTCAATCTGCATTCTCCCAAAAGGCGTGGGTAGTGAGAGTGGTTTCTGCGCAAGGCTAGACGGCGCAAAGACCTGAAGTTCAGATGAAAACGGTGCAGTTGAACGATAGGTTATGGACATTTCCAAAGAATCATTCGCGACCGGAGAGTTCCAGATTAGAGGCATCATTCTCTCGGCACCCGAAAAAAAACTACAGTCTGCATGGAAGTGCACCCTCAACAAACGCTGATTATCGAAACTCATTTCACCTTTCGTACCAGTTGATCCAGAAGGCGAACTTCTGCAGCCGACTCCCACGTGCAACCCTGCTCTTGAAGGATTTCGAGAATGACAATGAAGTTTTTGGAAGCCGCAATAGAGAAAAAGTCATCGCCCAATCACTCCTCCTTGAAGTCCTCGATACTCCATTATACCTTCGGCTCGCAAGTATTTAGACGCTCTTGTGCGCGGCTACTTGCCAGGACAGCAACTTCATAGTTGATGTTAACTTGTTGACGGCAACCTAAAAGTAGACCAAAAGCGGCAAGGTGGTTTCAAGCGATCGTGGGACTGTGCTGAAAACGGTGTTTCGG
>JABMOI010000120.1 GCA_013204185.1 bacterium | reverse complement strand
ATTGGCCATGAAATTGGCCATGTTGTTGGTAGACACGGATCTAGAGCCATGCGCAAGCAACAGTTTGGGATGGGAGCACTCATCTTGGGGGCCATCGGTAGCCAAGCGGTTTTGGGTGGAAATGCCGCAGAAAACGTGCTCAACATGGGCGGCACTGCCACGCAGTTGCTGTTTCTTAAGTACGGTCGAGATGCAGAAACGGAATCGGATCAACTCGGCGTTGAATATGCTGCGATGAGCGGGTACAAGGCCTCAGAAGGGTCCGCTTTTTTCCGTTCGTTGAAGCGAATGGGTGAGCAGAGCGGCCAGACGCTCCCGAGCTTATTGTCTTCGCACCCCGATCCAGGTGATCGAGAAGAATTTATACTGCAACGCGCAGCTCGTTATTCTCCGGAATACGCTATGAACAAGCTAGGAAAGGCCTCGTTTTTCCGGCACGTTGAGGGATTGGTCTTCGGCGAAGATCCCCGCCAGGGATTCGTACAGAATGGCATGTTCCATCATCCCCAAATGAAGTTTAGCTTCCCTATTCCAGAAGGCTTCCAGACAATCAACCAGCCATCGCGCGTGGTAATGGTACCTGAAAGCCAAGAAGCGGTCATCTACCTAGAAGTGGACTCAAAGCATCAAACGGCACGTGAAGCCGCGGATGCGTTTAAAGCTCAAGAAGGAGTTCAAGTTGTTGAAAGCGGAATCGGGCAAGCCGGAGGATTTTCTGCACACTACGTAATCGCAGAGGGTACTGACGACAAAGGCACTGTTTTAAGACTACGCGCCCAGTATATCGACTTTGACGGAATGGTCTTTGCGTTTACCGGGTTGACGACGAAGGAAAAATACAGCACCTATGGCTACGCATTTTCCAGTACCATGCAAGGTTTCCGAAGGGAAACGAATGCCGCGATCTTAAACACTCAGCCCAACCGAGTGGCTCTCAGGACAGCGACTTCCCCTACGCGCTTCGATGCACTCGTGTCTCCTTACGTGTCCTTACCCAGTATTGATTTGATAACCCTCGCGATCATGAATCAGGTAGGAGCGACAGAACAAATTCCGGCCGCCACCACCTACAAGATCGTTAGGTAAGGAGACGGGGGCTGTAAAAGGCTCGAGCGCAGCCCGAGCACTCTGTGGCCAACTTGACCTGGGGCGCTAGTTAGATTCTCCCGGAGGAACGAGCGTTGCTTCGCCGCCTACGCACATCTTCTTTCCAAGGTAGATGTACGTTTTCATGCGGATGTGGCGGTATTTTTCAATCTTTTCGGCCACTTTCACTTCAACGGTAATTTCTGAACCAACCGGTACGGGGCGTAAAAACTTGGCTTGAATTGAAACGGCAATACAGCCTGGACCCGGGAAATCGCGTCCTAACGCCTTCGAAATAATTCCCAACAGAAAAATGCCGTGAACGATCGGTTTTCCAAAACGAGTGCCACTTGCGTACTCTTCGTCGATGTGAATTGGATTGTCGTCTCCGGTCAGGTCTGCAAACATCTGAACATCTTCAGCGGTGAGTACACGGTTAACAGTGAACGATTGCCCGACTTCGAGCGCTTCATACGTGTTGGGATTTGTCGCCATGATGGAATGAGTGAGGTGCAGGTTAAATGGATATGTACTCCGATGCCGAGAGGTACGGCCCCGTGGCTGGACCTTCGCTTCCTAGAGTTCGCTTCCTAAAATCGGGAGTTTTAAGTGGAAATCCGAGCTACTTTGTGCGTAATTACACATCATTCCACAAATCGTCGGTTTAGATCGAACTAATCTAAGCCGATGCGTGTTTGATGCAAGCCATTTAATAGGCCACTTTTGGCAACTTTTATCTCCTCATTCCCATGATGCACCGGTTTTTTGAGCGACTCAGCCCACTAATCAGGGGTATTATCAAGCATGCTGTTTGGGTGGTGCTCATAGCATCCGTCCTTTCCTTTGTAGGAGTTCGGCTTGCGATGAACTTAAAGATCGATACCGATCTCGCGAACCTAATTCCGCCAGAATACCCCAGTTCACAAGCGCTGGAACGACTTAGGGCTACCGTAGGGGGTGAAAGTGAAGCATCGGTTGCAATAGAAAGTGGCTCATTTGAGGCCAATCTTAGGTTCGCAGAAGCGCTTATCCCGAAGGTGTTGGCCCTCAAAGGTGAAGGATACGACGAGCCCTATTTCCAGCGTGTTGAGTTTAGAAAGGACACCGAGTTCCTGAAGGACAACGCGCTCTACTTTGCGACTCCGGCCGAGCTAGACTTGTTAGAGTCATGGCTGCAGGACCAGATTGAGCAGGCCAAGCTGGAAGCGTCTCCCTTCTATTTTGAATTGGATGATGAAGAGGTTGAGCCGGACTCTGTGGGCGAAGAACTGTCTTCGATTTACAATGAGATCGTATCAAAAGAATATCCGATTTCGGATGACAGCTTGACCATGGCGCTGAGGTTTTTCCCTGCACAGGCTTCTTCTAACATTTCATTTATCGAAGATGCGTATCGAGACCTAGATCAGGTCATTGCGGACATGGACCCCGCTTCTTATGGGTCCGAGATGAAGGTGACCACGGCGGGGCGCTTGCTTCGGCAAATGATCGAGGTGCAAACCATTCAACAAGATGTGTTGAGCTCGTTTGGCTCGGGTATCTTTGCGGTTCTGCTCATGGTCGTGTTGTACTTTTTTTACAAATCGTACGCAGCAAGAGCGGGTCGAACCTTTCAAATTAAGATTATCCTTGCTGAATTGGCGCGTATGCCCATTATGGCCCTGGTAATAGGCCTTCCTCTTCTAATGAGTCTTTCCTGGACTTTTGGGATGGCCTATCTGAGTTACGGCGAACTCAACCTAATGACATCCACCCTAGGTCTGGTTCTGTTTGGGTTAGGTATCGACTTTGGGATTCATTTCTACGCGCGGTACTCCGAAGAACGGGCCTCTGGGCTATCGGTGATTGATGCGGCGGAAAGCACCTTTCTTAGCACCGGACAAGCCATCACGGTAGGGGCATTAACCACCTCAATGGCCATGTTTGTGCTCACGCTGGCCGATTTTAGAGGGTTTTCTCAATTTGGGTTTATCGCTGGTTTCGGGATTGTGTTTGCATTGATAGCCATGTTAATGGTCATGCCAGCCCTCCTTTCGATTTTTGAAAAAGCGCGTCTGTTAAACTTGGAGGCCGGTCACGTTGCAACGGAGAGGGCAAAGACTACGACCCGGTTTCCAGCCGCTCGGCTCGTCTTGGTGTTGAGTTTTGCAGCAGTTGGCTTGGCCATTGTGATGCTGCCACGAGTTTCCTTTGAATACAGATTTGGGGAGCTAGAGCCCACGTACACTGAATACGAAGCCCGTCATGACATTGAGCGAAAAGTGTACAATGACAAGCGCAGAAGAAACCCAGCTTACGTCGTGGTGGATTCAGCCGACGAAATTCAGCCCATCACGGATGCGCTAAACCTCCGAATAGAATCAGATTCACTATCGCCCACAATTGACCGGGTCGAGTCGCTTCAAGATCGGTTTCCCATGGTAGCCGAGGCGCAACAAGAACGCTTGCGAAGACTGTCTGCCATTCGGGCCATATTGGACGATCCCTTTCTTGATGTCGAGGAATCAGAGGACCTGGCTAGACTAGAAAGAGCAGCCAGTACAGACCGAGTGCTCGCCTTTGAGGAAGTACCTGGGTTTTTGAGGAAGCAGTTCACCTCAAAAAATGGGGAGTTAGGCAATTTCGTAATTATCTATCCGTCAGTGGGTCTATCTGACGGCCGAGCCTCGATTGCCTTTTCTGAAGATGTCGGATCTATTGTTACCGCCGACGGAAAGGAATATCACGCAGGCAGTACGTCGCTTGTAGCTGCAGACATGCTCAAGCTCATGCGAAGAGAAGCTCCGTGGATGGTTTTCGCGACGTTTGCTCTCGTTTTGATATTGATGTACCTCAACTTCAATACGGTCCGATGGACCGCTTTGGCGGTGTTACCACTCTTAGTGGGCGTGCTTTGGATGCTTTTAATGGTTGAATTCGTGGACGTTCGCCTCAACTTTTACAACCTCATTGTGCTTCCTGCCGTTCTGGGTATTGGAAACGACGCCGGTGTCCACATGGTGCACAGGTATCAGGAAGAGGGGCGGGGCTCCATACTGCGCGTTTTGCGCTCGACCGGAGAACACGTCGCCATGGGATCGCTAACCACGATGGTGGGCTTTGCCGGGCTCTTGTTGAGTTTTCATCCAGGCTTGGAATCTATTGGGATGCTTGCAGTTCTAGGAATTGGCGCGACCTTAGTTGCTGCGCTTATTTTCTTGCCTGCCTTGCTACAATGGATGGAAGACCGTTCTAATTAACCGATCGATTGGGCGCGCTACTTGGACAACGCCTGCAGGCAGTCTACATACTTTTGGGCGACCGCATCCCAACCAAAGGTGGCTGAGACATGTGACGTAGAGCTCACGGAAAGCTCGTTGAGAGACGCCCGGTTTGAATCAAGTGAAACGAGACGGGAAACATATCCGTCCACGTCTCCAGATTCCACGAAGTACCCATTTTTTCCTGGGGTGATCACTTCTCTGATCCCTTCGAGTCTGGCGGCTACGGCAGGCAAGCCGTTCATCGCGGCCTCAAGCATAACAATGCCAAACCCCTCCATGTCCCCTGGAATTGGAATATTTGGCATTACAAACACGTCCGCACTTTGATACAACTGCGTTAATTCAGCATCCCCCATGCGTCCCAGAAGCCGAACTCGATCCTGCAACGAATGGCTTTCAATCGCAGCTTGAATGTTCGCTTGTTCAGGCCGTCGCCACCGAGCCAATAATGAACATGGTCGGGTAGCTTGGGCATCACATGTTCGATGAACCAAGCAAACCCTTTCCGCTTTACCTGCCTTCCAACGGATGCAAGAAGAAGGACATTGGGCGCGAGTGTGGATCTAAACGGATGAGCCGACCGGCTTCCAGCAGGCCATTGACAGCGCGCAAAGCGATCGAGCTTTACACCATTGTGTACCACGGCGACCTTTTCCGGAGCGAGGCCTCGTTTTACACAAGCCTCTCCAGTGGCACTACTAACGGGCATGACCATATCCAGGGCGGCAAAAACCTTCGGCACAAACAACTGGTACGGCCGAACCGGTTTCGTCACATCTTGGCCGTGAACGATAGCTGCTGTTTTGACTCGATTTTTTCGAAGAGATCGACGCAATGGGACGGCCAATGCCGCCGTTACCATGCTTGAAAAAAGGATTACATCGACGTCACGCCTGCGAATGAGCATAGCCAGCTCAAAGTACGTGCGTATCAGAAAGGGAACAGCCAACAAATGAACCCACTTCCAACTGGCTGTCAAGACAATGGCGTCATACTGAAATTTGGGAGCGCCAGAACGCGGAGAGTCAGTGCCAGGAAGGTCTGAAACGGGCTGGCCATCACCAGGAATTGTTGCTTGGGAAGAAGGTAGCCTTCGAATGGCCGTATCCAACTCCATGGCCACTCGCTGCATTCCACCGACATTTGCTAACGGGCGGTCTGGCGGAGAAAAGGAGTGTGAAACGAATACCAGACGCACGGGCAGGCCAAATAATGAGGTTAAGCAGCTTCCGGACGAACTAAGATCTTGTCATAGAATCCGTTGATACGACCCAAAATAAGGCGCCAGCTATAAGATTCTGCTTCGCGCCGCGCGGCCACACGCATTTCCATGCGTTTTTCGGTATCGTCAATCAGGCAGTGAGCATACTCAATAAAGGAGTTCACATCCCCGGGTTCAGCCAAATACCCTGTTTCGCCATGGACAACCAGCGAGCTGCTTCCCGTTGCATTGGCGCACAAAGTAGGTGTGCCGCTCGCCATCGCTTCCAAGGTCACGTTGCCGAACGTTTCGGTTTCAGAGGGAAACAGGAAGATGTCTGACGAAGCGTATGCGGTTGCTAATTCATTTCCCGTTAGATGCCCTAGGAAAACGGCACGTGGAAAGCGCTCACGTAAAATATTTTCGGCGGGTCCAGTACCGCCCACCAACACACGGACTTTTTTGCCAGAGTCGCGCAGTGATTCAACGACATCAGCATAAATCTGGAGTCCTTTCTCTACAACTAGGCGGCTAATAAAGGAGATCACGATCTCGTCGTCCGCAAATCCTTTTTCTCTGCGCCATTCCATAGACCGTTTATCGGGGTGGAACATGGTAATGTCCACGCCTCTTGGCCAGAGTTCAACGCCGTCTACAATACCGTGCTCGTTCAGCACATTCGCCATAGAGCGCGAAGGCACATATACGTGTTCGCACTTACTGTAGAACCACCTCAAATACGACCATGCAACACCTTCCAGCTTGTTCATATGGTAATACGACAAGTAGGAGCTGAAGTGGGTATGATAGGAGGCAACAACGGGGATCTTGCGGATACGAGCGTAGGCAAGTGCTTGCAGTCCAAGCAGATCCGGAGTCGCAATGTGCACAATGGTGGGTTGGAATTTGTCCAATTCGTCAATGACGCGAGGGGACATACCCACTGACATTTGATATTCTGGCCGACCGGGGAGGCTAACGGATGGCACCGAAGTAAGCGTCCCCGCGTGCGCTAGGGCAGGCTGTTGCACCGTCGGCGCAAAGATGTGCACGGGCGTGTTTTCACACTCCAAGTACGAAACCAAGCGATTTAGCGTTAAAGACACGCCGTCCACCACGTGGTTGTATGCACCCGTGAAGATGGCGATACGCTTATCGCGTCCAAGCGGAATTTTAAGTATGGGGGCCAAAATTGATCAATGTTTGCCGGGTGTGCCTGTTTCCGGTATTAACTACACCGGAGCCGACAACCCTATAGCCGCACTGACCGAGCAAAAAGTCTCAGGGGGTAACAAAAAAAGATCAACTTTTTTTCAAGGAGCTAAAAAACCGCTAAAATGGTCCAAATAGAGGGTTCTGGTTTCTATTTAGACGTTCTTTTTCGATCTGAAAGAGAGAGCGGAATGAAAAAACTCAAATTTAGAAGTCGATCAATAGCGAAACGGGTCAACATCATGGCTGAAATGGCGGCGCTGCTACCTTCCACGACGCCAGATACGCCCAGAATAACCGAAACGGCTAACAGGTCTTTCGCAGGAATGAAGGGCAGCCTGTTTGAAATGGTAACAATGGCCAGCATCGTCCCCCAAACGTCGAACGGCATATACGGCATAACCACCCACCATTGCAGAATTTGCATGCCAAAATTAAGCGTGAAACGTGCAAAATGGACGAGATACAGGTTGATAACAGATTTGCCAGGAATCCAAGCATGAGACCCGTTGCCGAGAAGGCGCCGAGCGAAGACGTGATGCCGTTATCGACCATGAATCGAAACACCTTGCCCTCAGGGATGCCCAATCGATCTTTGATCCAATAAAGGACGAACACGTCACCGGAATAGCCCATAAAGTCCGAATTGAGGATCTTCTTGCGCACAAATACAGAGAACAACTTGCCTTTTGGGACCTCGAAGAAACTTCCATAAACCCCGGTCTCGAAAATCGGCAATGTGACATACATTACAGCGATTGTGACATAGAACCACGGAGTTCGTGGCATGTTAGAAATCAGGCTTTTCCACCCAATGGAGGACAGCTGATTGACTAAAATCCCGACGACAATTAGACCAAGAGCGGCTCGAAGAAACGACACAATCCGTTTCCCAGTCGGTGTACCTAGTTTCCCAGCGATCGACGTTCGAAGAGATTTGAGTCGGTTTAACAAGTGGAAGGGCGACGAAACGGGCGCAGTTAGTAGGTGGTCTGGCGGGAATGGCCCCCAATCTACGCAATGGATCCAATTACGCACTGACCTTGAAACGCAGTCAACGTCCCCAACGAAGAAAGCGAGAATGGATAGCTAGTCCGGGAGGCGATGTTGCTTTTGGTGGGTTGAGTTCGGCTTAAGAAGTATGAAATCTAACTTCCTTATTGTTTTCAGCGTTTCTCTCATGTTTTGGGCGGCACCTGAGGTACCGCTTGCCCATAGCCAGGTGGATAAGATCGTTTTGGATGATTTTGAATCCTATGGTGATGGCGCCTTGCCGGTGAAATGGAAGGCGCAGCTAGAGGGCAAACTAGTCCCGTTGACTGAGCAGTTTGTGGATGACGACGAGTGGTTCTACGCGAAACATGAAGGTGGCCGAAAGTTTGTTCGGGCCTATGCCAATGGTGAATCCGTCCATATAAACCGGGAAAACGGAGACTCATTCAATTGGGACCTTCGCGAGCACTCTCATTTGGCTTGGGAATGGAGGGCGAATCAATTGCCAACCGGAGCGCGGGAAGACGATGATCGAAAGAATGATTCGGGCGCTGGCATCTATGTGGTATTTTCGGTCGAAGGCTTCATACTGAAGCGGCCTAAAACCATCAAATACGTGTACAGCACAACCTTGCCCGTCGGGACCGTGATTTCGTACGGAAAGCTCAAGGTTATCGTTGTTTCGAGTGGCTTGAACGGTACAGGACAATGGCTATCAATAAGCCGTGACGTGGTGTCAGACTACAAAGAAGTCTTTGGGGAAAACCCGCCGAACAAACCGCTATTTATTCGACTCTGGTCGGATTCAAACGATACAAATTCCGTAGCAAGTGCCGATTTCGACAACATCATGCTGCTCAGAGACTAATCTTTACTTTTGCAATAACGGCTTTAGGTAGTACCCTGTGTGACTCCCTTCAACAGCAGCTACTTCTTCTGGCGTTCCTGCTGCCACGACAAAACCTCCTCGAACGCCTCCCTCCGGACCCAGGTCAATAACGTAGTCTGAGGCTTTGATCACATCGATGTTGTGTTCGACCACAAATACCGAATGGCCGTTGTCTACCAACGCATTAAAGGCTGTCAACAACTTTTTGATGTCGTCGAAATGCAATCCCGTCGTCGGCTCGTCAAAAATGTAGAGTGTGCGCTCCCGGGTCGATTTTCCCAAATGAGACGCAAGTTTGATTCGCTGCGCTTCCCCGCCCGATAGGGTGTTTGAGGGCTGGCCCAGACTGAGATAACCCAACCCGATATCGCATAAGGTTTGAAGCTTTCTAACGAGGCCTTTGTCTTCTGAGAAGAAAGACAGTGCATCTTCGACGGTCATGTCCAGCACATCGTGGATGGACTTACCTTGGTACGTAATTTCGAGCACATCCTGCTTGTAACGCTTTCCTTTGCACGCTTCACATTCCAGAAACAGATCCGCGAGAAACTGCATTTCAATGCGTACCACACCCTCGCCTTGGCACGTTTCACACCGGCCACCTGGCACGTTGAATGAAAAATAGCCCGGTTTGTATCCACGGATTCGCGCTTGATAGGTGTTTGAAAACAACAATCGAATGGCGTCAAACGCTTTTACATAAGTCGCAGGGTTGGATCTGGGGCTTCTTCCAATGGGCGATTGATCGATCATTTCAACTTGGTCCACCAACTGATGCCCGCGGATCGCATTGTGCCGGCCAACCTTCGCTTCACCAGAATGGGTACCTTTCAGTTTAGCAAGGCCCTGATAGAGCGTGTCGTACACCAATGTCGACTTTCCACTGCCACTGACCCCGGTGATACACGTGATCATACCCAGAGGGAAGGAGATCTGTAGATGCTTCAGGTTGTGCTGACGCGCACCCTCAATCGTGATTTGATCTCGCTCGTTTTTTTCTCGGCGCTTTGCTGGAACCTCAATCTGCTTTCTTCCGCTCAAATAGGCGCCTGTAAGCGAGGCAGGATCCGCTAGAATGTCGGCAAGCGTACCGCGAGCTACAATTTCTCCGCCATGTCTTCCCGCTCCGGGACCCATGTCTAAGATGTAGTCAGCCCGTTTCATCATTTCGGCTTCATGCTCGACAACAAGTACCGTATTTCCGATATCGCGGAGGTGTTCGAGAATGCCAATGAGCCGGTCGGTATCGCGTGGGTGCAGCCCAATGGAGGGTTCGTCTAGCACATAGAGGCTTCCAACCAACGAGGATCCCAGTGATGTGGCCAAATGTATGCGCTGACTCTCCCCTCCGGATAGGGTCTGGCTGAGCCTGTCTAATGTCAAATAGTCCAGCCCAACGCGAACCAGATACGTGAGGCGCTTTCGGATCTCTTCTAGAATACGGCCTGCCACTGCTTCGTCGTGCTCACTCAGCTTGAGTTGGGACACGAACTCAAGGGCGTCGGCCGTGGTCATTTCACAGATCTCGCCAATATGCTTGTTGTCAACCTTGACGTACAGGGCTTTTTTGTGCAAACGTGAACCGTCACACTCGGCGCACCGGGAATACCCGCGGAATCGAGAGTGAAAGATGCGGTAATGCATCTTAAAGTTGTTTTTTTCCAGGTATCGGAAAAACTCGAAAATCCCGTCGTAATCAGCCTTCCCTTCCCATATCAGTTGGATTGATTTTTCGTCCAGCTGGGAATACGGGATATCGATGTTGATGCGTTCATCGGCAGCGACGCGAATGAGTGAACGGAAATAGGCGCTCCAGGAATCCCCTCGGAAGGGCGCGATGGCTCCCTGTCTAATCGAAAGATCAGGATTGGGGACAACCAAATCAGGATCAATGCCGACCGTTTTTCCAAAGCCTTGGCATACCGGGCAGGCACCAAGAGGCGAGTTAAATGAAAACAGATGAGCAGAAGGTTCGTCAAAACGAATGCCGTCGCGCTCAAAGAACTGGCTGAAGGATTTGGACTTACCCTTACCTGCAATAACGGCTATGCATTTGCCTCCCCCTTCCGAAAACGCTTGTTCTACCGAGTCCGCTAGCCTGGATTCAACTGCGATATCATGTTTCCGAACAATTAGTCTATCTACTAGGACGTACAGTCGATCACGGGCAATTTTGACGCTATCTGGCGTTGTCTCATTTAAGTCAATAACCGTTTCAGCAACGCCTTTTTCCGCTTGTTTTTCGGTTGGAAGAGCCAAAATCCTGAAAAAACCACGCTTCTGAAGAACTACGAGTTCGTCCTTCACCGTTTTTTTCTTGTGGTCGGGAAACGGAAAGCACAGGTAGAATCGGGCGCCTTCCTCGAGTGTCTCTATCAGTTCGCGCGCCGAGGAGCGGGGCGAATCTTTCGTAACGGGGAGACCTGAAACAGGCGAATAGGTAATGCCAATTCGAGCAAATAGCAGCCGTAAATGGTCATACACCTCTGTTTGGGTTGCCACCGTGGATCTCGGATTATTCGAGACGGTTTTTTGTTCGATGGCAATGGCGGGGGCAAGTCCAGAAATGAAGTCGATATCGGGCTTGTCCATTCGCTCCAGAAACTGCCGTGCATAGGCGCTAAGGCTTTCGACGTAGCGCCGTTGTCCCTCGGCGTAAATGGTGTCGAAGGCTAGGGACGACTTGCCCGACCCTGAAGGCCCTGTAAAGACCACTAGTTTTCCGCGTGGGATCTCAACATCAACCCCTTTGAGGTTGTGTTGACGGGCCCCCCGAACAATCAATAAACGTGACGTTGAAGGCTTCGTATCCGCCGAATCAGGGGTGTTATTGGTCACTGTGGCCATGCAAAAGAGGTGCGTAATGCAGTCATAATCTCGGGGCAAACTCCTGCAACGCGTGAGGTCGTAATAGGATGCTGGAAGGCGCGAAGAATTTGGTGCCACGCGAAGTGGAACTGCGCTAGCTTGCGCAATGTAGGAAGGGCTCGATATTGGATCTAAAGGGCTCTTCCGGGCACTCCAATCCTAGGCCAAGGCCGCCACTCGCTTTTTCTGAATGATCTTCCTTAACCCCATTTTGCTACTTGGACTGGCTGCGGCAGCCATTCCGCTCATTATCCACCTGTTTAATTTCAGGCGGCCGCGCAGGGTAGCTTTTAGCTCGTTGGCTTTCTTGCACGAGCTCAAAAAGAGCACGATGCAACGGGTTCGAATCAAGCAGTGGCTCTTGTTGGCGCTTCGGACATTAGCGCTCGCTGCGCTCGCGCTCGCCTTTGCTCGTCCCACATTGGAGGGCGCGCTGGCTGGCGTTTTCGGTAACCAAGGCCGCTCCACCATGGCCGTGGTGCTCGACCATTCAACATCGATGTCCTTGAGGGACGGTTCTGGTGCCTACCTGGACCAAGCAAAGATCATCGCTTCTGAACTGCTAAATGATTTTGAGTCTGGCGATGAACTGATTTTGGTTTCGCAGCCAACAGTTGCTGAACCCGTGACCTACCAAAACCAGGCGGCTGCCTTGGAAGCCATTGCGGCGCTCGAACCTCAAGAAGGCGCTTCAACTCTGACCGCCGCTATTCGGGCTGCAGCCGATGCCTTGTCTAGCCAGGCGAATTTGAATCGCGTTTTATACGTCATTTCAGACTTTCAAGCCTCCACGTACACCGACTCAACCTCGGTCCCTGTTTCAGAGGATATTCAAGTCGTATTTCTGCCCGTTGGAACGGATGGACGTGGTAACATTGACGTTTCGAACGTGAACATTTTGAGCCAAATTATTGCCGAAGGGCAGCCGGTTCAACTTGAAGGGATGTTTACCAATTACGGCACAGAAGACGCTAACGGAGTCGTGGCGTCGGTGTTTATGGGGGAAACGAGGGTAGCTCAGGCAACGTTGGACATCCCTGCCGGGACACAGGCTAGTGCTCGCTTTTCGGTAACCCCCCGTCAAACAGGCTGGATCACAGGTCGGGTCGAAATTGAAGACAACCAATTTCTGTATGACAATACGCGCCGGTTCTCTCTCCTCGTTCCAGAAGTTAGAAACCTGCTGTTGGTTAACGGGCGCAATGCAGCTTCTGGGTACTTGCGCCTCGGCTTGTCGAGTGAGTTGGCGAGCGGTCTAGTTCGCTTTGAAACCGACGAAATTGCCGAAACCGGACCCTCGGGCGCTTCGCTAGGAGCATACGATGCCGTTATTTTAAATGGAGTCTCGTCTTTTTCATCCGGAGAACAGTCTGCTCTCCTTTCCTATGTTAACGGTGGAGGCGGCCTGCTTCTTTTTCCAACCGATTCCTTTCAGCTGGACGAATACAACACCTTGCTATCCGATTTGGGGGGAGGAAGAATTCTGGCGCTTCCTTCAATGTCTGAAGATGGACTTACCGTTGGGGCATTTGACCGCGTAGACACGGATCATCCTCTGTTTGAGGGGATGTTTGAGCCCGACGCCACAGGAAAAGCCCCCGAACTCGAACAACCCATCATCTATTCGTCGATTTCGTACGCTCCCGGACTTGGAACGGAGCAGACCATCATTGGCCTGACAGGTGGTCTGCCATTCCTCCAAGAAATACGATCCGGACAAGGCTCGGTCTTGCTGTTTAGTGTGGAAGCAGGTGTTAGGTGGAGCGATTTGCCTGTCCGTGGCTTGTTTTTGCCGTTACTATACCGTTCGCTTTACTACCTCTCGGCTACCGGATCCGTATCGGGCGAGTCTATGATTGTGCAGCAGACACTTCAGCTTCGCTTGGCCGGCGTTCAGGGCTCAGAAACCATTGTGGTTCGAGATGAAACGGGATTGGAGTTCATTCCGGAACAGAGAAATGTGCAGGGCGGAAAAGTGGCCCAATTGGGAGGGGCATTTTTTATTCCAGGGTCCTTCAATATCGAAGTCAATGGCGAAACGATTCGACAGATTGTTGTGCATCCAAGTCCGCGCGAGTCAAATCTATCGTTGATGGACCCAGAGGATGCCGCAATCAATTTTGGAGAGTCGGCAGGACGGCCCGTCTCGGTCATGAATCTCTCGTTGTCTGGCGGCGAAGAAATGGCCGATCAATTACGAGCTGCAAAGACGGGAGTTGAGTTATGGAACGTCTTTTTGGGCCTGGCGTTGATCTTTTTGCTCCTTGAAATGTTGGTTTCTAAGCATTGGAAACCAGAATCTGCACTTTAGAAGGGTGAGGTAAGTTTGCTCCATCGCTTCTTGCTGATACCTGCCATGCTGGTCACGGTCTTGCCGTGCCGGTCATAAAAAAGTCTACTTGGTCGAAGTATTACATACCGTTCTTGTTCTCTGCTTTGTGGGCGTGACTGTCCTGCTGCTAGCTATGACGTTGCTGCATCGATTTAGAATTCGTGGTGTGCGTATGTCATGGCAGGTTGGATCCTGGAGAAATATTCCGGTTTGGCCAACCGTGTTCATGGGGCTCATTATTGTGTTTATGGTGTATGCCCAGAACACCTTTCCCCCGATAAAGCTGACTGTTTTTGCCGGCTATTTTATTGGTGGAATGGCTTGGTTTGTGGCCGTTGCCATGTCTTCTTCGGTGGTCATCACGGAGTATGGCATGATCCCAGAGGCAGGCCGCTCGAGCGATGCCGTCGGTTGGTCTCAGGTTTCCGACTACTTTGAAGTCGCCGAAGGGAAACGAATTCATTTTACATTTTTGTACCAGGATTATTTGGGAGAACGGAAACGATTGGATCTTTTCGTGCCTATTCAAGGCGCCGATCGCTTCAGAAGCCTGGTCCGAACAAAGCTGGATGTCCAAATGGAGCATCCCGTACACCGCGTAACAAGTCGCAAAGCGCTTGAAAACTGATCTTAAACGTGGGGGTTCGGCTGAAACGGTCAAGACCCACAACCCATTTACAAAATCTGAACGCGAAAAGGCGATTCTAATTGGCGTCGTAAAGCAAGGCGAATCACGGCTGGACGTGGAGGACTCTCTGCGCGAACTCGCCCTGTTAGCTGATACGGCTGGCGCAGACATCGTAGAGGAACTCATTGCCTCGGTTCAGCGGGTTAACATTGCTACCTACGTAGGCAGCGGAAAGGTTGAAGAAATTGGTGCCTTGGCCGAGGAAACGGAAGCGGATCTCATCATTTTTGACGACGATCTGAGCTCCATTCAACTTCGCAACATTGAAAGGGAAATTGGCTGCAAGCTATTGGATAGATCAGCCCTTATCCTGGACATATTTGCCCGTCATGCACGTTCGGCAACGGCTAAAGCTCAGGTGGAACTTGCCCAGTTAGAATACCTAAGAACGAGGTTAACGAGGCATTGGACCCACCTTTCTCGCCAGAAGGGTGGTATCGGTATGCGAGGTCCGGGTGAAACACAGATTGAAACCGACCGGCGCATTATTGGCCTGAGAATTGCGACGCTCAAGGAAAGATTACTCAAGATTGACAAGCAGCGTACGACCCAGCGAAAAGGCCGCACGGACTTTACCCGCGTTTCGCTTGTAGGCTATACCAACGCTGGTAAGTCGACGCTCATGAACGCCTTGGCTGATGCCGGCGTGTTGGCCGAAGATCGGTTGTTCGCGACCCTTGATTCCACAACCCGGTTAACGTTCATTGCCGTCAACAAGCAGATTTTGCTTTCAGACACGGTTGGGTTCATCCGAAAATTGCCTCACCGACTCATTGAGAGCTTCAAGAGCACTCTAGACGAATTGCGTGAAGCAGATGTCTTGCTACATGTGTTGGATGCGTCTCACCGGCGCTTTCAAGAGCAAATGGTGGTCGTAAACGAAACGCTCGCCGAACTGGGGGCTCACGACAGGCCCACCTTACTCGTTTTTAACAAGGTGGACGCCATCGAGGACCCGCTTCAGTTGATTGCGCTGAAGGAGGAGTATCCAGAGGCTGCATTTGTGTCTGCGCTGCGAGGAATTGGCCTTACGGAGGTCAAAGCACGCCTACTTGACGTTATTGAGTCTGATTTTATTGAACAGGATGTGCTCCTCCCGGTAACAGACCAGAAGGCAGTCGCCCATATCAGAAAAGTGGGCGAGGTGTTGTCCGAGGAATATACCTACGCTCGAACGGCATATGACGATCAGGCTCAAGCCGTAGTTCGGCTCAGGTTCAGGGTGTCTCCGAAGTTTAATGCCGACATTGAGCCGCTCGTGGCCCGGTATCGTGATCTTCGTTTACTTGAGGACGTTTCGTGAACGCCTGCCCTTGAACGTGAACGACTGAACTTGAACTTGAACCCATGCCCTAGAACGTGAAAGCATGCGCTTGCACTTGGCCATAAT
>JABMOI010000119.1 GCA_013204185.1 bacterium | reverse complement strand
GAATTTAGACGCATCATCCGCAGGATTGGTGTTGACCCCGTCTGTATAGACCCAGCCACCTACAATAATCTCGGGTGTCCCATCTCCAGGAATGCCGCCAACCCAATTGCGAACGGCTTCATTCTGAGCCCAGCTCGACGTGCCTGCTCCTGAGAGTTTGAGGCTGTAGCTCGGCGTGCGAAATTGCTCTTTCGACCAAGTCGCACCGGCGCCTGTTGGCTCCCAGTAGGCTGGCTTCATGGTCTCGAATCCGCCGTTGGCTAACAAGTTTGCTGCTGAACTAGCGGAAATCAAGGATGACAATTCATTTTGGGCTGATACCGGCGCTGCCCATATCCCTAAGGAAAAAGCTAGCACTAGTATGCTAACGGAACTCCGCCAGCCAAATCGTAACACATTTTTCATTTCAGACCCCCTCGTGAGGTTATTGGATTTTGAATGTTTTTTTTGTGGTAGGCTTAAAAACATTCTTTTTGCGGCCAAAATGGCCCGACTAACTTGATTCTCTGATAATCAATTCTGTAGGCACTCGCACGATGTGCGAGCGTCGTTCAAAGTTGGGATAGGTTGCAGGAAAGCCGGCCATCAGCTCGTTCAAGTACTTCATGGCTAGTTCGCCCAGTTGCTCTTTGTAGACCCGAACAGTCGTTAACGAAGGCCGGAAATGATCTTCTCGCGCCACATCGTCAAAGCCCACTACCGCCAAATCTTCCGGGACGCGAATACCTTGACTCGCGGCTTGGTCTAATAAGCCCATGGCGATTGAGTCATTCGCGCAAAAAACGGCCGTAGGTCTTTTACTGCATTCAAAAATTTGTTGGCTCAGCTCAAAACCGGTGCCATAGTCCGGTTCGCCTTGGTCGGAGACTATCTCGCACGAAGGTTTTCCCAGTCTAGCATCATTAAGGCCTATCCTGTACCCTTCCAGCCGCTCTTTTAGGCTTGGATGCAACATATCGGCACCCAGAAAAGCGATGTCTTCATGACCCTTAGACACCAAGTGCTCAACGGCCAACTTGGCGCCCTGCTGGTTGTCAATCACAACAGCAGGATGGTCCTTTAATTGATAGTCAATGAGTACCAAAGGAATACGGGCACCGGCAATACTCTCAATAAAATCTGAATCGACTTTCCCTGCAATTAAGACTCCATCCACGTTACGCTCTTGTAAAAAGCGAGGGGTATGAAGGGAGGCGTCAAACTTTTGAGGGATGGTTGTGAGAAGCACATAAAGCCCGTGAAAATGAGCTTCAAATTCTGTTCCAAGGAAAATGCGGGTATAAAAAGGTTCACTTCGCGCGAAGTGATCGGCTCGTAGAACAAAGCCTATGTTTCCGGTACTCTGCATAGGCAGCTTCCTCGCTGCTTGCCTCGGAACATAATTCAGCTGTTTCGCAACATTAAGTACGCGCGTGCTAGTCTCGTTGCTTACGAATCCTTTTCCGTTCATAACAAGGGAAACGGTAGAAATCGCGACACCGGCCTTCTTAGCCACGTCTTTTATAGTGCTCCTTTTCGGTCCGCTCGTTGGTGACGCCATCGCAGTTTATAGAAATTTATCGAAACGTTTCGATCCGAACAATATCACATAAACTTCACTAAGTCAAGTTGGGCGATAATCTGTCTCTAAACGCTTGTTTTACAGCTTAGAACGAGGCCGAAACCGTACCCGTCCCCGACGTAAACGTGGTCCGGAACGAAATGAGGTACAGGCCAATGTCCTCTTCAATCATAGAAAGGTCCATGATTCCCTCCAGTCCGTCAACGAAAATGGATCTCAAGGGAAGCGGTGAATAGACAGCATATTGAACGTCTTGACCGGGCACCCCACGAGCGGTAATCGTCAGTTTTTGCTCCTTTTTCTGGTAAGAAACATGAGTAACACGCGCACTGGCCCGGGCCAAATAGGGGCTCTCCGGGTGGCCGCGTACCAGCTCAATTCGGTTCACCGCCGCCGTCAAAACAGCCGATGCAGCCCCCATACCGTCAAGCGTAATGCTCTTAAAGGTTGAACCCTTCCCTGACCACGTGACGCGGCTTTTCTGCCCACCAACCATCAAGTCGTAGGCCGTATTTTCGAATGCGACGGGAGTTCTTGGTTCAAAAGAGACGTTCCAGGCGTTTTCCCGTACCCCCGAAAGTTGATACAGGACATGTAAGTACCAGCCTCCCGCCCATAAAAACGTGGTTTTATCAATTTGACCATAGGTTGGGGAATCGGGATTGGCCTCGCGGTACTCGAAAAACGCGGGCTGACCGTTGGGACTTTGCCGGATTCCGTCGAGGGTCAGATAGTCACGAAGCGCTTGCGCAGCCGCCTCCGGTTGGTCGGATGCGATCAGGCCAAGAATATACCAGGCGATTCCCTGAGGCCACACGCCCCCATTCATATATTTGTAGGGCGCTCCTACCTCTCCCTCAAGGAACTGGTACCGTTCCGTCAATTCATGAAAATCGGGAGGCATGGCATTTCGTATGCCAATTTGTTCGTCGAGTAGTTCCCTGCGCGCCGTTTCCAACAGCGTGCGCATACGGACCTGGTCCAATTGACCAAAAGCGGCTGCCAACAACGACCCGGAATAATAGTGTCGATCGACACTAACGGAATCCACCATATTGAGCAAATAACCCGCTTCATCGTCCCATAATTTGTCCACCAATTGCTCATTCATGCGCCCTGCCAAGCGCGCGTAATTTGAAGCCTTTGGATCCGACGTACCCAGCTCAGTATCAATGTAGAGATAGGATTGTAATGCCCGAATCGTGAGCGTGGTGATGTAGGCGCGCGCTCCGTACCTATTTCCTATATCCCACCAGTCCGGCCTGGATGCGTACATCAAATCAGCCTGTTCATTTTCCAGCATGATTCGTAGGCTTTGCCGAATCATGGGAAGCATCTCAGATAGGGTGGCTCGATCACCGCTGTGTTGCAAATAGGAAGCCGACGCAATGACCAGCCACAGATGATTCCAGTTGTCGGGGTTGGTTGATTCTGTCTTGAATCCGTCTTCCCGCCAGTAGTAAGCATGGGGCAACAGGCTGTCGCCTCGGGCCAACGTCAGGATATACTTCAGGTCTTCCTTCACTCGTTCGGTGTCAAACATCACGGCTCCCAGATCTGTGAGCAGCAGGTCATGGGTAAAAAAGAAATTGTATTGGGCAGGGGTCGGCATCGGTACGACGTGCCCATCGATATAATGCTTATCGGCCTGCAGAAGAGCCTTTGACCACTGCATCGTCTGGAAAAGTGTGGTATCGGCCACAGAAAAAAGCGCCTCCATTTGGGCGTAATTGGATACGCGATTTTCGTAGGCTGTTACATCGTCCTGCCAGGCACTTCCGGCTTTGGCCAGTATAGCTTCGCAATCTTTACGATCGCACGAGCCAACTAGCTGAATGATGTTGATTGATTCGCCCGGCGCCAACGTTTTGCGGTAAGAGAATGACGAAACAGGATTTTGTTGATATAGTGGTCCCCGATTGGCTTTAGTGCCTACTTGATCAGAGGCCTCACCCTTATTGAGGACAAATACTCGTGCGTTTCCCGCTTCGGGGCTTTCATAATCCGCAAAAAAGGTTTGACCTTCGTCTTGGTAGGAAGTCCAAGCGCTGTCGAGGGATGTGTAAGCGTGAGACGTGTGCAAGGATGCCGCCATTTCGACAGAAAGTTCGACTTTTTGGGGCGACTCGTCCTTGTTGGTGACCGAAATACGCATGGCCATGATGGGAAGCTCTTCACCAAACTGATACGACACGTCAACAGCATATCGCGGGTTTTCTGACGAAAAGACGACCCCTGCAGGAGTACCGCGATAACCAAAGGATTCATTTTGGAGATTTCTTAACTCTCTGTCGACAGAAAGAATAACCCTAAATGGTTGGGACACATCCCGTTTCCAATAATCGGTGCTTAAATCTATGCTGTTTGCTACCGGGGAGTAAAAACTAATGCGTGACGGAAACGGTCGACTATGATGAAATTCGATGCCTACAAAGGGCCCACCTACCTGCAATTGACCTCGACCTTGATCAAAAGAAGCCGCATACGAGGGCTGGTCGAAGCGAGCCGTCTGCGCATACGCCGAAGCTCCTAGCATCGCGAAAAACGTCAAAAATATGGGCAAGCGAAAGAGAAGTCGAAGGCCAAAAGGAGGGGCGTTGTCTTGAAACGAACCCCAAATCCGGAAATTGAAGATCTGTAGCATCGGTATTCTCTGATTCAAAGGACGTGTTTTGAAAAAGCCTCAGGTCAGAAACGACCTTGCCTATCATACGCTGCCTTCGTCGAGAAAGAAAATAGAGACTTCCGCGGTCTTGACGGCTCTCCTGCTTTTAGTCCACATCCTTGTTAAAACGGAGCATTTACTCCCAATTGAAACGTGCGGCTCGGGGAATGTCTTAGTCTAGCGCCTATCCACTGGCGGAAACATCGCTTGCGGGCGACTGAACTCGACTTGTATGACGTCGGGCCACGGTACGTACTCTGGGCGGTTGGACTCATCAACAAAGATCAATATACCAGCATTTCCATCACCAAGGTCGCCTGTGCGCTCGAGCTGCAACCGCTCGCCGCTAAAGAGAGTCACCTGAGCGAACTTGGAGCCATGCTCTTCACGGTTCTCGGACGTGAGTAATGAAATCAAACCGAAGGGAATAGTGTAGTTCACTCCACCCAAAGAGGCATCGAGCGTCTCAGTGGTTTCACTCTCATCCAGATCGTATACAAGCCGGCCAACTAGACTACGACCGTCGCGGGTCGTGACACTTCCCTTCAGGCGTTGCCCCGGCATTTATAAACAAGCGATAGACAACTCAGGGGCGGCATCTCGTTTGGTGGAAGGCGACGCTGCTAGCCCAAATTTGTCACGCGACGGAAAGTGGCTTTCTTTTGTAAGAGATAGTGACCTATTCCTTTACAATCTGGAATCAGAAAGTGAATCCGTCTTAGACTCTACACTGGGTGTCCAACGGGATCCTGATTTTTCTCCCGATAGCAAATACGTTGCGTTTGGAGTGAGTGGGCCGGGAGGTGGCAGGATTGATGTTCGCTCAGTAGACGGGACGTCTAAAAACACGTTAAATTATCCACAGGCGCAACTTCCCAAGTGGGCACCTGACGGAAAAAGCCTGTATTTCTTGGTCCAAGGAGATGGGATTTACAAGGTGCCAGTCACTACTGATCCGTCTTTTGAGGTGCTAGGAGTACCACAAAAGGTCGTTGGCCTTCAATCATCCGTGGGCAGTGTGTGGTTTGACATAAGCCCAGACGGGAACACACTAGCTATGTCTGGCACATCCACCGACGCTGACTTAAGAGGTGACGGAAAGAACTACTCAACCTTAATGTGGTGGCGAAACTGGGCGCAGTCTCTCAAGGATGAGTGAGGTGGATTGAAGCGGTTCTTGAGCCCGTGTTTTCCATGTTCGGATTGGTGACGGCACAGCCAACCTGAGACCCCATACCAGTCGTTTGGATTAGGATGGGAGGTATTGCTGACACCCCGACAATTCCGACCATTTTTCTGGCACTACCCTCCTTTCGGCGCAATCATGTTCTTGATAGGACTCATCTCTACAGGATTGCACGGCAACTGGTAATATCGTTTAACTGAGAAACAAGTAGATATGAATAATGTATTCTGAGGGCTTTTTGCAGGCGACGGTGCCTACAAACTCGGTGGCGGATGTCTCGGAACTGTTGTTGTCTTTGTGATCACCTGGGTTTTATTGAGACATTGTTAAACAATCAAATCATTGGCACATCGACTGAGTATTGGAATTATTGGGGCAGGAGGTTTCGCAGCCTTTGCCGCTAAGGCATTTCTAAAAGTAGATGGAATACGGATCCATGCTGTTTGTGATGTTGACACGTCTAATGCGACGACGTTGGCCCGAGAGGTTCGTGCGCTTGTTTATCCGGAATATGAACATATGTTGCAAGATGAGGCGATTGATCTCATTTACATTGCCACACCTCTGGCATGACCCCGCTTTTTTTATCAACCAAGTCATTCCAGCTACCTTCGCAGATAAGGTGCTAGCCGATACCATAATCACTCAGAAACTCTCGGATAGCGTCGTGAGGCCGGAGGAAATAAATCCAACTGAAAGAACGGTTGTCTCTGACGAAGATTGGACCAATGCAGTAATAAAAGCCCCTGCAAACACGCCTTTCAATCGAGCCGTCCATAATAAAATCCACTTTCCGTAGAAACCTTGAACTTCATTGTTCGCACACAGACCGTTAACAATAAGGTAACATTGCCTTCGTAGTATTAAGTATTCCTTCTTGATTTACAGGATGGAATGTCTATTGAATGGCTAGCATTTCTTTTATCGAAACGCAAGCTTACTCAAGGAAATGATCGTCACCCTCATTTTACTTAGAGTCATAAATGAAAAAGATCTCTTTAAACGTTTGCTTGGCGTGCGCTCTGATGCTGCTGGAAACCAACAACGCCTTCGCCCAATCAACGATTAAATTAAGCGGTACCATTTTTTCTGACTACGCTTATACGTTTTCGTCGCCAGAAGGCGCTCGGGACGGCGAAAATGGATTCGACTTCAGAAG
>JABMOI010000118.1 GCA_013204185.1 bacterium | reverse complement strand
GATGACTGGATTGTGTCCATGCTGCCTTACATGGAAGAACAGTACGAAGGCTGGGTAGCAGACCAATTCGACCCAGACCACGGCCTCTTCTTTAAGACGGGGCACGACGATGGGATGGAAATTAACATCAATAGCCGTCAAACCACCGACGATTGGGTGGTTGAAGGGTACCGTCCAACACTAAACTCGTACCTCTTTGGGGACCTTAACGCTATGTCTAGCACGGCCTTATTGGCTGGAGACCCTACGAAGGCGTCGTTGTATGCTGAGCGGGCCGCGGCGCTCAAACAGCGTGTGTTGGAAGAGCTTTGGGACCCAAACCGCGAGTTTTTCTTCCACCAATTCAAGGGCGACCACCCGCCGGGAATTAAGGACAAAAGCCTGACCTACGAAACCGGGCCCTTCGCCGGAAACGACAACGGGCGCGAGCTTATTGGCTACGTTCCGTGGCAGTTCAATTTGCCAGACGCGGAGCAGTCCGTGGCGTGGAAATTCTTGATGGACGAACAGCATTTTGCTGCGCCCTACGGCCCCACCACGGTAAGCCGGAGCGATACGCTCTTTCAGGTGTTTGACGCGTGCTGCCGTTGGAGCGGCAACTCATGGCCGTATGCCACCACGCAAAGCTTGGTTGGAATGGCCAATCTGCTCAATAACTACAGCCAGGATGTGGTCAGCGTCGCGGACTACGTTTCGCTGCTCCAGACGTATGCAAAAACGCAGTACAAAGACGGGCGCCCCTACATCGCCGAAGTGGCCGACCCGTTCACGGGCTCATGGTTCGGCGGAGATCGCCCCAACCACAGCGACCACTATTTTCATTCGGGCTACACCGACTTGGTGTTAGGCGGTTTGTTGGGAATTCGGCCAGAGAGCGGCGGGAAACTAGTGGTTAACCCCTTAATTCCGTCCGATTGGGACTGGTTCGCAGCGGAATCGGTCCAGATTCACGGAAAGGATGTGGACGTAATTTGGGACCGCGACGGTTCCAAATATGGAAACGGAGCGGGCCTTCAGATTCGGGTAGGTGGAAAACAGGTGGCGCAGCGGGATGATGTGGGGCGCCTTGAGGTGTCCTTGGGAGGAAGCGGGGAATTGATGGAGTTTGACCGGCCCCACAACATTGCCGTGAACAATGGGCGGACGTTTCCCGAGATTTCAGCTTCGTTCGAAAACCCGCAATACCCTGCAGCTTACGCTAACGACGGCGCCGTTTTCTACCACAAAGTGCCCACGACGCGCTTTACCACCGAGGGTTCGCCCAACCTGGAGGACTGGATTGCGCTGGATTTTGGAGCTGAGCAGACCGTAGGAGAGGTCTATTTGCACTTTTTGGATGATGGCGAGGGGGTAGTGCCTCCGTCATCCTACCGCGTTGAAATCAAAAAGGACGGAGCCTGGGTTGACGCTAATATCGAATCCCGAGTGCCTGGCGGGCCCACGGGGCGTGTGGCCAACAAGGTGAGGTTGGGCCGCGTTAAAACGACCGGGGTTCGGGTTCACTTCACGCATGCCGACGGAGCTCGAACCGGCCTCGCCGAAATCGAAGTGTGGACGCCAGCCGGCGCCGAAGTTCAACCGGCTACGGCAGTGCCGGCCAATTTGGCAGTGAACACAGATGGCTCGGATTATCCTCGAATCTCAGGCTCGTACCCAGCGGATTTCGATTGGCGTGTGCTCAACGATGGCATCGAAGGCCTCATGACCTACCAGTTCAACCGCTGGATTCCTTACAACACGCCAAACGCCGAGGACTGGGTTCAGGTGGAGTTTGAGGAGCCCACATCCGTTTCGCAGGTCAACGTCTTTCTTTTTGGCCGAGCCCTTCGGTATTTGGGACGCGTAGACACGTTGGTGGTTGAGCCGCGCACGCTTCGAGTTGAGGCCCTAGTTGACAGCGAATGGACGCCGGTTTCCGGGCTGACCGCGTTTCCCGTTCGGCCCGAAGTTTCTGCTCGCAACGTCCTGACATTCGACCCAATTGAAACAACGGCCGTGCGCGTGCTCTTCGAACACGCCTTGCCGTCCATTTCCGCCGCTACCGAGGTGCAGGTTTATTAACGCGGTTTAAACGTCGGCAAGCGAATACCGAGTACTTCGACCTCCGCCTGGGTCTTGGACTAGAATGCCTCGATCCATCAGGTCTTTGATATCCCTATTAGCTGTGTCTTGGGATACTTTGGTCATTTTCGCCCATTTCGATGAGGACAAGACGCCATCGATGCCGTCCAAAAGCTTGTTGAGCATGCTGATCTGCCGATCATTGAGGTCCTCAGACGCATACCGGTCCCCAAAAATGGCTCTTGTCAGGATTCCAGCTAGTATCTCTTTTGAGGATTCAATTGCTCGGATACCACAAGAGACATACCACTCCAGATAGCTAGAAACATCGAGTGTGCCTGATTGCGTTTGTTTGAGAACCGCGTAGTATTCGTCTCGCTCTTTTTCGATTTGGTTGGATAAACTAAAAAACCGAAGCGAACTCTTTTCAAACTGCGCGTGGACCATTTCCATAATGGCTCGGCCAATCCTTCCATTGCCATCTTCAAATGGATGAATGGTAACAAACCATAAATGGGCCAGGGCTGCTTTCACGGGTCCCGCTTCGATCTGGTCGGAATTAAACCAATCTACAAATCGGTCAATTTCGGAATCTAGATTGTGCGATGGGGGAGCTTCAAAATGAATCGTTTCTCTTCCGGTTGGGCCGGAAATGACTTGCATCGGGTCCTTCTCAGCTCGCCGCCAAGCTCCAGTTTGAATGGATATCAATCCACTTTTGCCGGTCGGAAAAAGAGAGCGATGCCATTTGCACAACCGCTCTTTTGTCAACGGATCGTTGAAGTGGGTCGTTGCGTCGAGAATAACATCTACAATTCCATCGATTGATCGGTTTGAAGAAGGAAGGCCGCCTACGTCCATACCTAGCCGCTTTCCAATGGAAGACCTAACTGACAAGTCATTATAAACTTCGCCTTCAATCTCAGACGATTTAACCACTTCCTGAGTCAAAATTCTCAGATTCGCGTCTCTTTTCAGTTCGAAGCCCAACCCTTCCATCCGGCCAAGAAGCTTACCCAATTCGTGGTAAAACGACTTTTCAATGTGGGAAAACGGTAGGTTATGCCACCGAAATCTAGGCCAATCGTTCAATTCCCATATGTACATGTCAACCCTAAGTCGAGCGAAAAAAGATGTAATCACCGCATAATATGCGGAGAATAGCCTATGTGTTCCGGAAATATCGTTATTCCCCGCAAAAAGTGCGGAGAATAGGCCCGTTAATCTCCGCACGCTGCTCCAACAGGCGGTGCGAGCGGCTAATTGCTAATAGCACGACTTGCAAGACTTTATGATCGGCACGATTGTACAATTGGAACTAGTTTATCTCACTATTTGATTGAATCCGAACTCGGCCTAGGCAGGATGCCGCCCGATCTGCCAAAATGAGGGATGATGTTCGACTCGGTTTTGGAGTCTGGCTGGGTGAATCGAGAGGTTTTTACATCCCAATACAAACAGCCTGATTCTTCGGGCGGTCTGGAGGCAATAAAGTTCGACGCCTGCTCCAAAGCGCTCATCCACTTTTGTTTGGCCGAGACCGGATCAAAGGGCTTTACGAGGTCCAAACGGTTATAGTCTTCCGGACGATGGCGTCCTTGCCGCCGAAGGTGCTCAAGCAATGAAGTTGGGGAAAATCCAGGATCTTTGGCCACCGCTGCCCACACGAGCGGTCCAAGAGGAAGAATCGTTTCAATGATTTCGAGCGCATCTACGTAGTCCCGAGGTTCATTTCGTCCAACCAGTGCCAAGATCTTGCTGGTGGCTACATCCACTGGGTGTAACAAGAAGCCACCTTTTTCATGCTTGACTACCGGCATAAACCGCCAAGCCGAGTCACGGGCCCAATCGATCTGAGTTGCTTCGGTGCCTCTTCGGACAATGGCCCGAATGAAACCCGGCTGGCTGATGATAATTTCGAGATGGAAGCCAGCAGCCTCAAGCGATGCGCGGTCCCGTTCATAGGAGGGCGCTACGGCTTCCAGCGCATCATGGAAAATGTCTAAGTCCCTGCTAAACCGCGTGGAGTTTGGCTCAAAATGCAGTGTCGTGTCTCCCGCTATGTAGTTCTCGGGAGTTCGGTGTGTGCTAATTACAGCTAGGATATCGCTCTGTAGCTCGGTTAGCGGCATAATTTTGCCGCCACTTCCCAGGCGCTCCGATTTCCATACTTTCTAAGCGACTCAACCACCCAGTCCAAGTCGTGGCGTCCAATCTTTAGATCGGGCGAGCTGGACCAAAAACAAAGTGCGTGGAAGTTGCGGAATGCTTTCCTGGCCTCTCGGACCCGCACCATCTCCTTTGCAGTGCCCGCGTCCAGGCTTCTACGGCTTTTTTGCCCTCCTTTTCGGCCTATTTCGGACAAATATGTTCTTAGTGCTTCATTCATCCTTATCGTAACCGGCTTATGATAAAATGGTTTCGAATAGCTTATTGTTATATTGTGGCATATGTCATCGCAAAAATGCCTTGGCCTCGTACACCTATTGCTCCATCAACATTTCTTGTCTTATGCGATTCCTCTCCAAAGCCACCTCGTTCTTTGCCCTTGTTGTGATTCTTGCAATGGGTTGTCAAACTCAGGAGGACCAAGCCGAGAAGGACCATGTAAATGTAGTTGAACTGACCATTGACGGTCTATCGATCAGCGGTCCAGACGAGATTACTCCAGGGTGGACCACTTTCCGGGTTCGTAACAACTCGGAAATGACGCACTTCCTTCTGTTCGACAAGATGCCTGACAGTCTCGATGTCTGGGATCACAAAAACGTGGCGGCTGTTTTTCAGGAAGGCATGAACTTAATTAACGCCGGGGACCAAGAGGCGGCATTTGCCACGTTCGGGAAACTGCCGGCTTGGTACCAAGATGTTGTTTTCTGGGGCGGCCCTGGATTCATAGCGCCAAAGAGCAGCTTTGAGTTGACCATGTTTGTCCCCGAGGGGCGCTTTATCATCGAGTGTTACGTAAAGACCAATGGTGTCTTTCACTCTTACACGTCCATTGAGGACGCTCTTGGAATGGTCCACCAATTGGACGTGACGGGCTCTCCATCCACATCGACATCTCCCGTAGCCAATCTGGAAGTCAGTATTTCATCGACTGAAGGCATCCAACTTACGGGCACACCTGAAGCGGGTGAACAGGTCTTCTCCGTTGAGTTTCTGGATCAAATTGTACATGAAAGCTTTCTCGGGCACGACGTTCAATTGGTACGCCTGGATGGGGACATGACGGTAGATGAGCTGGCTCCTTGGATGAATTATTTGAATCCGGAAGGATTGGAAACACCAGCACCGGCACTTTTTCTGGGAGGCGTTAATGAAATGCCTGCCGGACAGACAGCTTATTTCAAGGTTAACCTCGATTCGGGTCGGTACGCTTTGATTGCCGAAACCCCCAACGCAGTTGGCAAGAATATGGCGTTGGAGTTTACCGTCGAGTAGGTTCGATCCTCGCCACCCTCATTGACTGCGAACTCTAGTGCGCAATTGCTAATGGTGATTTAACAGCCGATATTCGAATTTCTTAACTGAGAATCGGATGATCGGCACCACTTTATCTCACTACTCTATTGAAGCCGAGCTTGGCCGCGGCGGGATGGGCATTGTCTATCGCGCAAAGGACACCAAGCTGGACCGCACGGTGGCCATCAAAGTGCTGCCGGCGAGTGCGCTGAGCAATGAGGACGATCGTGCTCGGTTTTACCGGGAAGCAAAAGCAGCCGCATCGCTAAATCATCCAAACATTGCGGCCATCTACCAAATTGATGAGGCGGTGCCCAAGGGCGGATCGCTTGAAGAACCGCGGCCCTTCATCGCAATGGAATACATTGATGGCGAATCGCTGGACGCTCGGATCAAGAAAGGCCCTTTCAAGATCCAGGAAGCTGTTCGAATTGCAACGCAGGTGGCGGGGGCACTCGGCGCAGCCCACAAGCAACATGTGGTTCATCGGGACATCAAGAGCGCCAACATTATGCTCACCGCCGAGGGCGATCCCAAAGTGCTGGACTTTGGGCTGGCCCAAACGTCTGCCTCAACCAAACTAACTCGGATGGGCTCGACGCTGGGTACGGTGGTGTACATGAGCCCGGAGCAAGCTCGCGGCGAAGAAGTCGACGGAAGGACTGATCTGTGGGCGCTTGGCATTGTACTCTACGAAATGATAGCCGGCACGAACCCTTTCGGCGGTGAATACGAGCAAGCGGTCGTTTATTCCATCTTGAATTCGGAGCCAGCTCCTCTTACGTCACTTAGAACCGGCGTGCCCTTGGAGTTGGAGCGGATTGTCGGAAAGGCGTTGGCTAAAAGCGCCGAACACCGCTATCAAACGGCGTCTGGTTTTATCGCCGATCTGAAAGCGCTGAACCTCCAATCCGTAGCAGCCCAACATGCTGCCGTTTCTTCGCCTTCAGGCTCCATACCGCCGCAGGCCGCAGCTCGTTCACTTCCGGTGTGGATGTCTGTGGCACTGTTTGCCATGGGAGCAGGCCTGATGGGGCTGATGTGGGCCTTCTTGGGTTCATCTGATAGTGCGCCACGACAGGTTCAGCGGTTTGAAATGGTCGCTCCCGTAAACTTCGAAGTATCCCAACTGGACATCTCCGCCGATGGGAGCACGATTGCCTACATCGTGTCAGGAAAATCAGGCGACTTGGTATATATCCAGGACGTCGCGAGCAGAAGTGTTCGCCTCTTGGAAGGGACTGGCGACGCAGGGGTGGTTGAATTGTCCGGCGATGGGACGTCCATTTTGATCACGAATAATCTCAATATTTCGACCTCTTCGACCCGGGTCGGAGCGCCGGTCAAATTGCTTGAATCAAACGAGGGGGATCCTCGGGCAAGCTATGGACCGGGTGGGCGTATTGTGTATGAGGATCAATCCGGTATTTACGTCTATGACGTCAATTCAGGCGTCAAGCGCATGATTGTTGAGGCAGATTCCTTGACCATCATAGATTATGACTGGCCTTCGGTGCTTCCCGACGGCAAAACGATCATGGCCACGATCGAATACAAAGGGTCAAAGCGCGGCTTAGGATTCTGGGACATCGAAACCGGAGAAGAAAAACAGATCATTCAACAGGGAGGCTACCGAGCGCAATACGTTCCGACCGGTTACCTGGTATTCGTAATCGGTGGGGCTGTTGAAAGCGGAAACCTGGTTGCTATGCCATTTGATTTGTCAAGTCTTAGTCAGACCGGACCCATCGTGCCGGTGGCAAGTGGAGTGGTAGCCGAAAAGATGGCTGTGTCGGACACCGGTACCTTGCTTTATGGCTCGGGGAGGGTTGGAACAAGCTACCTGCAAACAGACCTCTACCTCCTGGAGGCAAATGGAGCAACTGAAAAGCTACCTTTTCAGACCAATATGTACGCTGCGAGCTCTCTGGAACTGAGCCCGGATGAGGGAAGAGCCTTGGTCAACATTATCGAGGGCCTATCGACTGTTCGCCAAGGCGACGCAATCGATACGTACATCCTTGACCTGAAAAAGGGAACGCATACCCAACTCACGGACGGAGGCACAGGGGGAAGTGCAACCTGGTTTTCAAACTCAGATTCGGTCGTGTATGTCGATAACACGAATCGATCTGAAGGTCGTTTTCGGGTCGTTATTAGGGCAGCAGATGGTCGGGGTGTAGTCCGAGAGCTTTTTTCATCGGTGACCGGTATTCAAGAAATAGCCATTTCACCAGATGATGAAACCATAGCGTATATGGCTGGGCGAACACCAACTGGTGCAACTCAGCTGGTAGCTCGGTCCCTGAAAACAGGGCAACAAATTCGTCTTTCTGATGGGACGACAGCATCGCGTCGATACCCTCAGTTTAGTCCTGATGGGCAGAAAGTGTTTTATCAGGAGGATGGGATTCTGTACGAACGATCTGCTGATGGCAGTGGACTTCCCACCCGTTTGCTCGGCGATGTGGGCAATTTGGCAGCTGTTGATCAGGCCAGTGGGCATTGGATTACGGCTTCAGAAAATACGCTTGCTCTCCTTGAGGGCGAGAATTCAGAAGTCCTCCGTTCGATAAAAGTCCCAGGATCAGTTACCGCAGCGGACAATTTTCCAGGCAGCCAGCGATTCATCATTGCCATGGACGCTGCGGTGGCAGATCCAAAATTACGCAGCACTCAAAATGACTCATTGCAGACCCTTACCCTTTTCCTTAACTGGTTTGAGGAGTTGAAATGATAGGCAGCACGTTATGATTGGAACGACTCTTTCTCATTACTCTATTGAATCCGAGCTTGGCCGCGGCGGGATGGGCATTGTCTATCGCGCAAAGGACACCAAACTGGACCGGACGGTAGCCATCAAGGTGCTACCTTCCGCGGCACTAGCCAGCGCAGATGACCGTGAACGGTTCTACCGAGAGGCAAAATCGGCAGCACAGCTCCATCACCCGAACATTGCGTCCGTTTTCGAAATAGACGAGGCCGTCCCGTCCGACGCCCCCCACGGCACCCAGCCATCGCCGTTCATCGCGATGGAATACATCGCGGGCGGGACGCTGCAGGACAAGATCAAAGAAAAGCCACTGAGTCTGTCCGATGCGGTGAAAATGGCCTCCCAGGTGGCTGAAGCGCTAAAAGCCGCCCACGCCAAGAACATAGTTCATAGGGACATCAAGTCCGCCAACGTTATGATTACGGACGAAGGCGTGGCAAAAGTGCTGGACTTCGGGCTCGCAAAAACGAATCAGTCGACGATGCTGACGCGAATGGGCTCGACGCTCGGCACGGTCGCCTACATGAGCCCCGAGCAAGCGCGTGGACAGGAAGTTGATGGCCGGACCGATCTGTACTCGCTTGGCACGATGCTCTACGAGATGGTCGCCGGAAGACTACCCTTCGCCGGAGAATACGAGCAGGCGGTGGTCTACGGCATCCTGAATGAGCCACCCGAGCCACTTACATCGCTCAGAACCGGCGTCCCGATGGATCTGGAACGGATCGTGAACAAGCTGATGGCCAAGGATGCCGACTACCGCTTACAGACAGCCACCGATCTCCTGGTCGATCTGAAAAGTGTTGATCTGGGTGGAAGCGAGTTCTCACGAAAATCGATGCCGGCAGCCAGTGCAGCCTCAATG
>JABMOI010000117.1 GCA_013204185.1 bacterium | reverse complement strand
CTTCGCGAAGTGGCCGGGGAGAACAGACTCCGATCTCTGCTAACCAATCCTGCCCGCATCGTCTCAAAGCGACCGGCGTGAACCCCGCCAACATCCTGAAGCAACCGCCAGCTGCTAGCCAACAAGTTGGTGGTCGTGGGATAGGGGAAAATGCGCACGGTGATAAAACGCGAAAATGATGGCACCATGATTAAGATCACACGTGGCAACGAAATATTACATTGGCATTAATCACCCGTGCCGTATTCCACCGATCTGCAGGACTCCCGGCGTCAACAAATGCAGCAGACCACTGGAAATGGCGGCGAAGATTCGTAATCGACCCCGCCATCTGCGAGTAACATCGCCACAAAGACACGGCTTGCATGTTAAACACGGTAAACTTTGACGAGAAAACCCGGCTAGCCCCTCAAGCTCATAACCCAGAAAACCTCGCGAATCCTAATCCCAATTTATCGTCGCCTGAGAAATTACCGAACGTCGAGCAATCTGTCTCTGGATCAAACCCTCACGGCAATCCAAAACCTTAATCTCTGACCAAGCAGCCGCTGTAATCACCTGTCCAATAATGCTCAGGTGCTCCATTTTTCTACTGCCGACAACATTGTATAGTGTCGCCATGTGGTTCCGGAAGGTGAAATCTATCCTGAGAATCTTGAAAGGGGAGCTACTAGCATTCGTGACTTGGTTTGTATCTGCAATACCTGGCCATACTGGAACCTACATCCGCAGAAGTTTTTGGAGCCACAGGTTAAAATCTCTTGGAACAAACGCGCGAATTGGAGTGGGGGTTAACGTATGGGAGCCGTCGAATATTCGAATCGGGAGAGACTTCACCACTCTTCAAAATTGCACCCTTGCGGCTACAGGCGGAGGTCAGTTAACAATTGGCGATAATGTCTCGCTAAACAGCAACGTGTCTATCGACGCTGGGGAAAATGGAGTGATAAGAATTGGCAGTGGCAGTGGCATCGCACACAATGGCGTTCTGCGTAGCTCCAGTCACGAATATGAGAACCCTTACCTTTCTTTCAAGGACCAAGGACACAGACCAGGAAGCATAATTGTTGAGGAAGACTGCTGGGTGGCAGCGAATGTAACTCTTTTACCAGGGACAATCCTCAGACGGGGCTGCATTGTTGCCTCCGGGAGTGTTGTAGGGGGGGAATTTCCTGAATTCACAGTCATCGCCGGCTTCCCGGCGCGAGCTGTAGGCAAACGCGGGTCCAAATATCTAGGGAAGAACTGATGCAACTCCGTGAAGCAAGAAAGATTGTCAATGAAGCGCAATTAACATCGGGACAATCCGTTAATATTTTATCCTCGTATGAGCCACTACATTACTTCACTTTTATGCAGGCAGAGATCGTGAAACGCTTCGTAAAGGGCGCTCCATCCCTTAATAGTTTTGGATTTGATCAATTGGAATATGGGCTCCGAGAAACCGAAAAGACCTTTCTCCTGGATCCCGCAATCCTTTTGATGGATTGGGCTGACCTTCACCCATCCCTCTCTTGGAAGAGCCGGTCGGGGGGGGCGACCCCGAACAAACAGGAATTAGAAGAGATTTCCGAAATGTCGGTTCAGCGGATAGAGAGGTGGCTCGATTGTAGACCACCATCATCATCCGTGCTGGTGCTTCCGTCTGACGATTGGTTCCCGATTGTGGATGCGACGCTGCCATCGTCATTTGGACAAAGTTCTGTCCGAATCCAGGGGAAAATCTGGAGGCTTGCTGCAACGGCGCTTAAACAAGGCTGTTTTGTTATCAAAGCAACGGGACCTCTAGATCTTCGCTCGCTGGCTTCTGCAGGCTGCCCAATGGACATTCAAACTGCTGAGGATCTGGCGGTTAAATGCACTGCGCTTCTCTTCCCGAAGGCTAGGCGCAAGGTCTTAATTGTTGATCTTGACAATACCCTGTGGCGTGGCGTGCTGGCCGAAGATGGGTTGAATGGCATCGCCTGCACGGACTCAGATTCCGGATACCCTTTTCTCTTATTTCAGAAGTTCATCCAGAAGTTGCACACTGAAGGAATTCTTCTGGCTTATTGCTCAAAAAATGATCTGGGTGATGTTCAGGCAGCTTTCGCATCGGATAAAGTCTGGCTTTCCGAGAATGACTTTGCCTCGGGTGATTGTAATTGGGGAGCTAAATCTTTAGGTATTGAAAGGATTGCTACTGATCTTGGCCTAGGCGTAGATTCGGTTGTTTTTGTGGATGACAACCCGGCTGAGATTGCAGAGGTGACGGATCGGTTGCCAAGCGTGGTGTCCTTACAGACTCCTTCACAGGTAAATGAGTGGCCACAATTTCTTGAACAACTTCAATCGCTTTTTTGGACCGCAGCCGTTTCGAAAGAAGATGCGATCCGCACAAATTCCAATAGTATTTCGCGTCAGCGTCACATGGAGACGCAAAGCCATGCATCGGAAGAGTTTTCGCATCTCCGTGAATTCAAGCTACGTGTCTTCATTCGTGATCGGGTTGCTGCTGAGCCTAGAACTAGTGAACTTCTCAATAAAACAAACCAATTCAATTTAACGGGTGAGCGAGTCGGTGTCCTCCAACTATTGACGTGGTCTAAGGACCCGAGTTTTTTTTGCTATTCGATAGAACTAGAGGATCGGTACGGCTCATTCGGCGTTATTGGTATTATTTACGGTTGGGCGAGAGAGAAGGAGCAGGCAGAGATTTCAAATATGGTGGTTAGCTGCCGCGCTCTAGGTCGAGGTATAGAGTTTTTGAGCTTACGCTCCATTGTCGCTAAATTGGGGTGCCGAAAAGTCTCACTCGATTATCGTCGGACTGCGAGAAACGAGCCAGCGAGGGTATTTCTTGAGGCCGTTGTTCTTGATTTCAAGTCAATTCCTGCAAATGCTGGAGATAGTCACTGGTTTAACCTTGACACTGATAAACTTGACGAGAATTATAGGCTAGTTCGCGAGCAGACAGGAGCAATCATCGATGACAGATGAAGAGAGACTCGACTCGATTTTTGAGGAACTCATGCCTGGTGAGACAGTAGCGATTAGGGACCGAACCGCGATGAACACGGCGTCTTGGGACAGTTTGTGCCAATTGAGTCTTATCATTTCAATCGAGCAAGAGTTTGACATGACGTTACGTGATGAGGAAGCCATCGAGCTTACTTCGTACGCCGTGGCCTTAGCGATCATCTCTGGTTCCTAGTTAGAGTGAGTAATTAATGATCGACACATGTGATTTTGTCGTGACGGTTACAGAGGAAGATGTCCAAGCCTTCGCTGAGTTGAGTGGTGACAGAAATCCACTTCACGTGGATGTAGGTTACGCACAAGAAACTGAGTTTAGAGGTCCGATAGCCCATGGCGCCTTATTACTTTCCTTTGCGTCACGTGTGGTGGGGATGTACATTCCTGGGCGCGACTGCCTGATTCTCTCGATGAAGGCACGTTTTCCACAGCCAGCGCGATACCCCACACAATTGAAGGTAACAGGTTCACTAGACCATTGGAATGAAGAAACAGCACTTGGCCGAGTTCACGTGATTGCAGAAATTAGTGGAACCTCAAACGTGGTTCTCGATGCCTTTGTCGATTTTACGTTACACGCGACTCGCGAACGTGAAACAGAAGCCACGACAGAGAGTCGAGCCCATGTTGGGACGGATGTTGGACGCAAGCCTTTAGTGTTGATAACAGGTGGAACCGGCGGCCTTGGAATTCCGGTTATCAAGTATCTGAATTCTCGATACAGGCTTGAATGCTTAACAAGCAGGGACCTGGGCTCCAGTTCTTCTGAGGAAATAAAATATTCGACTGTGGATTTGGAAAGCCCCCATGGACTGGAAAATTTTTTGGCGTCCGTCGATCCAAGCGAATTCTATGGAATCATAAACATGAGTTCCGCCCCTTTGTCACACGCTTTCGCGAGTGATGACCTGGGCTCTATTCGAAAGCAATTACGACATGCTGTTGAAGTTCCGTTGATCTTCACGAAGTGGGCCCGCTCACCCGGATCGTCTGTGAAGCGAATCGTTCTTATCGGTTCGCAATCCGGAACACGGCTTCCGCAGGCCAAAATGGGCGTGTATTCGATTGCCAAGGCCGCCATGGAGCATCTCCCTGTCGTACTCGCCGCTGACCTTTCCGGGATTAAGGCGACCATCAACGTTATTGCTTTGGGTGCAACCGAGAGTGGAATGAATGCCAAACTCTCCGCCAGGGCCCTTGCTGGCCTCAGCTCAAAAAGCGGATCCGGGAGAGTTAGCAGCGCTCTTGACCTGAGTAGGCTTGTCGAGTTCCTACTTTCACCTGAATCAGCCCAGCTGAATGGAACCGTCATACCCCTTGACGGAGGTGTCATGCAATAGCGAACCAGCCCTTTGAGACAGCAGAGTTCGTAAAGGCGTTCGGAAGGCTGTAGGGATTTGATCGTGTGGCGGGCTTTTTGTGGGCCATCATTAAATAACTGGACCTAGGCTTGCCGGGGCAAGTTGAGCATTTTTGAGATGACTCCCGGGTCGGTACCCGTGCCAGCCCAGGGATTCGAGCTGCTCACCAGGTCGAGGTTCATTGCGCGGGCGAAATATTGTGGGTTATTGACTGGGAAATTT
>JABMOI010000116.1 GCA_013204185.1 bacterium | reverse complement strand
TGATATCATGGCTCGAATCGCAGGACAAGATTTAAATACCAAAAAGCGAGGAGAAATCGCTTTGACGGGCATTTTCGGAATCGGTCGCCCACGTGCGATTGAGATTCTGACCCGATTGGACATTGATCCAAATGAGATCCCGGAAAACTGGACGGACGAACAAACCCGTGCAATCCGTAAGCTCATTGAAGATGAATATCCGGTTGAAGGTACACTTCGTACTGAGATTCAGCTGAACATCAAGCGATTGATGGATATCGGTTGTTATCGGGGGCTTCGTCATCGCCGAGGTTTGCCAGTTCGCGGACAGCGAACTCAGACTAACGCTCGTACCCGTAAGGGTAAGAAGAAGACGGTTGCAGGTAAAAAAGCTGCACCGCGTAAATAAGATTTAGTTCATCTCCTTCTATTTTGGAAGGAGCCCTTTAATCATCCCAACGAACAATGGCAAAGAGACAACGGGGAGGCACACGTACACGTAAAAAGAACGTGGTGATTGAGCAGAACGGACAAGCTCATATCAAAGCTACATTCAACAACGTGCAGGTGACGCTGACAGACCAGTACGGGAATACGATTTCCTGGGCCAGTTCAGGCAAAATGGGTTTCAAAGGCAGCAGGAAGAATACTCCTTATGCTGCACAGGTAGCCGCTGCGGCTGCCGGTAAAGAAGCACATGATCTTGGACTACGGCGCGTGGAAGTTTTCGTAAAAGGTCCCGGATCTGGACGTGAGTCTGCAATTCGTGCACTTTCAAACATCGGTTTGGAAATTGCCACGATTCGCGACGTCACTCCTGTCCCCCACAATGGCTGCCGGCCCCCAAAACGCCGCCGCGTCTGACGCGTGTGGTGGACACCCAGTTTATTTCAGCTTCATGTTGAGTTAAGTCGGGTGCTCACAGGGAATAATAGGTCCGGCTATGGGTCGCGGAAAAGCACCCATACGTTTGTAATACTCCAAACGAGAGGTATCTCACTATGGCCCGATATAGAGGCCCCAAACAGAAAATCGCCCGCCGATTCAAGGAAGCGATTTTCGGACCGAGCAAAGCGCTCGAGAGAAAACCCCATCCTCCGGGGCAGCACGGTAGAAACCGTCGCTCGAAAGAGAGTGAATATGCTGTACAGCTTAAAGAAAAGCAGAAGGTAAAATATACTTACGGTGTTCTAGAACGTCAGTTCAGAAACCTGTTTGAAAAAGCAGCCCGTAAAAAAGGTGTAACGGGAGAAAACTTACTCAAGTTTTTGGAAGCCCGATTGGACAACACCGTTTTTCGTCTTGGCTTCGCACGCACTCGCCGTCAGGCACGCCAGTTGGTCAATCACGGTCACGTGATCGTAAACGGCAGGGTAGTCAATATTCCATCCGCACAGTTACGCTCAGGCGATGTGATTGGTCTTCGTCCCAAAAGTCGCGACTTGGTCGTGGTTGGGGAATCGATGGGCCGTAGCCGCAAGAGTTTTCCTTGGTTGGATGTAGATCGCAATTTGCTGCAGGGCAAATTCTTGGATTACCCCAATCGTGAGGACATTCCGGAAAATATTAAAGAGCAGCTCATCGTTGAGCTTTACTCGAAATAGGTTTTTCCGAGATTCCTTTAACGGTGTTCGTTGCGTGATTTGCAGCACTTTCGGGCACTTTTCAATCACCTTGCATAGATCAAGCTGATATGAGCATATATTCGATTCAAATGCCTGACGGAGTGGACGTAGAAGAGACTACCGAAACGTACGGAAGGTTTGTTATTCAACCGCTTGAGCGCGGTTTTGGGGTTACCATCGGCAACGCATTGCGTCGTGTACTATTGTCGTCCCTACAAGGGGTAGCAATTACCGCTATCAAAATTGATGGCGTGCAGCATGAGTTCTCTACGATAGAAGGCGTCACTGAAGACGTTGCAGATATTATTCTCAACCTAAAAGGAGTCCGTTTCCGGGCGAATGAAGGCGCAGATGGTAATATCCAGTTTATCGTAAAAGGCGCAGGAAATTGGACTGGAAAAAACATTGCAGACGCTACGAGCGACTACGAAGTTTTGAATCCAGAGCATCACGTTGCGACAGTTTCCAAAGGCACTAGCTTCTCTGTAGAATTACGGATGGAGCGTGGTCGCGGATACGTACCAGGAGACGAAAACAAGCGTGCAGACGACCCAATAGGAGTTGTTGCGATGGATGCTATTTTCACTCCGATTAAAAACGTTCGTTACACAATTAATCAAACCCGTGTGGGCGAGAAAATTGATTTCGAAGCGTTAACGATGGAAGTGACAACAGATGGTTCCATTCTTCCTGAAGATGCACTTGCTTCGGCAGCGCAGATTCTTCGAGATCATGTCAATCTCTTTATCAAGATGGACAGTGAGCCTCAGCCAACGGAAGAAGAAAAAGAAGTAGATGCTGAAGTGCAGCGCGTTCGCGAATTGCTATCGCAATCCGTTGACGAGTTGGACCTTTCAGTTCGCGCGCATAACTGCCTAAAAGCAGCTAATATCAAAACAATCGGCGACCTCGTTCGTCGTGATGAATCTGAAATGCTAAAGTTTCGCAACTTTGGTAGAAAGTCACTCCAAGAGTTGATGCAGGTTATTATTGAGCGCAATCTTCAATTTGGAATGGACGTTGATCGGTTCCTTGAGGACGTAAAAAGCTGATCAGCACGTCCGTTTAACGGGCGCTGTTTCATGGACGTGTCCGGTTCGCCGGACGACCAATAGATTATAGACGATGAGACATCAGAAAAAAGGATTTAAACTCGGTCGTACGAGTTCCCACCGTAAAGCGACTCTTCAGGCATTGTCAAATGCTCTGATTCGCCATAAACGGATTACGACGACGATTACGAAGGCTAAAGCACTGCGCATGTTCGTTGAGCCGATCATCAACCGGGCCAAAGAGGATTCAACTTTGAATCGTCGGCAGGCATTTCGTTACCTACAGGACAAAGAGTCTATCAAAGCGCTTTTCGGTGATATTGCTGGAAAGATTGGCGACAGACCAGGTGGTTACACCCGAATTGTCAAGCTAGGTCAACGTGCCGGTGACAGCACCGAGATGGCTATCATTGAGTTGGTAGACTTCAACGATGTGCGTCCAGATGGTTCAAGCTCAGGTTCAGCGAAGAAAACTCGCCGTGCCGGACGCCGGAAAAAAACAAGTGACGCCGTAGCAGCTCCTGCTTCAGTCGCAACTGTAGTGGAAGAAGCGATCGTTTCTGAAGCCGAAGCAGTTGCAGAAGAAGTTGCTGAAGTAGTGGCCGAAGTCGAAGCTGTTTCAGAAGAAATTGCTGAAGCAGTCACTGAAGAAGTTAAAGCTGTTGACGCTCCTGCTGAAGAAGCCGAAGCTACGGCGGAAGACGCTTCTGCTGCAGACGAAGCAACTGACGAGTCAGACGACAAGAAAGAAGCTTAGTTTTGACTTAGGTGCGACTTGGAAAAGACGCATATGGTTAGGATTTGAAAAGGGCGGGCGCTTACAGCGCCCGCCCTTTTTCTATTCGTATAGCATTCCGGTTGTATTTTCTTTAGCATTTGATTGCGCTGAAGCTGTGTGGAACAGCCGAGATTCCGAGGGTATAATTGACTCCGGTCAGAACAAAAATCGATGATTGAAGCCTCAAGCATTTTAAAAGGAAACGGGATCCGTATTGAGCAAGAATACGAAGACCGACTAGAGGATCTTCTTAAGTCCTGTAGAGCAAACTTGCGTTCTGTTGACGAAGAGCTAATTAAAAGGGCCTTTCGACTAAGCTACTGGGCGCACCGCAACGATAGGAGGGCGTCGGGAGAGCTATATATTGGACACCCTTTGGAAGTCGCAAAGATCTACGTAGAGCAGATTAGTTTTGACGACGTAGGGGTTGCCGCAGCTCTGTTACATGACGTAGTGGAGGATACCGACCTATCGCTTGATTTCATGCGAGAAACGTTTGGAGAGTCCCTGGCTTCGATCATTGATGGATTGACCAAAATCTCGACTGCTTTTGAGACGCGCGATATTAGCAAAGCTGAAAATGTTCGAAAATTGCTTTTGTCCATGGCTTCGGACATCCGGGTAATTTTTGTAAAGTTTGCAGATCGGCTGCACAACATGAGGACGCTCGGTTCTTTACCGGCTCACAAGCAGGTTAAGATTGCGACGGAAACCCTTAACCTATTTGCCCCATTAGCACATAGATTTGGTTTTTTTGCGATCAAAAGCGAGTTGGAAGATTTGTGCCTTGCCTACATTCATCCGGAAGAGTACGAAGAGATTACTAGTGGGCTGAGGGATTCCAAAAAAGAACGCGACGCGTATGTCGACGAGTTTATTAGCCCACTCCAGAAACGGCTTGAAGGAGAAGGCTTTTCCTTCGAGATTTATGGGCGGTCAAAGAACCTGTATTCTATTTATCGCAAAATGAAGCGGCAGGACAAGCCGCTAAAAGAGATATACGATATTTTTGCGATCCGAATTGTCTTGAATGGCGAGGGCACAAAGGGAAAAGAAGAATGCTGGAGGGTCTATTCCATTATTACGGACCTGTACAAACCCCTCACCGAGCGTTTTAGGGATTTTGTTTCTGTTCCCAAGTCGAACGGCTACCAGAGCCTACACACAACCGTCTTGGGACTAGGCGGCAAGCGCGTCGAGGTCCAGATACGAACACACGAAATGCACGAGATAGCCGAAAAAGGTGTAGCTGCGCATTGGAAGTACAAGGAGCAGGTCAATTCAGACGAACATGAAATGGACTCCCTCCTTACCTGGGTGAGGGATTTGCTGGAAAACCCAGAGTCAGAGAAAGCATCTGATTTTGTTCGAGATTTCAGCCTGAATCTCTATGATGAAGAGATATACATCTTTACTCCGAAAGGGGATTTACATTCCCTTCCAAGTGGCGCCTGCCCGGTCGATTTTGCCTATTTGGTTCACTCTGAAGTTGGATTTCATTGTATAGGTGCGAAAGTAAACGGGAAGATGGTACCGCTCTCCTACAAGCTAAAGAGTGGGGACCAGGTTGAGATAATCACGTCCAAAAAGCAGACTCCAAACCCTGATTGGGTTAAATTCGTGGTTACTCAAAAAGCGCGAAGCCGTATTAGGCATTGGATCAATGAAAAGAGACGAAAGGCGGCTGAACATGGTCGAGAAGTGTGGGAAAAGCGAATTAAGAGGCTTGGGCTAGAAATTTCCGACCCAGATCTTGCACGCATTTCGACTAAAATGCGGTTTCCTAACACGCAGCAAATGTTTTTTGAGTTGGGTTCGGGATTGTATGATGTCAATGACTTTCTAAAGGCTGCCAAAGGAATCTTAAAGGATGAAGAGCTGGAAAAGCCTGAGGCTGAATCGCTACGGCTGCAATACGAGTCGTTTCTAAGCAGTGCACAGTCCTCTGGGTCTCCAGGCCTTCTGATCGACGGCGAAGTGCACACCGACATTGCCACGGACTATGCCACCTGTTGCAACCCCATTCCCGGCGACTCAGTGTTTGGTTTTATTTCTAAGACAGGAGCTATTAAGGTCCACCGTGTGAGTTGTCCCAATGCGCCTAACCTTATTCTAAATCTGGCAGATCGCATTATTCCAGTGGAATGGAGTCGCCAGAAAGATGTTCATTTTGTTTCGGCACTTCGCGTGATGGGGGAGGATCGAGTCGGAATTTTGAGCGATCTTACACAAGTCGTCTCCAAAACACTGAAAACAAACATTCGCTCAATTACCATCTCGACGGACGACGGCGTTTTCGAAGGGAATATTGTTTTGTTTGTAAGTGACCTTGAGCATTTGCGTAGATTGATTGATCGAATCAAGCGGATTGACGGAATCCACGGAGTTTATCGATACGAAGAACAATCTGACGAGAATAGCTCCCGTTAAGTTGATGGAATAGTTGACTTTGCGCTAAGTAAACCGTTATTTGGCGCGCTCCACATTACTTCAACATTTTAGCGACGTATCATGTCCAATCGGTCCAAGACTTTAACCAAAAAAGATGTCGCGCGCCGCGTATCTGAGCTGGTTAATGAACCCATCTACAAATGTGAGCCCTGGGTTGCATCCGTTATTGGCGCGCTAGGCGAATTGATGATGGAAGCCGACCCTGAAGTCCGAATTGAATTACGAGATTTTGGCGTTTTCGAAGTTCATGAACGCAAGTCGCGCGTCGGCAGAAACCCGAAACGCCCCCAGGACACCGTCGTTATTCCCAGTCGCAAAGTCGTGAAGTTCAAGGCGGGAAAAAAGATGAAGCAGCGCGTACGGGCATCCTGACGTTATGAGTTCAGGCACTTCTTACCAGGCTCCCCGCGGAATGCGGGACTTCTATCCGGCCGACATGGCCTCTCGAAACCATGTCTTCAATGCGTGGCGCCGCGCGTCGCGGCTTTTCGGATTCGAGGAATACGATGCATGCGTCGTGGAAACGTTGGATCTCCTGAAGCGGAAATCCGGAGAAGAGATCGTTGAGCAGATCTACTCATTCCAGGACAAATCCGGCCGCGATCTCGCCCTGCGCCCGGAAATGACACCAACGCTCGCGCGCATGGTCGCGGCCCGACAGGGAAGTCTCTCTTTTCCCGTCAAGTGGTTCGCCGTGGCGCAGTGTTTTCGCTACGAGCGAACGACCAAGGGGCGCAAACGCGAGCACTATCAATGGAACATGGACGTTCTCGGCGAGAACGCCGTCACCGCCGAAGCCGAAGTGGTCGCGGCAGCGGTCACCGCCCTCTCTCTCATGGGACTCGAGGGCGACACCTTTCGCGTCCTCTACAGCAGCCGCGAGCTCCTGGCGGACCTTCTCCGGAAGGCCGGCATTCCCCCGCAACATCATTCCGCAACCTTCCTCGCCCTCGACAAACAGGGCAAGCTGCCGGAAGACGCAATCCGCGACATGCTCGAAGAGGCCGGCGTGGCGGGTCCCGCCGCGGATCGTGTCCTCCATCTCCTGCGCCTAAACTCTCTCGACGACGTGGAACAGGCTCTCGGGGAATCCACTGAAAGCCTCACGCGGGTCCGCGCCTTTGCCGACGAACTGGATCGTCTCGGCTGCGCCGACCGGGCCGTGTTCGATCTTTCCGTCGTGCGCGGGCTGACCTACTA
>JABMOI010000012.1 GCA_013204185.1 bacterium | reverse complement strand
GTCTTTATGCACTGCTGAACCAATTATAGTATGTCATTTTCATTTACAGACGCAGATATCGAACGCATCGAATCCGTTTTAGGCGTAAAAGCCAAAACAGATGCATCGCTTGCTCGCTTCGAGTTAGCTGACAAGAGCAGTGGACGTCGAATTACGTTGGAAATACATCGTGACGTCAAAACTGAAGGACTCACAAGTGGCGGGTCAACCACGCTGGTTTCCGTTTATGCGGCGAGTTCGTTCCTACAGCTCCAAGGATGCACCGGTTTTTGGGGTAGTCAGGATTTGGGAGAAGTTATTTTTGTGGCCCGTAGTGGCGAGACGGCAAACGGTCTGGTTGTAGAACGTGAAGCAGGTTGCTCTCTGTACGCGAATGTAGACACCAATCTACTATCAACTGACTTTACGCAGTTGGCGCCTGAGTTAATCATGAGCAGCCTGGCCCTATCGGTCACAGAAGACCTATTTGGGGATCTCGGCTGAGTCTGATATGGATTCAACCACGCACCTCTTAGATCTAAAACTTGCGGACGGCCGAGAGAAGCAGGCTTCAATTGACGTCTCGATATCCATTTCAACTTTCGGTCACCTTCCGACCGTGGAACGTGTCGTCGATTTGGTTCGGCGCGTCCTAGAAGGCGAATGTGCACCTTTTGAGTCCATCGGAATTATTCTAGCTGATCATGAAACCGTGCTGGAATTGAATCAGACCTGGCTTGAACACGACTTTCATACAGACGTACTTTCGTTTCTAATCGAAGACGACCCTCGGCACCTTGAAGGCGAGGTCTATGTGGATGTGGAAACCGCTGAGGAACGTCACCAAGAGTTTGAGTCCACCATCCAAGAAGAGATCGAGCGATACATCGTCCATGGTCTACTCCACCTGGTGGGGTACGACGACGCGACGGAAGCAGAACGCAAGGCAATGCAGCAGCTTGAAAACAGATACGCTGCGCTCTAGGCGCGCTTTCTTAGTTCAGTTACGACCTGCGCAACATGCTGCGGTGTTTGTATGATGTAGAAATGCAGATTTGAGAAGCCCGCTCCCAACAATTCGTCGCATTGCTTAATGGCCCACCGAATTCCAATTTCGGGCACATCGGCATCCTTGGCAGACTCAATATCAGACGCCAATTCCTCAGGTACTTGGAGGTAAAACCTAGAAGGCAGCGTCTGGAGTTGCTTTTTACTCGTGAGAACTTTCAAACCTGGAATGATAGGCACGGTAATGCCCGCTTTTCGACAACGCGACTCGAAATCGAAAAACGCATTATTGTCAAAGAACATTTGAGTCGTTACGTACTCGGCTCCCGCCTCAATCTTTGCCTTTAAATTAGAAATATCCCACTTGAGATTGGGGGCTTCGAAGTGTTTTTCAGGGTAGCCAGCCACACCCACACAGAAATCGGTAGGAGCTGCGTCGATCAACTCTTCTAGGTAATGACCTGTATTCATCGAATGAATTTGCCGAACGAGATCGACCGCGTATTCATTCCGAGTACGATCGCCTATCACTGGCTTTTTAAATCCGCCGTCGTCTCCGCGCAATGCCATAACATTTTGGATACCCAGGTAGTTGAGCTCAATGAGAGCGTCTTCACTTTCCTCCCGCGTAAAGCCCTTGCACAGTAGATGTGGAACAGTCTCTATGCCGAACTTGCCTTTGATGGCCGCACAAAGGCCTAGCGTTCCTGGGCGTTTCCGTTTAATGTGCCGGCGCCAGCTTCCATCTTGCTGCTCTTCATAATAAATCTGAGCAGAATGAGAGGTAACGTCCACAAATGGAGGCTCATATTCCATCAATTGGTTTATGATCTCTAGAATTTCCGAAACAGATCCTCCACGTTTGGGAGGTACTATTTCATACGAAACGTTAGGCTTCCCATCATTTCTAAGTAACTCAATAACTTTCATTCTATCTGGCAAATTCGTTTCTTAGCCCGTCTGCACGTTGTACTTTGTGCGTGCGTGTCTAAGGTAAGGCTAAGCAGATATTCAGACCTATATTCCTTGTTCCTAAGTTACCCCACCTAACCATTCTTTTCGGGAGATTCTAATAGATGATTGGTATTGTTTTTTCGACCAAAGAGGAAGCTCAGCCATTTTTGGCCACGTATCAACGGGGTCGTTTTGACGGACTGGGAGAAGGAGAAAGTTTTCATGACGATACCCTGCTTGTCTCCATTTTAGGCATTGGGAAGATTAAAGGGGCTCTTCGAACAGAGCGCCTTTTGAAGTCCTATAAATTAAAAGCCTTAATTCACGCCGGCACGTGTACGGCGCTAAACGATAAGCTTAAAATTGGCTCTGTCGTATCCGTTTCCCAGGTATTTGAAGGCGACAGAATAGAACTTTCTGCGCCAACATACCCCCGCATGCCCCTTGCAGTAAGCCTTACCAAACTAGAGCAAGTCACGCTAGTCACACAGGACCACACGGTTCAAGGCGCAACAGAGCTGTCTTATTGGCAGCGTATTGCAGACGTTTCCGATATGACTGGCTACGCCGCCGCCTACGTCGCCGCTACCCATGGTATTGAATGCCAAATCCTAAAAGTGATTTCGGGACACATGGGAATTGACGATGCGAATTTCAGAAAAACGCTTTCCTCGGCTCACCTTGCCATGGCCGAGTTTCTGAATACGAATCTAGCCAAGTTTATGCCTGAGGCCTGAGATTGGCTTCTCAGCTACTTCCCGCCAAACCCTAGTTGCGTCTCCGATACAGGTTCTCGACCCACGTCTCAGGCCATCCTGTGGAGCTACCATCGATAAACTGGTAGTCGTCCTCTTCTTGTCCAATTAGGACGCGGCTTCTTTCTAGGCTGCGTATATCAGAAAACCTGACCTGGGATTGCATTCCGGCTTTCAATTGGATGCGTCTCACCAATTCCGGATCCTTGTGCAAAGGAAGTGGGCCATCGGGTCTAAAATACTGGACGACATAGACAATGGTCCACATTAGCACCAACATGCCAATGGACCCACCTACAACAGCCAGAAAAACCTGTAGCATTGTTTTGCCTGAATGAATGGAACTACGTTTTAAGTTAGACGCACAAGCTGCTCAAAGTGTTACCGGGGTGCGCATAAATAAAAAGGGAGTCCGGATAAATACTTCCGAACTCCCTTTCAAAGCGTTTAAGCCAACCACACGGCCGGCTCTCCCCAACGTCGGTAATAGCCTTACTGTGGGGTCCGGTTAAACTGAATGGCGTCCGAAGCAGGCTCGCGCGCCTTCATTGCTTCCTCTTGAATCATTTGATCCTGAATAGTGCCTTCTACCGTGTTTGTCAGGTCTCCTCTGAAAAGCGTGTCAAACAACGTGAAGGAAATAAACACGAATACAAACAACACGCCAATTCCAAAAATGGCCGTATTGACTTTGTTATCCCATTTCAGCGCCATAAAGATGATCACAACCAGTGCCGCCTTTGTCGTTGCAATAAGCAGCGCAAGCGGTACGTTCAGAGGGCCCAAATCCAATTGAGCAGTCAAAACAGTGAAGACCGTCAAAAATACAAGACCACCAAAAACAGTGGTTAGCAGCTTGATCGAGGAAACATGATGTTCAACGTGTGACATCTTTTCTACTTTTTAATCGGGAGTGATGCGTTCAGTGATCAGCTAGTGCTAGATCAAGTACAAAAGTGGGAAGAGGAAAATCCAAATGATGTCCACCAAGTGCCAGTACAAACCGCAGTTTTCAACTGGGGTGTAGTATTCGCTGGAAAACTCTCCTTTAATTGCCCGGATAGTAATCCAAGTAAAGAGACCCATACCAACCAAGACGTGGACCCCGTGAATTCCCGTCATCACGAAATAGATGGAAAAAAATTGACGAGCGTAAGGCACGTTGTACATCGCGTAGTCAACGCCATGTGAAACTCCGTGTGGGTCAAAGGCTGCGCCTGGAAATATCCCGTGCTCAAATTTTGCTGTGTACTCAAAGTACTTAACAACCAAAAAGGTTAAGGCAAACAAAAACGTGAGCACCAAATTGATGACCAAGCCTTTCTTATTGTTAACCTGAGCAAAGTGGATTCCGAGCGCCACAGTAAAGGATGAGGCCAACAACACAATCGTGTTCAACCCACCCAGCCAAGGATTGAGCAATTCACTTGACAACACAAATACTTCTGGATGCCAAGACCGATACACGGTATATGCCACAAACATTCCGCTGAATAGAAGAATCTCTGTAACTAAAAACAGCCACATGCCCATCTTTGCGGCGTCGAACTGTTGCTCCGACGACACAAAGTGATGCTGCAAGTGAGCTGGATGATCTGAATGCGTGTTTGCCATAATCAAAAGGATGATTCAGGACCTTGTTGGCCCGGTTTTGCTCGAACTACTTGGCAGATGATGGTACTTCAGACACTTCTCCACCTTTGGCAAAGAGGTCTTTCGCCAAATGGAAATCGTACGCGCCGCGCGTCACGATTGGTGTCTCCGTAAAGTTGTGGGGATGCGGAGGCGTAGTAGTATGCGTCCATTCCAATGTCAATGCGCCCCAAGGATTTGGACCGGCCTTTTTGCCGTTAATCAGCGACGCGATCAAATACCCAAGGATTAGGAATAGACCAACACCCAACACCCACGAGCCGTACGTTGACCAGAGGTGGTAGCTCTGGAATTCAGGTAGATAGTCGTAGTACCGGCGTGGCATTCCCTGTGCTCCCATAATGAACTGAGGGAAAAACGTAAGGTTGAATCCAATAAAGACGAGGGCCGCGGCCAATTTGCCCAGTTTCTCGTTGAACATCCTTCCCGTCATTTTAGGCCACCAATAGTGAAGACCTCCAAGCGCAGCAATCACGTTTCCTCCCATCATCACATAATGGAAGTGAGCCACCACGAAATATGTATCGTGCAGGTGGATGTCTATCGCTAACACGCCCAGCATGATGCCCGTGAATCCACCTATCGAAAAGGTGAATAGAAAGGCAATGGCGTATAGCATCGGAGTTTTAAGCTGCACCGAACCCTTGTACATCGTAGCCACCCAGTTAATGACCTTTACTGCAGTAGGAATTCCGATCAAATAGGTTATCAACGAAAAGATGGTCGACGATATAGCCGATTGTCCAGAGACGAACATGTGATGTCCCCAAACCAAGAAGCCAAGGAAGGCAATGGCAACGGAGGAAAGCGCCACGAACTTATAACCAGCTACTTGGTGACGTGAGAACGTACCCATGAGATCAGAGATAATACCGAAAGCCGGCAAAATCATGATGTATACGGCTGGGTGCGAATAGAACCAGAAAAAGTGCTGGAACAGAACGGGGTCTCCTCCTAGGGCTGGATCAAATATCCCGATGTGCAAAAACTTCTCAAGGAAGAGCAGCACCATCGTTATCCCAATCACGGGAGTGGCCAACACCTGGACAATTGACGTCGCGTAGATTGACCAAATGAACAACGGCAGACGATTCCACGTCAGGCCTGGAGCGCGCATCTTGTGAATTGTCACAATGAAGTTCAGTCCGGTCAAAATGGACGAAAAGCCCATAATGAACACGCCCGTTGTGATGTAAAGAATGCCATCACCGACGCTGGTAGAATACGGGGTATAAAAAGTCCACCCACCATCAACCCGACCAACCACCAATGCTCCTAGAGCAACACAAGCACCTAACAGGTAGATATAGAAACTGGCAAGGTTAAGCCGTGGAAAGGCTACGTCCTTTGCGCCCAGCTGAAGGGGTAACACAAAGTTACCCATAACGGCAGGTACGGCGGGGATGATGAACGTAAAGATCATCAGCACGGCGTGAAGGGTAAATGCCTGGTTATAGGCATCCGCACTCATAATGGTCTCACCGGGAGCCATTAGTTCTACACGGACGAGTAACGCTAGGATACCCCCCGCTAGAAATGCGATGGAAACGGCTATCAAATACATGATGCCGATTCGTTTATGATCAAGAGTCAGCAGCCAAGACTTGATAGACTTGTCGTGACTTAGATAGTTGATCGGTCCGGAAGCAGATTCGCTCATTTCGATTGAGGTATAAATCTAGATCTAATAACGTCCTGAGTATTACTCAAGTGACTTGATGTAGGCTACGAGGCCGTCAATTTGTTTAGCAGACATACTGGAGTACCCTGCCGGCATAATTGGCTGAAAGCCTTCTGCGATCTGAGAAGCTGGATTCAGGATGGAAGTTCGAATATAATCTTCGTCAAAGGTTACGCTCGTTCCATCAGCTAATTTCCGCTGTGTGCCAAATCGGCCATTTAGGGCTGGCCCAATTTTCATGGTTCCATCGACCGCGTGACACGCTGCGCACTGGGCAAACAACTGAGCACCCAGTTCAACCGGAGGAAGATCTTGACTTTGCTCAAGAATCCAAGCCGCAAAATCTTCTTCCGAAACAACGACAACTTTGGCCAACATGCCACTGTGCTGGGTACCGCAGTACTCAGTACAATAT
>JABMOI010000115.1 GCA_013204185.1 bacterium | reverse complement strand
GATTAGATCCAGCCCACTCATTCCGGGAAGCGAAATATCGATGATCGCAAGGTCAGGAGCAGCCTGGACCATTTTTTCGAACGCTTCCTCCGCCGTGGACGCTTCTCCACAGATACAGAAATCGTGCTCGGCCTCTACGATCATGCGCAATCCCTTTCGCATTAAAGGATGATCTTCGACCAAATAGACTCTTTTCAATTCTCTCGGTAGCATCTTTCTCGCGGCTCCACATGGGTAAAACCTTACCTCTCATAAGGGTACTCGTGCGCCACGTTACGAATTGAAGGGCGAATGGCCCTCTTATTGACGGGGCGCTCAATTCTGCAGCGTGGGGGATTTCACGACACCATATTCAGACGTCCGACTAGGGATTGCACCCACATCCGTGTAGGGAAAACCCGCATAAACAGTGTTTTTCGAGATATTTTGATGGAGATATGTGATATTGGCTAATTCACTTCCGATCTTTGCGCCTTGAGATTTTAATCGAGTTGTGTAATCCACCCAATCCTTCTGTTTTTATGGAAAAGACGTCGAGCCCCCCTATCGGTGCCTCCTCGAATCCAACGATGCTGACCGTTCGTTTTGACGACCAGGTTGTTCGCTATTTCGTGATTGCTACCGTCATTTGGGGATTTGTAGGCATGTTGGTCGGAGCATTAATTGCGCTTCAAATGCCGTTTTGGCAAGCTAACCTTGGCCAATACTTGACTTTTGGACGGTTGAGACCCCTACACACCAATGCAGTAATCTTTGCCTTCGCAGGGAATGCGATCTTCGCAGCGATCTACTATTCGACTCAGCGTCTTACCAAGACGCGCATGTATAGTGACGTGATGAGTCGAATCCATTTTTGGGGTTGGCAATCCATTATTGTGTCGGCGGCCATCACACTACCCCTTGGCATCACAACAAGCAAGGAATACGCTGAACTGGAATGGCCAATTGACATTCTAATCGCGGTGATTTGGGTTATTTTTGCCATTAATTTTTTCATGACGCTCAAAATTAGGCGCGAAAAACACATGTACGTTGCACTGTGGTTCTACATTGCAACCATTGTGACGGTCGCCGTTTTGCACATTGGAAACAGCTTAGCCATTCCGGTCGGCCTGTTTAAGTCGTATCCCATTTTCGCCGGTGTCCAAGACGCATTTGTTCAATGGTGGTATGGACACAACGCGGTTGCGTTTTTTCTAACAACGCCATTTTTGGGTCTGATGTACTACTTCCTTCCCAAAGCGGCCGAACGTCCGGTATTCTCGTACAGACTTTCCATCGTTCATTTTTGGAGCTTGGTCTTTCTCTATATCTGGGCTGGTCCTCACCACCTTCAATACACTTCGGTACCTGAGTGGGCGGTTACGCTGGGAATGGTCTTCTCCGTGATGCTGTGGATGCCAAGTTGGGGTGGTATGATCAATGGTCCGTTCACCCTCAGAGGTGCATGGCACAAGCTGCGAGACAGTGTCGTTCTCAAAATGTATGTGATTGGCATTACGTTTTACGGTATGTCTACGTTTGAAGGACCTCTTTTGAGCGTAAAAACCGTTAATGCCCTTTCTCATTACACCGACTGGACCATTGGTCACGTCCATGCTGGCGCGTTGGGCTGGAACGGATTTATGACCTTTGGTATGATATACTGGCTTCTTCCAAAGCTTTGGAAGACCGACCTATGGAGCAACAAGCTTGCAAATGCCCACTTCTGGATTGGGACCATAGGAATGTTGCTGTACGTGATGGCTATGTACTCTGCGGGAGTTACTCAAGGACTCATGTGGCGTGCGTTTGACGGAGCGGGAAGCCTTATCTACCCTGACTTCATGGAAACCGTTGTGCAGATCGTTCCCATGTATTGGGTCCGTCTTGTAGGTGGTTCACTCTATTTGGTTGGCATGATGATGTTGGGTCTCAACATGATTATGACGATCCGAAATGCAAAAGACAAACCAACAGATGCTGCCATTTCGGTTCCAGCATAATTCATCCGACAATCAGAGATAAAACCCATATTCGAACATGAGCTCATTTCTCAACACAGATGGTCGGCACCGTACGCTTGAAGGCTGGCCTCTTGTATTTACAACGTTAACAATTTTAGCAGTTTTGGTTGGTGGAACGGTCGAGTTTCTACCGTTGGTTTTGATGGAAACCAATCGCCCCACCATTTCAACTGTAACACCCTATACTCCACTCGAATTGACTGGACGTGACCTCTATATCCGGGAAGGATGTGTGAGCTGCCATTCCCAGCAAATTCGGCCCTTTAGGGACGAAATCGAGCGCTACGGAGAGTATTCCAAGCCGGGAGAGTCTATTTACGATCGGCCGTTTTTGTGGGGATCCAAAAGAACCGGGCCCGACTTGTCCCGAGTGGGCGGAAAGTATCCTGATCTGTGGCACGTGCTCCATCTTGAAGACCCACGCTCTACGAGTCCTAATTCCCTCATGCCTCCTTACAACTGGCTCCTTAGCCAAGATGTCAATCTTGACAATTTGACAGCCAAAATGAACGGGCTTCGGACGTTGGGCACGCCCTACACCGATTCAGATATTGAAGGTGCAGTGCAAGACGCCAAAGCGCAAGCAAGCAATATTGCGAGAACCATTTCTGCAAGCGGCGGTCCTCAAGGCTTGGAGACCAAAGAGATCGTAGCCGTGATTGCCTACTTGCAGCGAATGGGTACAGACTTAACGAAATCTCAAAACTGATAAGAAGAGGGTCATCGTTATGATTAAAGAAGTTGTACGTGCAATGGAAACGGGCTCCCTCGCATATATCGGCCTATTTGCGTTCATTTTTGCTTTTGTGCTCGTCATCGCGCGCGTTATGATCATGAAAAAGAAAGAACGCGAGGAAATTAAAAACTTACCTCTGGACGAACCTACTGAGTTCTACCTGGAAAAGAAATGAAACCAGATAAATCCATGTCAGACAAAGACACAACAAAGACAACTCCAAACGACGAGCCGCTCATCGCGGGACACAACTACGATGGTATCGAGGAGTACGACAACCCGATGCCGGGTTGGTGGGTATGGTTATTCGTGGCATCCATTGTTTGGACACCCATTTATATTCTCGGAGTGCATCAATTTGGGTTTATAAACTCTTACGAAGATGACTTGGCTGATAAACAAGCTGAGTTAGCTGAATGGCGAACTGCCTACGAAGACGCTAACCCTTCACTAGACGTCTCAGACGAAAGTATCGCGGCATATGTTGGGGTAGCTGAACACGTTGAGGCAGGCTCCGCACTGTTTACTAAAAACTGTGCAATGTGCCACGGCCCTGCTGCCGAGGGACTTATTGGTCCCAACCTGACTGACGAATACTGGATTCATGGTCCTGCCAACTCGAACCTGTTTGGTGTCATTACGAATGGCGTCCTCGAAAAGGGAATGACGCCTTGGGGCTCGATTCTTTCGGTTGAGGAACGTTCCCAACTCGTCGCGTTTATCCGTTCAGTTGCTGGATCCAATCCTCCTGGCGGTAAGGCACCAGAAGGCGAAATAGCCACCATAACTGCCGATGCTGGGTGAGCGTTCATTTGCCGGTTTGCCCTAAACAGAGTCGCGGCGAGAATGTAACACGATCACCCAGAACGTGCAGTAGTAATGAAAGAGCCAACCGCAAGTAACGCACCCGGAGTGCTTGCATCTCCAGAGGATGTTCTTACCACACTGAGAAGTGACGGTAAGCGGAGATGGATGTATCCTGTCGAAAGCAAGGGCCGTTTTCTGAACAGAAGAAGGATTCTCGGCTGGGCATTGATCGTGCTCTATTTTGCCCTCCCACTGATTCGGATAGGTGGCAAACCTTCGGTCATGTTGGACTTTGTACATCGTGAGTTTGCTCTTTTCGGCTTGATCTTTTATCCTACCGATACGCTCCTTTTAATGATCTTTATGGTGGGCATCATGCTCTCCATTGTGCTCATTACTGCCCTTTTGGGAAGAGTGTGGTGCGGATGGGCTTGCCCGCAAACGGTCTATCTCGAGTTCTTATTTAGGCCCATTGAGCGACTTATAGAAGGCCCAGAACATGCCCGGAAACGAAGGGACGAAGGCGCATCGAGTTGGGATAGAACCAAGCGGAAAATAGCAAAACAAGGCATCTTTCTAGTGTTAGCCCTGCTGCTTTCCCATACGTTTATCGCCTATTTCGTTGGATGGGAAGCGCTGTTGGGTTGGCTACAAGGGCCACCAGCGGAAAACTGGGGTTTCTTCCTCTTGACGGCATTGGTAACGGGGCTTGTCTGGTTTGATTTTGCTTATTTCAGGGAGCAAATGTGTACCATTGCTTGCCCGTATGCGCGAATGCAATCAATCATGTTGGATCGTGATTCAATGATTGTTTCGTACGATCCAAATCGCGGCGAACCGCGCAAAAGGCGGTCCAAAAAAATACTTCAGGATGAAAATGAAGGCCTTGTTGCCGCGCAGGGAGACTGTATCGATTGTTTCGCCTGTGTCAGAACATGCCCCACGGGGATCGATATTCGGGATGGTCTGCAGATGGAATGCGTTACATGCACGCAGTGCATTGATGCATGTGATCACATCATGGACAATATCGGAAAGCCTCGTGGACTGATTCGCTATACCTCGGAAAACCAGTTGGAAGGTGTAAAAACGAATGTTGTACGCCCCCGTTCAGTGATTTATGGCGTGTTGATCATTCTCATCTTTTCTGCATTTTCTGTCGTGTTATCAAATCGAAATGACTACGATCTAAATGTTGGTCGAGCAGTTGGTGAGCCGTTCTCAGAATTACCCGATGGTAGAATTGCGAATCGACTTCGATTTCGTGTTAGAAATCAAACGAATGTGGCTTCAACCTTTGACATCTTTCCTGACACACCCTCAGGGACTGAGATGCGCATTATCGGAGCAACTCCAATTGAGCTAGCGCCAGGAGAAATGAAGCGCGTTGAGGTATGGATTATCATCCCAAGAGAGGCATTTACAACCACTTCTATTGAAGGACACTTTGAAGTGAATTTTTCTGACGGCCACATTGAGCACCCTGTTTTTACTCTTTTAGGACCCGACTCTAATTAGCAAAACGGCTGTCCTTCCCTGTTCTAGGCAAAAGGATACACTGAAAACTAAACCCACTAACTTGTGAATTCGTTTACCGAAAAAGGACTTATCTGGCCAATTGTAGTCATTTTATTGCTGCTTGGAAGCGTCGTTACCATGGGGACCTTTGTCTTCATGGCCAATTCTGATGGGGGTGCCAAAGTGGTAGACTCTTACTACCAAAAGGCAGTTCAATGGGATTCGCTTTCTGTAGTTCGGACGGAAGTAAAACGTCGCAAATGGGTTTCGTATTTGGTGTTATCTGAGGACTATGGATCACTTGTGGTTACGGATTCTGCCCAAGCCAAGGTGGACGGCCTTTCGGGTTTTGTCACGATGAATCAGCCACACATCAATACTTCGTCCGAAAATATCGACCTGAGCTGGCAGCCTTCCGATTCAACCTATCGCTTCGCAGCCAGCAATCTGGCTCCTGGAATTTGGGATTTCATCTTCGAAGTTCAACATGAGGGAACGGCCTTGGAATTCGACCTACGTAAGACCATCCGTTAATATGTCTAGCCAGGCAGCGATAGAAAGTAAAAAAGCGTGTGCACACTGTGGCTTACCTGTGCCAAAACGTCGGATGCTTCAAGATCCCGCATTCTGCTGCCACGGCTGCGAAACCGTTTACCAGGTATTACAGAACGAGGGCCTTAACGAGACATACTATCGTCTTCGAGAAGCTTCCTCTTCTCGTTCGCTCCGATTGCCTGCTCGGACTAAACTGAACGAGCCACTTCTTGATGAGCTCGATTCAGATGTTTTTGCTGAGTCGCATTCGGTCCCCTTGGATGGCGGTGTTCATCGGACCCATTTGTACCTAGATGGGGTCCACTGCGCAGCCTGCGTTTGGCTCATTGAGCGGATGCCCCAAGAGATTTCAGGTGTGCGCTCGGCCTACTTGAATCTTCCTCGCGCTCGGCTCACGTTAGAGTGGGATCCAAGTAAAGCCAAGCTTTCGTCCATTGCCCGATGGTTGGCCCGATTTGGATACGGGGTGGAGTCCAGGGTAGACGGAGAAGAGGCTCCTGAAACGAGGGAAGAACGTCGTTTACTCATTAAAATGGGAATTAGCTGGGCGCTTGCGGGCAATATCATGTTGATTGCCTTTGCGTTGTATTCTGGACTGGATAGCGAAACCCCAGGACTTTTTAAGGCGGCGAGATGGACTTCTTTTGCCTTAGCCATTCCCTCGCTACTTGTTGGAGGTAGTGTCTTTTTTAGTCGCGCGTTTCAGTCTGTTCGCTCGGCTTATCACGTTCGGAGTTTTAAGCAACTCCACATGGACACTCCCATTTCGTTAGGCATTCTCGTCGGGTTTATTGCCAGCGCGTGGGCAACGTTCACCGGCACGGGCGACGTCTGGTTTGACTCCATCTCCGTTCTCATAGCTGCGCTTCTTTCGGCGCGTTGGCTGCAACTACGAGCTAGGCGTTTGGCCGGCAATTCTACAGAACAGTTATTGGCCCTCATCCCAAGTATTGCCCGTCGGGAAGATGAGTTGGGGGGCATAACAAAGGTTCGAACTGAAGATTTGCAGGTAGATGACGTAGTTGTAGTTAGGCCCGGCGAGCTTATTCCTGCCGACGGTTCCATTCTTTCGGGCTCTGCTCTCATTAATGCCGCCATTCTAACTGGCGAATCGAAACCTGAGCGAAAAGAAATAGGAGACAAGGTATTTGCAGGGACAACCAGCGAATCGGAAGTCCTTCGTATCCGCGTTCACGCAATTGGAGTGCATTCCCACGTGGGAAAACTGCTTTCTTGGGTGAGCGAAGATCGGTCCGAGCGGCCCGTGATTCTAAGCTGGGTGAACCAAGTTGGTGGCTGGTTTACAGCCGCATCGCTAACGCTCGCCCTCCTAACTGCGGGTATTTGGTGGGTTATTGATGCTCAATCCATCGTTCCACACGTAATTTCGCTTCTCGTAATTACCTGCCCTTGTGCACTTGGCATGGCTACTCCCCTAGCACTAGCCGTAGGAATGGGCCGCGCAGCTAGAAACGGCATTTTTATCAAGTCCGAAGCAGTACTCGAGTGGCTGACGAAGGTGAATGTGGTCGTTTTAGATAAAACGGGAACGGTTACTGAGGGGCAAATGGCGGTAGAACAAACCGAGTTGATCGATGCCTCTCGCTCTGTAAACGACATCATGTTGAAGGCGGCTAGTCTCGAATCGCAAAGTATACATCCCATTAGTCAAGCTTTTCTGCAATGGGCAGACGGTCAACAAGTTGATGAACCAGTCGACGTTAGCTACGAGCCTGGACATGGAATTTCAGGTCAGGTAGCTGGCCAGTTTATTCGTGTGGGCAGCCCCGATTGGATAGGAATAGACGAGGACTGTTTTGAATCAGAACGCCATTTTGCTGCTTATAAAGCGGCCTTGGCAGCCGGTCAAACGGTCGTTGTAGTTGAAATAGACGGCAGAGCTGCAGCATGGGTAAGCCTTTCTGATCCGTTGCGTAAGAATGCAGCATCGCTCGTTTCCAACATGCAGCAAAAAGGGTTAAAAGTCATTCTTTGCTCCGGCGATCACCAAAGCACGACCTCCAAAACGGGTAAGGCACTCGGACTGAGCGAAGCAGACTGCCTTGGTCGATTTACGCCCCACATGAAAAAGGACCTCATTGCAAAGCTTATCGGTGAGGGTAACGTGGTAGCCATGATAGGCGACGGGGTAAATGACTCAGCTGCCCTTCAGACGGCGCACGTTGGCATTGCCGTAACAGATGGCACCTCAGCTTCTAGGCAGGCGGCCGATGCGTTTACAACACGTTCTGGGCTAGAAGCCATTGCAGAACTATTTCAGGAATCAGGGAAGGTCATGCGCGTTATTTTCAGGAATCTGTACTTCTCTCTCGGATACAATGCTTTTGGGGCAACGCTGGCTATTATGGGGCTGGTCACACCCATCGTGGCAGCCATTGCCATGCCGGTAAGTTCATTGTGGGTTGTAATTTCGTCCATAACCCAGCGAACATTTGTCCCTAAATCCTAACTAGATGAACATCCTCTACTTTTTGGTCCCGCTTGCGCTGCTTTTAGCTGGAGTAGGAGTTTGGGCGTTCATTTGGTCGGTAAAAAACGGACAGTTTGAAGATGTTGAAACGCCTGGTATCCGAATGCTTTTTGATGATGAGGACGAAGAGCAGTCCACCTCAGGCAGAAACGCCCCATAAAAGGTGATGGCCTAGGCCCAGAGCTGATTTGGGGCATTAATGCATCATGGCTGACACAACACCCGTTCCCCTCAGGAGCGTTATGACGCCATATGCAGCGATCAACCAGCCGGTTATCTGGCTTAAACGCAGTCGTTTTTGAGGAGATAAAAGGCTGACTACATTCGCGGCAACAAAAAGCGATGGAAAAGTACCTAGCCCAAACACCACCATAAACAGCGATCCTTCAACAGGATTTCCAGTTTGAGCAGCTCCGGCAAGGGCGGCATATAGCAAGCCGCAAGGCAATAGTCCATTTAGGACACCCAGAAAGAGTTTATTTTGCATCCCGTGCTTGGATGCAGCCCGTTGGAGCCATGAAATCAGGTTAAACATTGAAATTCGGCCCACGAAAGAGGAGAATCGACTGCTGGTGGAAATGAAATTGGCGCCAGCCATATCCAAACCGATCCAAATCATGATGAGCCCAACCACTATTGCGAGTACCTTTGATCCCAAAGGCGAGTGATGGAGGGTTCCGCCTAACAAGCCAAGAAATAAACCTAAGGCGGCATACGTAATTGTTTTTCCTGTCAGGTAGATGAGCAGAGACGTAGAAAAAGCCGATGAACTCGTACCCTTTGCTAAAAGTGCGAAACCACCACACATACCCATGCAGTGAATACTTCCAAACAAGCTGAGCGCGAATGCGCCCCAAAGCACGCTGACCATCTATTTCACTTGAATGACTATCTTTTGCACTAAATGTACGCTTAACTCGACTCTTTTGTGATGGCCCCTCATCCCTGTCGTAAAGCCATCATGGTACCTTTGGAGATCCCTTGAGTTTGAAACGGGACTTAATCCTGACTTCGATTGAAGATGACTACGTGCTGCTGAGGCAAGATGGCTTGGGTTTCTCTCCATGTAAATCCAAGCGATTCGATTTCGTGCTTGATCTGCTCTTCAGACATTCGATGGGCATCCGGGATGTTAATTGTTTCATCTTCCATTCGATACTCGACTATAACGAGTCTGCCACCCGGTTTTAACGCTTTTCTGACGGCCACAATCATTTCTTTCGGGTACGTGAACTCGTGGTAGGAAGAAACAATTAGAACCACGTCGAAACGATCAGCTGGCAAATTAGGATCGACTTCCGATCCCAAAACAGGCGTGACATTTTGCAATCCAGCCCGTTCAGCACGAACGGCGAGCGTATCGACAAGAGCAGACTGAACTTCGACGGAATACACTCTCCCGTGCGGTAACAATTCAGCCATTCTAAATGTGAAAAAGCCAGTTCCAGAACCAATATCTCCTACCACAGCTGATGGATTAAGCTGAAGCACCCGTAACAGCCTGTTGGGGAGCTCCTCGACATCGCGCTCTGGTCTGTCTAGCCAAAGAGCGCCATGTTCAGAGCTCATGACGTCAGCTATTTCACGTCCTTGGAAGTATTTCCCAGATCCACCATCCGTGCTGGAGGGCTTCATCTCGTAGGTCTCAGGCGGCGTGCAGCCCGATACTAAACACAACAATGCGAAGAGCAAGGCATATTTAATCATCGTTTGAGGTCCTGCTTTATCATCTTTTGCGATGGTGCGCCTAGAGATTGTTGGTGTGGTTGTCTTTGGGCCTGAAGTAGCTTAACGAAGCCGATTTAGAAAGGTTTGATGGCAACCCAGCGTGAAATGATAAAAAGCCTTGCTAAGTTACTCCTCAAAAGATCACCCTAATGGCTTTCAGCTGAGATCCGAGCTTGAATATGCTATAACGTATACTCGGAATTAAAGGGCAAAAAGAGAGGGCGGGCCAAATGGCCCGCCCTC
>JABMOI010000114.1 GCA_013204185.1 bacterium | reverse complement strand
TTTTCACGCTCCCTGAGCGGCTAGACGTGGATGTAAGACTTTTTGACGTGTTGGGAAGAGAAGTTCAGCGCGTGTGGAGTGGTGTCCTAAATGAAGGTTCTCACAGTCTCACGTTGGAACGTGACAACTTGGTTTCTGGAGTTTATTTAGTTCGAATAAAAGCGGGATCGAGCATGAAGGTCGTTAAGGTCGTAGTTACGAATTAGGCCCCTGCTTCTTATGTATATCCTGAGAATCTAGGTGCTGTTTGCAACCGAGAGGACTTTTGGGATTACAACGGTCATTGTCGGCTAGATCCACAGCGGAGTGGTTTGAACGTTGACCTTGCTACTTTACCCAAAAAGAATACAAAGATCTTCATGTCTGCAACCATTGATATGCTTCCTTATAAAGTAAAGGACATTTCTCTTGCCGCTTATGGGCGAAAAGAAATCTTGCTGGCCGAAGCCGAGATGCCAGGACTCATGTCGCTCAGAGAGCGCTACAAAAACGAGCAGCCGTTTAAAGGCGCACGCATTGCTGGCTGCCTGCACATGACCATCCAGACCGCCGTTCTTATTGAGACGTTGGTTGAGTTGGGAGCAGAAGTGTCCTGGTCTTCCTGTAATATCTTTTCAACTCAAGATCATGCAGCAGCGGCTATTGCTGATGCAGGCGTACCCGTTTACGCATGGAAAGGGATGAATGAAGAAGAGTTTGACTGGTGTATTGAGCAGACGTTGTTTGCGTTCGATGGCGGTGCGCCTCTAAATATGATTTTGGACGATGGCGGCGATTTGACCAACATGGTGCTTGATCGTTATCCAGAATTGGCTGCAGGCATTCAGGGAATCAGCGAAGAAACCACTACAGGAGTTCATCGCTTGTACGAACGCATGGAGAAAGGCACGCTTCCTCTTCCTGCGATCAACATCAATGACTCAGTTACGAAATCGAAGTTCGACAATAAATACGGTTGCAAGGAATCGTTAGTCGACGCGATCCGCCGCGCAACGGATATCATGATGGCAGGTAAAGTTGCTGTTGTGGCTGGGTACGGCGACGTAGGTAAAGGATCTGCTGCATCACTCAGAGGAGCCGGTTGCCGCGTGATCGTGACTGAAATTGACCCAATTTGCGCCCTTCAAGCGGCCATGGATGGGTATGAAGTTCGCCGTATGGTGGATGCAGTCCCAAGAGCCAACATTATTGTGACCGCTACTGGAAATAAAGACATTATTGCCGGCGAGCACTTCAAGCTGATGCGCGACAAGACCATTGTGTGCAACATTGGCCACTTTGACAATGAAATTGATGTGGCTTGGTTGAAATCGAATTATGGTTCTACCCGTGACGAGATTAAACCTCAGGTAGACAAGTACACAGTAGATGGGAAAGACGTTATCCTGTTGGCAGAAGGCCGGTTAGTAAACCTAGGTTGCGCAACTGGACATCCTTCCTTTGTTATGTCGAACTCCTTCACCAACCAGGTGTTGGCTCAGCTAGAGCTTTGGTTACGTGCAGATCAGTACGAAAACAAGGTCTATATGCTGCCAAAGCATTTGGACGAAGAAGTGGCTCGATTGCACTTGGAAAAAATTGGGGTTGACCTAGAAACCTTGCGTCCTGATCAGGCTGAATACATTGGTGTCAAGCCGGAAGGACCGTATAAGCCGGATTATTACCGGTACTAATACTAGGTAGCCGCAGAATAAGTAAAGGGCGGTGAATCAAAGATTCACCGCCCTTTTTCTTGTATTCAAGGTCGTATTCTTTAGCCAGCCGTTTTATTCGGCTTCCCGCGTCAAAATATCTTGTTCTGACTTTTCTTTGGTTGCCCAGGCTTCGGCATCTGGAAGAGGGTCTGCTTTTTCAGTGATGTTTTTACCTAGTTCTTGCCACTGATTGGATAGATAGGTATTCCACTCGGCATAGTGTTCCAACTCTGCAGGAAGCTCATCGTCCGCATAAATAGCCTCAACGGGGCACACGGGCACGCACGCATTGCAGTCAATACACTCGTCTGGGTGAATCACCAAAAAGTTTGGTCCTTCGTAAAAACAATCAACCGGGCAGACCTCGACACAGTCAGTATGCTTGCAATTAATACAGGCTTCGGTAACTACGTACGGCATAATATTATTGAGTCTTCAGGCTTTAGAGCCTTCGTTTTACATTCCGATCAAATTTCTCTGCCTTTAAAATAGGTTTGGCCTAAAAAATAGGTCAGACAGAGAAAATAGGTCTGTCTGCAAGAAACTACCCAAAGCTCACCAAAGCAGACAGTGCAAGATAGCACTCTTGTAAAACGAACGCCACACATAAAACCGATTCATCTTGCACAGGATATCACTAATTGGACCTTCTTGACACGTGACTCTACTCAAGAGCTATTTGAGCAGGGTCATCAGCCGGCTTTCAACTTGTCCTTCTGAAGTCAACCTGACGACATAGGAACCAGTTGGCCATGTGTCTGCAGCCAAATTGAACAAATGGCTGCCTGCAGAAAGAACCCCATCAAATAAAATGGACATCCGTTTACCTAGCAGGTTAAAAACTTCTAGCTGGACGGCTTGTGTTGACGGTAAGGAAATGGGGACCGTGGTTTGCGGATTGAATGGGTTAGGGAAGTTGGCGCCCAATTTCACTACGGCCGGAAGTTCACTCGCAATTTCGGTATCAGTAGCCAAAGATAAGGGTATCCAAGAGGCTTCGAACCGAGTTCGATCTCCAATTCCCGCCGGATTGTTTTGGACAAAAATAAACAGCACCCAATCAAAACGACCTGAAAGCGATACATATGAATCGCTCGGGGGCATATCAATAAATTCAACCACAGAGCTTCCCACCCGATTAAATACCATTCTCCCGGAATTGCGATTCCTGGCTAAAGCTTGAGTTGCTGCGCCAAAGATGGGGTCGATGGGGACGTCGTACTTAACAACCACGTCAGACACGCTATTGTACCGGCGATACCTTGCAGAACCAGCTTGAACTAGCTCGTAAAACGTGTCAAAATATCCTCCTTCGCCAACGGTAGACATGATCTCTCCATTTATTGGGGCGCTGGTTAGCGGAGCATGATGCGCCGCTCGTTCAGGCTGTTCGTATCCAAACTTTGGATCAATGGATCGATCATTAAAAAAGTTGGCTGTGTGAAAGTCTCGGACTACATCGGCAAGATTATGACCATATTGGCTTAGGACCGAGTCGATGCCCGAAGCCCCCTTCTTGTTTACACCGCGCAGCATTTCGCCTACCGCAAGAGTACCCGCACGCTCACCTAGATAGGTCATGAACAAAGCTGCTCGTTCGTAATCTCTTGTCACATTTGAGTCTTGTCGCCAAGTAAAGAGCGGTAGCGACACCTCACCAGGGAATGCAGTGTAGGTTGTTGCTCGGAAATAGTAGCCGTTGAAGTCTTGTGCATACTCCGCATAACCCTCGGACAAGAAGGTTTCATCTCCGCCGTAGCCCAAATGAATGAGGTGGGTATATTCATGCGCGGCAACGGCAGCCAGCGTTGTGAAATTTCGAGTGCCTTCATTTGAATCCAAATACAGGATATCGCGCTCATTTCCTGTATCTGTTACTGATCCAATCACCAAGTCCTCAGGATTAACATACCCCAGAATCGAAACGCCAGGTACCTCTGAGACACCTCTTTCAATATCGTACATCAGGACATCTACCAAACCATCTCCATCTATGTTAGGAGGCAATCCATACACGGTGTGGTTGTTTGCAAAAAAACCTTTGTTGGGGTCAATTGAACGAGAAGGGCTGGATGTTAATGCCCGCTCGCGGAGGCTCGCAATGATTGAAGTCGTAACATGGCCGTTGTCAAGCTCCGCAATTTCAACCCACAAATTGTACAGGTTATTGACCTCTACCAATCTGAACTGAATAGGTGTGCCTTCGCGAACGTTGAACGCGCGTTCGTCTCCAACTACGCTGGGGGTGAAGCCTCCCTTTTGTGCAATGGGGTAAAGACCAAGCGCCTTATCCGCGGCATATTTTTTCAGGGCAGCGCGGGATTTGTCGGAGGTGAAGTCCGTGCCACAAAAATGGGAGCCTTCATTAGGGCCATGCTCGTGCGCGCCTTTTAGGCCACTAATGAGCGAGAGCTTTAATGAAGCCAGATGTAGAGAGCTTAGGACACTATCAGAGGAATTATCTTTTGATTCAGACACTCCAGTGAAACTAGGCCTGGCTGCCGCTAATGCACTTTGAGGGCTCAATAGTGCAAAAAACAACCCGATATAGAGCGTTGTGACAACAGAAAGTCGACTATTTGCACGAATTGGATTCATTCTGGCACGTATGATGCATTAGATTTTACCAAGCTACGATTTGATCCAATGACGGTATTCGATATGAGTTTCTACATCATGTATTTTAGCCCTATTTCAACCTCAAAACGGGCCGTTACTCGAGCCTTAGGCGCGCTGTTGAGCATCATGATGGTAGCGTCACTGGCCGCGGGGTGCGGAACGGTTCAACACGCGAAAAGCGACGCGCTTATCACAGTCTCTGGCCGGGCTGTTGTCATGGGAAATGTGCCGTTTACTGCGCTCATTCTAGAAACGAAAGAGCACAACTCGTACATCTTAAAGATGGACGAAGCGATGCGCGATTCGTTGATGACCCCTGCTCAAATAGAAGTACTAGGGGAACTCTACCTCGCCGAGTGGAACGGCAAGCCGTTTGCCCACATTCGTGTGAGCCAACTGAAGCGTATAGATTAACTATTTGATCAAGGTCATTGTGCGCGTTAGGGTCGTCTCTCCAACTTGAAGGGAATAGAGATACAAACCCGAACCAAAGCGACTTGCGTCGAATCGAACGGTATGCGTACCGGCTTGCATCATCCCGTTTTGAAGGGTTGCAACCTTACGGCCAAGCATATCAAACACGTTCAATTGCACACTAGAAGCACGCGGAACCGAAAATTGGATAGAAGTAGCGGGATTAAACGGGTTCGGGAAGTTCTGATTTAACTCGACGCTAACTGGAAGCGTCTCTTGATCGTCGATGGCGGTAGATCCTGCGTTTAAATCAATTCGGCCTCGAATAGGATTAACTTGGCCCGCAAAAGCAGGTTGGCCGTTAATAGTCAATGCATCAAAGGAGGCCCAAGATTGGTTGTTATTGCCGAATCGGTTAAACATGTAGCTCGGCGATGTCGTTTCGCTGGAATAGGCCACAATAAAGTACATGTAGTTATTGTCTGTCCCTGCATTTTCAACACTTATATAAACGGGCCCAGAGAGCGATTTTAAGACGTTTTGATAGGGCGCCAGGCTGATTGTCATGAAAGACAATTCAGGGGCTGAATTACCGCCCGTGTAAGTAAATATGTCCGAAGCCACCACGCTTCCAGGTTTAGAATTATTGTCGTTCCAGATTGAAAGACGAAAGTCCTTGACGCTCGAATTTGTTGCCGAAGGGTTCAGGTCGCTGATGAACATCATAGAGACAGAAGCTTCAATAAGGGCGGCTCCAAGAGGAACGTCAAATCGATTGGCAAATTTGTCGGTTTCTCCGAACGAGCCGTTGGACGAAGGCACGGCGTTGCCAATAATTAAAATGGAATTACCGCTCACTTGGTGGTGGACCGTTCCATTATCATAGGCCACGTTTAAGAAACTGGATGTTCCGCTATACGCTTCCCACGATGCTGAGTAATTGAAAGCAATTGCAGACGTATTCGCGAGATCAACATGCGGTACAACGAGGTACACCGATTCGAAATTACCTTGTTTGAAGACGCCTTCTCCGCCAGCAGACAATTCTTCGTACGACCTCGTTCCGTTGGGCTCATCAAAGATTAAGATGGGCCGCAAGTCGCTTCTGAACGATGAATTCGAGGTATCTAGGGTCAATGAGAACGAACCAACGTTCGTCCAGCGTTGGTACACAACCGCACCTGAATTCACCGATCCTGTCTTGTTGGAGCCAACGGCGGCTTGGCCGTCAATTTCATTTACGCCCGTTACCATAACGCCTTGCCTCGCCGGCGTTACATATCCAAAATTGGGAATTTTAGACCCGTCGTTAATTAGATTTGCAACGTGGAAGCCCTGGACATAGTCTTGCAGCAAAGTAATGGGTAATCCGTCTGCATTGAGGCCATTTATATATGTAGTAGCCCCGGTTCCGTTCGTCCGAGAAAACTTTCCTACCAACTGCCATCCCAAGCGCTCAGCCAAGTAATTTGTCCATAATCCGCCGCGTTGGTAGTCCTCGGAATCAGGGCCACCATAAGGGGGGCCGTCGCGCCAGGAAAGCAAGGAGCGAGAGCGTTCTGCCGCCGAGCTCAAATAGTTAATGGATCTGGGTGTGTATCCGTTCGCTAATTCCGCCCATTCAGCCTGACCTTCACTGATTAAGGCCGTTTCATTCCCCTTGTTGGCTTGCATGATCAGGTGTTCGTACTCGTGAGCCAACGTTTGATGAACTTCTGTCTGGGCCTTCGGCGTTCCATTTTGAGAGTACATCCCTGGCATGGTGTCGAGATGTATAATATCTTTTCGGTTGGGCGAAATAAGATCTCTGGGATAAAAGAATCCTCCTACAGCGGAAAAATTCCCTCCTGATGGGTCATAAAAATCTTGGATGTCATGGAGCAATACCTCCATTTTCCCATTGCCGTCCACATCAGAAGGAGGGCCGAAAATTAATTCATCTAACGCCACGATTCCTTTCGTAGGATCCACGGACCCGGAAGGCGTTTGGCTGCCCACCGCGTTTACCATAGACGAAATGTCGGAAGCCGTAATGCGACCACCGTTGGTTGAAAGCTCCGTTGTTTGGACCCACAAGTTGAATCTGGTTTCCTCGGCCATCAACGTGAACTCGACACTCTCCTCATTATTCGTTCGAATGTTGAGAACCCAGAAATTCTTTTTCTCACCAATGGTTTGACTACTTCCTTTCCTAGCTGGAAGGAGTCCATTGTTTTTTAAATCGTGGTACTCCTTAATGGCTGCTTGTCCCGATTCGGATGCAATGAGCTGTGGAGTAATGTGTACCCATTCCACGTCACTGCCATTATTATTGTAGACGGCAGTAGCTGCCATCTTTCCAGCAGAAAGTTGTATTTCCTGAGCTGAAACCAACTCTGTGCTCAAAAAGAGAACGAAAAGGAGACTTAAAACCGTTCGCATAGGTTGATAATATGTCTGGACATGAGGGCGAAGGAGATAACCAAGCGCCCATAAATAGGGTAAGGGCCAAACAATCACGTCAAAATTGGACTGAACGGCAGATATAAGACCTTAAATGGCAAGAATCGGACCAATCTCAAATTGATTCGCGCCAATCACAATGTTAACAGAACTGCAACAGAAATGGTAACAGAAAAGGAAACAGGGCAACATAGTTCAGGTGCGGGTTCACTCCTGCAGTCGCAGAAATCATTTATTTACCGAACGGGTTAAACATTTAAGCCGAGCAAGGTTTCAAAGGCTCGGAGGCAGAAGTGGGACCGGATTCTGCCCCGTCTTGGTAATATTTACAGTAGAATGTATCGATGAACAAATTAACGCCTGAAGAAGAACGCATCATTGTCCACAAGGGAACAGAAAGGCCTTATTCTGGCGAGTACGACTCATTCACCGCAGATGGAGAATACGTGTGCCGTCGCTGTGACCACCGGTTGTACACCTCCGACTCGAAATTTTCGTCAGGTTGTGGCTGGCCCAGTTTCGATGATGAATTGCCAGGTGGAGTGAATCGAATACCAGATAAGGATGGAAGGCGTGTCGAAATTGTTTGCGCAAACTGCGGCGGCCATTTAGGCCACGTTTTTGAAGGCGAACGGTTTACAGAAAAAAACACGCGCCACTGCGTTAACTCCATTTCAATGCGGTTTGTGGCAAAGGATTGAGTAACCATTAATTAGAGCATTATGCAGAAAGCACTATTTGCGTCCGGTTGCTTTTGGGGCACCGAATATCATTTCAAGAAGCAAGCTGGAGTGTTGGAAACGTCTGTCGGTTTTACAGGCGGGCATATTAAAAACCCAGCCTATCGAGAAGTCTGTAGGGGTACGACAGGTCATGCCGAAGCGGTAGAAGTGAAGTATGACCCATCGGTAGTTAGCTATGAAACGCTCGCCAAGTTGTTCTTCGAAACCCATGACCCAACACAGCTCAACAGACAAGGACCAGACGTAGGCACGCAGTATCGTTCGGAGGTGTTTGTTTATGATAACGAGCAACGAGAAATCATATCGCGGCTAATAGATCAGCTCAGGAGCGATGGGCTTGATGTCAAGACGCAAATATCTCCAGCTGGGCCATACTACCGTGCTGAAGAGTACCATCACGATTACTACAATAAGACGGGTGGCAGTCCCTATTGTCACATCTACACCAAGCGCTTCGCGGACGGTTAGACTGGCCGGGAAAAAGGAGTGCTCAGGGCCTGTTCAAAGGAACAGCATAGACGGCCCCTGGCTCGTTTTCTGGCGCTTGTCCAATGAGCGCGGCCGACGATGAAACAGACAGAGAAGTCCCAAAAAACGGACTTCCAATGTCCAGTATCGTGCGCTGACGCCATTCTTTGTCTGCTTTTTGAAACACGTACACCACACGATCCACGTTGTAGTTCAGTTCAAGCTGTTCATCAAAACCGACGACCATAATAGTGTCGCCGTGTATGGATACGAGTGAACCGAAAGCCCCGGCGGAATAGGGGATATGAGGTTTCAGTGTGAGGGTCAGATCCCATTTTTTACCGTCGAACTCAAAGAGTCGAACTCTACCAGATTGATCTCTCTCGGCTTTGCTTTCACCAACCACTAAGCGGTCTCCTTCGAGATCCAGTGGCATGAAAAAAGCCATGATCTTGTCAATAGAAGCCGTTTGAGACCATTTGGAATCCGTGTCACTGTAGTCGAAAATTGAAATTTTTCCAGGTTGGCCAGGCGTGTAGGAGGAAGAAGAGATTGCAATTCGATTGCCATCTAGATCACACGAAGTGCCAAACACGCCGTTGAACCGGATTGATTCTGCGGTGATTCGATCTGTATTCGTCCAGAGACTATCGGGCCCCTTCTCATAAATATAGCCTGCGCCTCGGGCTTTCTGACCTGATCCAACCCCTGCTGCCGTTACGATAAAACGCTTTCCATCGAGTGCAATCGCTGATGCAAACGTGCCGTATTCACCACGGTCAGGGTCTGAAAAACGGGCTGTTTGAATCCATTTATCACCCTGTTTTTCAAATACATAGGCTCCGTTTGACACACGCTGGTTAAAAGCACTCCGAAAGGAGGTCACAAGTACGCGATTACCGCTTATAGCCACTGTTTTTCCAAAGAAATGATCTTCTTGGCAGTCTGACGGCTGAAGAGTATGGTCTAGCGACCACGTGTTGTTTTGGGCCTTTACGTAAATAAATGCGGCGCCGGAGTTGTTGCCACAACTATCGTATCCGGTGCTCCCAACGACGGCCATATTGCCATCTAAGGCCACAGA
>JABMOI010000113.1 GCA_013204185.1 bacterium | reverse complement strand
GAACAGGTCAGAGAGGGCGTAGATGCGGGCGTGGTGGATCATTCGCACAAAATGGGGACTCCAAGTATGGGAGGGCTCATTATCCTGATTTCTGTGCTCGGTTCGACTCTTTTGTGGGGAGCAATCGCGGAAGTCTATGTTTGGCTCATTGTCTTGTCGACTGCTTGGATGGGCGCGTTTGGATTTGCTGATGACTATATCAAGGTCGTAAAGCGAGACAAGTCAGGTATTCCTGCACGCATCAAACTGACGGGACAGGTTACTCTGGGCATTTTGGTTGGATCAGTCCTGTATTTCCACCCACAGTTCAGCGATATCCGAACGCTTACGTATCTGCCGTTCGTAGCAGACGAGACTCTCGACTACAATTTCCTACGGTACTTCGTGACCAGTGTAGACCTGGGTTGGCTCATCTACATTCCCGTTGTAGTGTTCATTCTAACGGCGCTTTCCAACGCGGTGAACCTCACGGATGGACTTGATGGACTCGCCGCCGGTGTCACCGGAATTGTGGCGCTAGGACTAACGGCGCTGGCTTACATCGCTGGGAACGCAATTTCCGCCGATTTTCTTAACGAAATGCTGCTTCCGGGAGCCGGCGAGTTAACCATATTTGCCGCCTCGCTCGCGGCGTCCTGTTTCGGATTTCTTTGGTACAACGGATATCCAGCTTCGGTATTCATGGGCGATACGGGCGCCCTTTCGCTTGGCGCGGCGGTTGGGACGATGGCTCTGATGGTAAAAAAAGAGCTCTTGTTGCCTCTCTTGTGCGCCGTCTTCTTTATGGAGACCATTTCGGTGATCATCCAGACATCTTGGTTTAAATACACCAGGAAACGCACCGGTGTTGGAAGGCGAGTCTTCAAAATGGCTCCCATTCATCACCATTTTGAAGCCGGTGGTACGCATGAAGCCAAAATCGTCCTGAGATTCTGGCTCATCACGGCCGTAACGGTTATTGCAACGCTATTGGTACTACGCATTAGATGACAACGCTCGACAAGACATATGTCTCTGGAAAAGCTGTCTCCATATTGGGCGCAGCCCGAAGTGGAATGGCCGTGGCTGCGCTCTTGTCACGCCATGGCGCAAAGGTCTTCGTGTCGGAGTTTGGACAGATTTCTGCGCAAAACCAGTCTGTGTTGGAAGACCAAGGGATTGCTTGGGAAGAAAATGGGCACACGGCACGTGTTTTAGAATCGGAGTGGGTTGTGATTAGCCCAGGCGTGCCAAGCAAGGTTGCTATCGTTCAGGAATGCGTCCAGCAAGGCAAACCAGTTGTTTCGGAAATAGAAGTGGCAAGTTGGTTTTGCAAAGCGCCCATCGTAGCCATCACAGGTTCGAACGGGAAAACCACAACCACAGAGCTTTTGGGTCATGTTTTTAGGAAATCTGGCAGAACGACGTGGGTTTGCGGAAATGTGGGGACCCCTTTTGCCACCGTCTGTGACCAGTCGGGCGAGGACGATGTTGTTGTGCTTGAGGTGTCGAGTTTTCAACTCGACCACATCACCTCGTTTCGACCTCACGTTGCACTGCTATTAAATATTACGCCGGACCATCTGGACCGGTACGACTACAATTTTGAACTGTACGCGGCAAGCAAGTTGAGTATTAGCCAGAATCAGAAGGAGTCTGATGCATTGGTCATTAACTCAGACGATCCTGCGATTCGAGACCGAATGCCCGTATCGCGGGTGGACGGACCTGGACTTTATACGTTTTCACTGGAAGACGCGCCAGAAAAGGCACTAGAACAAGCGGTCGAAGGCGGAGCCTATTTAGACAAAAATAGCCTTCATCTTCACCTAAACAATCAAAACGAGAAACTTATGTATGTCGATGAACTGGCCTTACGAGGCCGTCACAACGTGTACAATTCGCTGGCTGCAGCGGTTGCTGCGCGCGTGATGGAGGTCAGAAGTGACGTGGTTCGGGAAAGTCTCCGGACCTTTTCAGGCGTTCCGCACCGGCTCGAAGTGCTACGGGAAATTGATGGGGTTCGGTACATAAACGATTCGAAAGCCACCAATGTGAACGCCGTCTGGTTCGCTCTGGAAAGCTTCTCCGAAACTGTTGTGCTCATTGCTGGCGGTCGGGACAAAGGAAACGACTATTCCTCGCTGAAGCCGCTCGTTACGTCTCGGGTGAGGGCCTTGATCACGATCGGAGAGGCAGCAGAGAGAATGCATGCTGAACTAGGGTCGTGTACACAGGACAGCGTGATTGCTGAGAGTTTAGATGATGCGGTCAAGCTCGCTCACCTCCTGGCAAAACCTGGCGATGTGGTCTTGCTTAGCCCGGCTTGTGCCTCCTTCGACATGTTCGATTCGTACGAACATCGAGGAGACCAATTCAAACAAATTGTTTCTAATCTTTAATCGAAACTGCGCATGCAGATTCTAACTCTAAAAGGACCTGGGTCTGGACCAGTGGACAAATTCGTCCTCTGGAGCGTGCTCCTGCTTAGTGCGGTGGGTATTGTGGCTGTGTACAGTGCGATTGCTTACTTCGCTGCCACCGCGGCAGGTGGAGACACGGAGCGGTTCTTATTTCGGCACATGTTTCGGGTTGCGATCGCGCTCGTTGTGATGGGTGTTTTTTCGTTTATCAACTATCACTTTCTGGCGAAGCTTAGCAAAATATTGCTCATCATCTCGGTCGGTTTGCTCTTAGCAACCCAAGTTTTAGGAGTTGTGTCGGGAGGAGCAGCTAGGTGGCTTGCCATTGGGGGGCTTCAAATTCAACCTTCGGACCTCGCGAAGGTGGCTCTCTTGCTCTACACTTCGGTACTTCTGGCTCAAAAACAAGTGTATATCAAGTCGTTCACCAAGGCATTCATGCCCATCATGTTTTGGATTGGGATGACCATTTTGGCGATTGGGATTTCAGATTTGTCGACATCTCTTGTGATTCTGACCGCGATCATGGTGATGTGTTTTGTTGCGAGAGTGAACACGATGCACATCCTTTCGCTCGTTCCCGTGGGGGCACTTCTGGCCTACCTAATGCTCCTCTCTTCGCCGCAGCGTGCGGCCCGTGTGGAGTCCTTCTTGCATATGAAGCTGTTTCCAAACACGGTTGCGGAGCAGGTGTTTGACGCGGGAGATGAAGGGTATCAGGCGGCTCAAGCAAAGTTAGCCATCGCAAACGGTGGACTTACTGGACTGGGACCCGGTAAAAGTCAGCAACGAGACTTTCTGCCCGCTCCCTACAATGACTTCATTTTTGCAATTATCGCAGAGGAATATGGCGTGGTTGGTTCACTCTCGCTGCTTTTCCTCTACATCCTCATTCTGTTTCGAGGGCTATTAAGGATTGCACGACATGCCCCCGATCCACTCGGACTTTTTCTAAGTGTCGGGATTGTAATTATGCTGACCCTTTACGGATTTGTACACGCTGGCGTATCTGCTAACTTGTTGCCCGTCACAGGGTTACCGTTGCCCTTTGTTTCCTACGGAGGAACGTCGATGTTGGCAAACGGAGTCATGATTGGCATTCTACTCAACATATCAAGACACGTTGAATAGAACGACCGCCATATCGAAGAGGCGCCCGTCAAGGGTTTTGATCGCCGGCGGCGGCACGGGAGGGCACGTCTATCCGGCGATTGCTATCGCTGATGCTATTCGCAAGGCGCGACCAGATTCTGTGATCGCATTTGCAGGCTCACCAGAAAAAATTGAGTTTAGAGTTGTGCCTGCGGCGGGATACCCTATTCACCCCATAACGGTACAAGGGCTGCAGCGAAAGCTCACAGCTGAGAACCTTCTCATGCCATTTAGAGTGGCGAAAGGATTGAAGGAATCGAGCGAGTTGATACAGGAATTTGATGCTGACGTCGTGGTTGGCACCGGTGGATTTGTGGCAATGCCCGTGTTGTTGGCTGCCAGGTATCTGCTAAGACCTACCGTAATCCAAGAACAAAATGCATTCATGGGCCTCACGAATAGGGTAGCATCCCGATTCGCCCGAAGCATCCACATTGCGTTTGAAGAGGCGAGGCCTAAGAGAACCCGCGCGCGGGTCTATTTGAGTGGAAACCCGGTTCGTTCGGAAATGGCAGGCTCCAGTAAAGAAGAAGGACGGGCCTACTTCCAAATGGAGCGCGCTGGCAAAGTGCTTCTCGTATTTGGAGGATCGCTTGGAAGTTTGGCGATAAACGAAGCAATGAATACGCTGATTGGAAGTCTATTGGCTATTTCGGGGCTCGGCGTGATCTGGCAAACTGGGGAGCGATATTTCGATCGATATATGGAGTCGGTAGCGCCTCATCCTCGTCTTAAAATGCTCAAGTACATCGACCGAATGGACTTGGCTTTGGCAGCAGCTGATTTAGCTGTATGCCGTTCGGGAGCATCGACTTGCGCAGAAATTATGCTGACTCGCAAACCGTCCATCATGGTGCCTTCGCCCAATGTGGCAGAAGATCATCAAACGAAAAATGCGCAGAGTATTGAGCGGCAGGGAGGTTGTGTACTTCTACCCGAATCAGAAATGAAAGACGGATTGTTAAACGCAGTTTCCAAGCTCATTGCTTCGGATTCCCTCCTTCAATCCATGGCTAAGAGCGCGGGCGCGCTCGCAAAGCCCGAAGCGGCTAATGAGATCGCGTTTGATGTGATTCGAATCGCGGAGAGTCGGATATCATGATGCCAACTTTCAGTCATATCTCAGAAATGACGGAGCGCAGTGAAAATGGCGCATCTCATGATACTCACCTCATGAGGCGTCAGCCTACGTTTGGCAAGATGCGTCACGTGCACATGGTTGGTATCGGGGGCATCGGAATGAGCTCCATTGCTGAAGTGCTGTTGATGCGGGGATACCGCATTACGGGTTCAGATATGTCGAGCTCAGATGTGACAAAACATTTGGAGGAGAAAGGGGCGACCATTTTTGTGGGCCACCACGGCCCCAACGTCAGTGGAGCGTGCGTTGTAGTTCATTCTTCGGCCGTAGATGCAGCGTCGAACCCAGAAACTCAATACGCCTATCGCCACCATATTCCGGTGATTCGGCGATCTGAAATGCTTGGCGAATTGATGCGAATGAAGTTCGGCGTTGGAATTGCCGGGACGCATGGGAAAACGACAACGACCACCATGGCGGGTCATGTGATCAGCGCCGGAGAGTTTGACCCGACCATTATTGTTGGGGGGAAAGTATCTGCATTTGGATCCAATGCCGTTTCGGGTGCAGGGGATATCATATTGATTGAGGCCGATGAATACGATCGGACCTTTTTGAGACTGACTCCATCGCTCGCGGTGATCACGAATATTGACGCGGATCACCTGGACTGCTACGAGGATCTGGGCGATATCAAAGACGCTTTCGTCCAGTATGCATCGAGTGTCCCATTTTTTGGGGCTGCCATTGTATGTCTCGACGACGCCAATGTGCGATCCATTTTGGGCCGTATAGACCGACGTGTTGTAACGTACGGGACTTTGCGACAAGCCCAGATTCGGGCGGAACACATCGTTCGGGACGGACGGAACATGATTTTTGACGTGTTCAACGGAGACAACCGGCTTGGCAGAGTACAGTTGGCTGCGCCTGGCCAGCACAACGTGCTCAACGCTCTGGCCGCCATTGCAATTGGGCTGGAGTTGGACATGGACTTTGCGGACATCGCAGGCGGCATTGCTTCCTTTAGCGGTGTTCAACGACGCATGCAGGAGATTGGCGAGGCGGAAGGGGTGTTAGTGGTAGATGATTATGCGCATCATCCAACAGAAATTAAAGCGACCTTGGAAGGCGCTGCAGGATGCTGGCCGGACCGGCGAATTGTGGCTGTTTTTCAACCTCACCTGTATTCCAGAACACAGGATTTCCAGGCTGAATTCGGCGCTTCATTCTTTGACGCGGATTTGGCGATTATCATGGATGTATACGGTGCGCGTGAACAACCCATGGAAGGTGTGACCGGTAAGTTGATTTCCGATCGTGCTCACGAAGGTGGGCATCCGCACGTTGAATATGTTGCTGAGAAAGAGGACCTCGTCTCGTTTGTAGTGTCTCTTTCCCGCCCGGGAGACGTGATTATTACCATGGGAGCGGGTGATATCTGGAGGCTCAACCGCCAAATCTTCCACCAATTGAACGGGGGGGACGTGTAATGGCCAAGAAAAAATCCAGATGGAAACGAATTGTTGGAGTGCTCTTCCTGATGGGGATTGCCGCGGCAGGCTATGCCGGATGGAGTTGGCTCAGTGACGTCGTATTAACCGATATCCAGATGCAAGGCCTCGCGCATGCTACCGAAAGTGAAGTCCGTGATCTCATACAGGTAGATACTGGAGCCGTTATGTTCGATATCGATCCCCAAATTTTGGAGGACCGCATTCGAAGGCACCCATGGATCATGGACGCTCGCGTTTCCAGATTACCCACGGGCCTGTTAGACATTCGAATCGTCGAAAGGCACCCTGTTGCACAGGCACTAGACGAGAGCGGACATATTGGGTATTACCTGGATAGAAATGGGTTTAGAATGCCGATTTCAGCAGTGAAATGGTATCCAGTACCTATTCTTTCAGGGCGTTTAGAACGGTATCATCCTGTGACTCGGGTAACCGATAGTGTGTTGCGAGACATGCTGTTAGCCCTTCCAGAAATCAGCCAGAGAGCCGATGCGCTGCTTTCTGAAATCCGCCGGATCGATTCCGGGTTTGAACTCCGAACAACTCCCGTTGGAAATCATGAGTCGATCCCAGTCTTGATGGGAGATTCGGACTTTGAAAACAAATTTAAACTCTTAGAGGCGTTTTGGAATCAAGAGGTCTTGTTGCATCAGGACATCGCATTTGCTTCCATAGACCTCCGTTTTAACAGCCAAGTCGTTACGAAACAAGAGCTCAGGCCCCCGCCTGTCCCGCTTGAATCAGCCATTAGTAACTAGGGAAAGAAATGAGTAATCGCATTGTTGTCGGATTGGATATCGGTACCACCAAGGTGTGTGCCGTTGTAGCGACATCAGATGATCTAGATCGGGTCCAGATCTTGGGCGTCGGTGTAGCCGAATCTGATGGGCTCAATCGAGGTGTTGTCGTAAATATCGACAAAACAGTTACGGCCGTTCGCGATGCAATAGAGGAAGCAGCGCGCATGGCGGGTGTTTCCGTGCGCAATGTGATTGTGGGCATCGCCGGCGATCATGTTCAAAGTTTTCAGTCTCGAGGTGTTGTCACCATTTCAAACAAAGATGGTGAGATTACAGAAGCTGATGTTCAGCGACTATTGGAGGATACGACCCATGTCGCTATGCCAGCCGACAGAGAGATTCTGCACGTCATTCCACAGGAGTTTATAGTTGATGGCCAAGATGGGGTGGCCGATCCGGTCGGTATGAGCGGCGTCCGGCTAGAAGCCAACGTCCATATTATTACTGGTCTGGTTTCAGCTGCCAAAAACATTTATCGCTGCGTTGAAAAAGCGGGATATCAGGTCGCCGACATTGTGCTGGAACCGCTAGGTTCGTCTTTTGCCGTCCTTCATTCCGACGAAAAAGAGGTTGGTGTGGCGCTCATTGACATTGGCGGCGGCACAACGGACATCGCGGTGTTCGAGGACAACACCATTCGCCATACGGCCGTGGTTGCAGTCGCCGGGAATAAGGTTACTGACGATATCCGAAAGGGTCTGGGTGTGATGAGAGACCAGGCCGAGGCATTAAAATGCGAATTTGGAACGGCCATGGCTGAAATGGCGCCTGATGAAGAGATCGCGATTCCAGGAGTAGGCGGGAGAACGGAGAAACGAGTAGGCAGAGGAACGCTTGCTCAAATTATTCAGCCTCGACTAGAAGAAATTCTAGAAATCGCATCAATAGAAATTAAACGTAGCGGGTTTTCACGCCATCTCTCGGCAGGAGCCGTACTCACCGGTGGTGGGTCACTCATTCCAGGTACGGTGGAACTCGCAGCAGAAATTTTGGGATTGGAAGCCAGGATAGGTAGGCCAATGGGCCTTTCCGCCGGGTTAGTCCAGGAAGTCTCTGATCCCAAATTTGCGACAGCGGTCGGGCTCGTGCTTTACGGGCTCAGACCGGAAATGATAGGAAGCACCCCATTTCGGACTGATCATCTTGACTCTACGGACCCAACTGGAGGTGGGGACAACATCGTCAAGAAGATCAAGCAATCCATGATGGGGTGGTTTAACGAGCTTTAACCCAAACACGAATGGGTCAACTTGCTCAGTTGACTCCATTCTTTTACAGCCAAAAAAGAACGACTAGAGGTTTAAATGGAGAATTTATTTAGCACTCATTTCGCATTCGACGATGCAGAAAATGAAGAGGCAAAAATCTGTGTGATTGGTGTTGGAGGCGGCGGTGGAAACGCAGTCAACAACATGATTACAAAAGGCATTACCGGTGTTGAATTCTACGCGATCAACACCGATTCACAGGCGCTAGACAACAATCTAGCCCCGTACAAAATTCAGGCTGGCAGAGGGCTCACCAAGGGGCTTGGAGCTGGCGCAAGGCCAAGCATTGGAGCGGAGGCCGTAGAAGAAAGCCGAAAAGATATTGAAAACGCGCTTCGCGGATTCGATATGGTGTTTATTACCGCTGGAATGGGTGGAGGCACGGGAACGGGTGGTGCGCCTATTGTAGCAGCCATCGCGAAGGACTTGGGAATCCTTTCCGTAGCCATCGTAACCAAACCGTTTGACTGTGAAGGTCCAAAGCGGTCTAAATTTGCAGGCGCAGGCGTGGATCTTCTGAAAAAGAATGTTGATACACTCATCATCATCCCCAACGAACGTTTGTTAGACATTGCCGATGCGGACACATCCATGCTGGAAGCCTTTGAAACGGCAGACGATGTGCTCTACAACGCAACGCGTGGTATTTCTGACTTGATCACCGTTCATGGCTTGATCAACCTAGACTTTGCAGATGTTAAAACGACTATGAGTAGCGGGGGTACGGCTATGATGGGCGCAGCAACGGCGACGGGTGAAAATCGCGCTGAGCGCGCAGCTCGCGAAGCTTTGAACAGCCCGCTTTTGGACGGACTTTCCATCGCTGGCGCTCGCAATGTGTTGGTTAACATTACAGCTGGTCGCAGTTTGGGTATTCGGGAGGCTACAGCTGCCACGAAGATCATTCAAGAAGAAGCTGGTGATGATGTCGAAATCATTTTTGGTACCGTAATCGACGACGCGATGGGAGAAGACCTTCGCATCACGGTCATTGCCACCGGATTTGAAAAAAGTGTCGTTCCTGAGCAAAGAATGCCGGGCAAAACGGTTTCTCTTTCCCAAACGCGTGGGGTGGACCTTGGTGGTCTGAGCTACAAAGGGGAAGACAGTCTCAAAGAGTTGGATAAGCCGGCATTTGTAAGGCGCGGTTCGCAGCTTTCGGTGGAACCCATGGGAGGGGATGGCGGCACCGCCAGCTCTACCCGAGTTCGGTTACTAAACCGGGACGAAATTCCAGCGCTTGAAAAAGAGGAAGTTAAGGATAAGGAAGTCCCGGCTTTCCTCAGAAAAATGATGGATTAACGGGCTATTGAATCTCTAGTCGAACCTGCCATGGTCGAGCTCTCCAGGCTCGACCCCAGTTGTTGAGCGCAACTGGTTCCCATCCTTTCGTGGCGTTGGCTGTACGTCCAATAGGCGTGGTTGTGGTTCGGTATGAAGGAGGCGCGGCCGATATGTATCGGCCGCGCCTCTCCCTTTTCAGGAATCTTTTCCGCCTTCATCTTGCCGTACACTGATCAAAGCTGTGGCTAAAGCTGTATTTTGCTGATATGCGCCCAACCGCCCATTTGATATGGATTTTCCTTTTTCTCGGTATCAGTTTTGATGTCGCGAGCGCTCAGCAATCTGTCAAGGGTGTTGTCTGGGAGATTCCTGACGATTTTCAAGAAGCAGCAGAAGATCTCCTCGAGATGCAATTGATGGGGATATCTGCCGTTAGAACGGGCCTCGTCTTTGACCAAGGTCTCATCCGAATGGCCGACTCTCTCGGCTTGGTTCTTTACCGAGAACTACCCCTCCATGGACTGGGGCCTCGATCTTTAGCCGATTCTCTGTCTCGAGCCGACTCTCTGCTACTCATACTGGTAGAGCAGGGAAAGGGCTATTCTTCGGCCGGCCCAATCGGGTTGGTTCGCAACTCAGACACCAGTTCGCCTTCCGTCTGTCCTGAGCTCCAGCGACTCACCAATATTCTGCATCAGTCCGGAAACCAGGCGTACTACGTAACCAACTTCATTGAGTCGGATGCCTGTTCGGATGCAGTCGACTTCGTTTTGATTGATGCGCTCGACCACGAACATCCAGAGCAACTCTTAGAAAGGTGGAAACGAGCACACCAAACGCCGGTGGGATTGGCCCGTATCGGAACCAGCGCGACGCCAGGAAGCGAACCCGGAAGCCAGATCAAAGGCAGCCAGCAATATCAAGCTCGATTCCTAGAAAACGTATTCGCCGGACTGCAATCTGAAAATACGATGGGTGTGTTTGTGCATCGATGGAAGGACGAATCCAGAAACGTTCAGCAACTTCCGGATCCCTACCGACGAAACTACGGGCTGTATAATCGTGCAAAAGACCCTCGTCCTGCACTCTATGTGACGAGGGGCGTCTATTTAGGCATTCAAAACACATTCGTTTTTGAGCGAGGAAAGCCCGCAGAGCGGCCGCTCCATTGGTTCACCCTCGTCGGCTGGATTTTGCTTTCCATGATGGCCGTGATCTATGCGGGCTCGCCCCGGTTTCGCTCCATCATACCCAGGTACTTTTTTGCACACGGATTCTATCGAAATGCTGTGCGAGAAGCGCGCGAGGTTCTCCCCCTTACATCGACGGCGCTTCTGACCATCATGGGGCTTTCAATTGGTCTCATTGCAACGCATGTCATTATCTCGTTGCAAGAAACGCGGCCCATGCTTCATCTTTTTTCACTGATGGACCAAGGGCCTAGAACCTCGCTAACGCTTGTCTTGGAGGCGCCCTTTGTACTCGCCATCTTGATGGGGAGCACTGCGTTACTGTCTATGTCAATCTGGATGGGAATGTGGATGATGGCCTCGGGGCGAAGAAGTCCTCTGTATCCAAGCCAAGCGTTGATGTTGGCTGTATGGCCCAGGTGGCAAGTACTTTTCATTCTGCCTATCGCCATGACGTTTGAGTCGACTCCGGGAGTCCCATTGTGGGCCATCGTCTTATTAGCAGTCATATGGATTGGCTGTGCCTACTGGGCTACACTCCGCACGGCGTATGACCTCTTTAAAGTGGCCAGAATTGTGCCCGGTACGGCCTTGCTGATCTGGCTTCTCAACCCACTTATTTTAGGCTCGCTGGTATTAACCACTTGGTCGCTCTTTCATTGGGACGAGGTGACGTTTCTTTGGCACCTCGCAACCCGGCTGTAGTCTTAGCTAGCCTCTCGGACTGAAAACTAAGCCAGCTCTGGACGCGATTCGAGGCTTCGGGCCTGAGATACGATCGATTTGCCATCGGAGAGCAAGTCATCCCAAATTCTGTCTGAAAAATCGTAAAAGGGTTCCTTGTGACGCATCCATCCAAAATGTAGCGCGAAAGGGGTGACCCACATATAGTCCCCTCGGCCTGGCAATTTGGAGAGTAATTCCACGAGCCACCTGCGAAATTTTTCGTTTGGAAGGCCTCTCAATCCATGAATAAACGGATCGGTATAGTAGAGGCAGCGGACTCTTTCAAATGCATCGTCGTGATCTACATAGCCGGCTATAAAGTCCATTTGCGGGCTGTCTTGACCTTGAAACCAGTGCATAATGGGCAGATCGAGCGAACTCATTGCCATTGCTAGGCTCCATTCGCAACTTTCTTCACTTCTGCCTTCATCTAACCGGCTTCTGAAGTGAGTTTCCTTCCTGCGACCAAGGAAGTCCTGAGCTTTTTCGCAGATCAGGCGAGTGGTAAGATCGTCCTCAGCGTAAATCATGCCTGCTTGAACACGCGGGAGGTACGTCAAGCCAAAGCGCTTCATTGTGCGGCGGCGTCTATCTAGGAGTCGATCCCACACAATGCCGATTCCTTTGGGTCCGCCAAACCAAGCGTCCGCCCTTTCAAGACCAGTGGCGGTAAATGAATAGGCTTGAAGTTTTTTCCACAACGGATCTGGATTTCTACACCAAACGATGTCTGAATCGACAAATAGGCTCTTGGGAAAGGGCTTGAAGAGCGAAAGATGATGCTTAAATCCTACAATAGACCGGTGACCCTCTGGCAACACTTCGAGAACGGAGAACAGTGAGTCCAAGCCGTTGGCGCGAAGGATGTCGATCTGACTTTGATCCGCGAACAAGGCAATCGGCCGATGTTTGTCGTGCCGACGAAGCGTGCTAACCGATGCTACCGCGTGACGGAGATAGCGTTCGCTACCATAAGTGTGAAGAACGTAGCCTTCCAAGGGTTTCGGGATGGGTCAAATGGAGTCAATCCCGAACAAACGCAAGCCAAGAATGATTGTTCTAGGCACTTTCAATTCAATAGAAGCTACGCCCAATAAAGCCTACGCTTTCGTTTTCGCCAAACGCTTATTGAGGCTATTCATCAGCGAACCAAATCCTTTCTTTCTGATCAGTGACTGAAAGCTGCGACTGTATCCCTCGACTGTGCTCACACCGTCTATAACAATATCTTTGGCACGCCACGTATCGCCTTTTAACAAAAAGTCGTATTCCACCTTTGCGGGAACGTCTTTGTACGTTGTAGTGGTAGTAACATGAGCGGTTGCTGCGTTGGCCTTGATCTGATCGTAGGTCACGCTAGAACGATACACGTCGATGTCGGCAAGAGACTGGTGTTTGACAATTTCTCCAAACACCCTCACAAATTCCTTTTGCTCTGCTGCGGTAATGGTGGACCAGAAACTTCCAAGTGCTGCTTCGCCCATGGCGTCAAAGTCGATTAAGCCGTTGACCAAGGTTCGGAGTTCCTCTTTCTTGGCGTCGGGAATGTTACCCGCCGTTCCGATGAGCTTTTTAATATCACGATCACGCTGCTCAAGCATCGTCCGGATATCAGACTCCGGCTTTTGTGCCTGTGCCAAACCTGGGGCAAAAGCAGCACCAAGTATGACCGTTACGAGGGTCAATGCGGAAAGTCGAGTGTATAGATTCTGGTACAACATGGATTCGAATGAGCAGTCTAGGGCCGTTAATTCAGCTTGTTAGTGATTTACACTGACTATAGTCCAACGATCGTGCCGTCTTGAACGGAAGCGAGCAATATCCCAGATTTGCTCATCAATTTGATGACAGCCACATTATACTTGTACACAGCCTCATGCCGTGAGGCACGCAAAGAAAGGTTGTCCCGAACGGCTTTGACTAGGTTTTCAGTGTCGCCAATCTCCAAATCGAAGTTCACCTGTTCCAAGCGCAACCACTCTTTACTGATTTGCAGCGCTTGCTCTCTCGAGGAAACGGCGGCAAATGTGATCAAGACGTTTCGGTAGGCTTCTTCGACTTCAAACAAGATGAGTTGACGAGCAGCTTCGGCTTGAAACTGAACTTCTGACTCTTCAGCTCTAGCTTGAGCCACCTTGGCACGCGTCTGACCAAAATTCAGGTTTTGGCGGAATCCGAATCCAATTTGAAGGCTTCGCGACAGAAATGCGTCGCCAACGTAAGGGTTGGGTTGGCGTTCTCTACCTGCTGCATAAGACCACTTTCCAGTCAATCCCATGACGAATTTTGGGTACCAATTGGATCTGGCAACTTTCACCAAGGCAGAACGCGCGGCTAGGCCGGCTCCTGCTTGCTGAAGTTCGGGCCGGTTCTTTAGCGCCAGTTCTTGATAGTTGACCAACGGTTGGGGCTCAAACGGGAGAGGTTCTAAGAGCACGGATGAGACCGCAGCCGTCTGTCCGTCTTCCAGAAATAACAGGCGTGTGAGCGCTGCCCTTGCTGTTTTTCTGCTTTCGTCTGCCTCTACGACGCGCTGCAGGAATTCCTGCTCCGTGATTTGGACTTGAAACAGGTCCGCGTCATCTACTCCTTCGTCGCCCTCTTGTAGGAGCCTGTTAATTTCAGTTTTTGCCTTGTCAACGATGTCTCCCGCCTCGGAGGTCAACCGAGCCAATGCTTCTGTGAGTTGCAGCGTATAGTAAAGCTGCGCCGCCCGTTCTGCTACCTGATGAGAAGTCCCGAGCTCAATCGCTTCATCAACAGCTATTCCCGCCTTCGCGGCCGCAATGGATTGATCTACTTCACCCCATGTCCAAATTGGCTGAATGGCCGAAAACTCAATCCGATTGAACATCGATAGGTCGTTCCAATCGTTGCGCACGTCTGGATCCAGATAGAGCCGGTCCACAGGAGTATTGTTCGGATTGTCCAGAGCCGGAGCTGTTGAATGCGCGGAGGTCGCTGTAAAGTCCGGTAGAAAGCGGGATGCACTAGCCAAATTATATCTGGCGGAAGAATAATCGACCTTGGCTGCCTTGGCTCGCACTTCGGGGCTGATTTCAAGGGAGCGAATGATGGCGTCGGAAAGCGAAACGACCAACGTGTCCTGCGCTTTAACTTGAACCGAGCAGAACGATAGGAATAGAAAGAGGATGGTCTTGATCTTCGCCATGTAAAATCAGATTGGATTTCGGCGGGCGGGAACGCCGGCATTTATTTGGATGTTCTTGACGCACCCTGTTACCGAATGGTAACTTCGAAGTTCGTTTATTAAGGGCACTATGGCCATTACTCATTGCATCTGTTCAAGTGTCTCGTTTGCTGAATTGAAAAAAACAGCAGACGCAGAGGGTATCACTGACTGGGAAAAGCTTCGAGAAGTTCGCCCCTTCGGGCTGTCCTGTAAACTATGTATCCCGTACGTCAAGCAGATGCTGATCGACGGCAGGACTGTTTTTACTCAATCCATTATCGAGTAAGCAGCACAATATCCGTTTCGATTTCATTCCCCACGAAAAAATCGGCCGTGCTGTGCTTCCAGTTCATTCCGTAGTCAGTGCGATCAATCACATAGTTTACCCGAAACGCTGTCCATGTTTGGCCTTCCTCGGAAGTGAAGGTTTTCAGCGTCAGCGGTAGGGTCACTTCTTTGGAAACACCGTGCATGGTGTAGGTGCCCTGAACGTCAAATCCATCGCCACTCTTTTGAATGGATGAACTGGTGAACTTGATGGTCGGAAACTGCTCTACATCGAAAAAATCATCGGTTTTCAAATGCTTATTTCGACCTTCTATCCCGGTATCGATTGATTCAACTTGTATAACCAATTGGACAGAGGACGCATCGAGGTTCGCTTCGTCCCAAACCAAATCGACTGAGAAATCCGTGAATTTGCCGGTGACCTTCGAAAGCCCTTTAACGATGGGTACATTAAAGCCCATGGTCGAGTGATTTCGATCAATTCGAATGAGTTCGCGATTTGTGTCTGACTCTTGTGCCATTACCGGCAGCGAAAAGCAAAGGAGTAGCAAAAGGGCACTAAAACGTCGCATCAACATCTGGGATTATTTGAGAAGGAGCGTCCATCTACGAGAAAATGGTCGCAGAAGTTCGCTCCGAGCTTGAGCTAGTCCTCGTTCTTCGACCAAATTGAGAAAAAGTCCATCGAAAAGAGAGCCAAAAGAGTGTATGTTACCGTTAACCTCGACAGGCCACAAACGTCTGTGTAGCATGTGATTCTTGTGTTGCCTAGATACAAAACTGGTTACAGGGTCATGAAAACGCATCTTTATGTCTTAGCCCTTCTTTTTTGCCTCGTTCTGAGCACTCCCCACACTTCCATCGCTCAGTCACGCCTCACCACCGAAAGAGCGCGTGTCGGCGCATCGGTCCCCAGGATGGATGAGCGCCCAAGCCGAGCTTCTTCGTCAGGTTTTGACGTCTCCTATTATCATTTGACGCTCAACCTAAACGGTCTGCAAAATCCGATCCTTGTAGGCCGAAATCGGATTACGGGAAAGGCAGTCGTCGATTTGGATACCTTATTATTCGATTTATCCAGCAATATGGTAGTCGACTTTGTAAGCCTTACCACGGGTAAGGTACTTTCGTCCAGCCACACGCAAGATCAGATTCTGGTGGTACTCGAAAACACGTTGACGGCGGGATCAGTACTGGATTTGGACATTGTGTACCATGGAAATCCAACCAAAACGGGATTCGGAGCCTTCACTTCTCTCCAAAACGAGCCGGGCAGGCCCAATACCATTTGGACGTTGTCCGAGCCGTACGGGGCCAAAGAATGGTGGCCCGTAGACGATGAGTTAACGGATAAAGCAGACTCGGTCAGGCTCACTGTGAAGGTGCCATCGCCCATGACGGTTGCGTCCAATGGGGTTCTGCTAAGCGAATTCCTGCATAACGATGGCTCTAAAACGTTCGATTGGATGCATCGCTATCCCATTGCGCCCTATCTCGTTTCGCTGGCCATAGGCGAGTATGACGTCTTTCATCAGCTTTATTCCAGGCCACCTGCGTTGGCCGCTGAATTTGGTCCGGCCTCGTTCCCAATCGACCATTTTGCATACAAAAATAGCAATGCATTTCAGGGGGTGAGTACGACCAGCGGTTGGCACCTGGCGCTCGAAATGATGTCTGTTTTTGAAGACTGGATGGGCCCCTATCCATTTGCAAAAGAAAAATATGGTCATGCCCATGTGACGTTTAGCGGTGGCATGGAGCATCAAACCATTAGCTCCATGGGAAATATTGGGGCAGAACTCATTGCACATGAGCTAGCACATCAATGGTTCGGTGACAAATTGACTCCGGCTTTTTGGAAAGACTTATGGTTAAATGAGGGATTTGCGACGATGAGTGAGTTTCTGATTTATGAATCAGATCCCAAATATGACTTTCTGAAAGGTTTTCTCGGAGATATCTATTACGATAGGGCAAGGGCAGCCAGCGGCACGCTGGTTCTCCAGGACACGACCAGTATCAATGAGATGTTTGCATTCTCGCGGGTTTATGCAAAGGGGTATATGGTTTTGCGCATGATCCGAGGTGTTGTGGGGGATGACGTGTTCAAGCAGATTTTGAGAACGTATACGTCCCTACCAGCGGGGGCTTATGGTTCAGTTACCACTCAAGATTTTCAGCGGGTGGTTGAAGAGGTCTCCGGAAGGTCGTTTGAGACGTTTTTTAATCAGTGGGTCTATTCTGGAACGGGATACCCTACCTATGCGATCAGTTCAGAGCCCATTCCCACCCCCATCAGTCCGTTCAAAACGCGTTTGACGATTACTCAGCTGCAGGAATCGAACGAATCAAACGTAGAAGCCTTCGATTTACCGTTGTGGATTCATATCGAAACAAGCAATCGAACCGTCCTCGTACGGTTGGAAAATGGCCAACGAGTTCAAACCTACGATATTGATCTGGATGCAGCCTTAGTCTCTGCAACCGTTGATCCAGATCGCTGGGTTCTTCGAGGCGAAAGTCCGATTTCGTCAGGATTTGCAAGCACGAGCGAAGTCCCAAATGGACTGGAAGTATCCATTTACCCGAATCCAGCGAATCGGTCATTTCATGTTCAGGTGGAAGTTTCTGGGGGTAATGAGCCCGTAGAATTGCGCTTGTTTGATCAGCTTGGACGCCTTGTTTTCGAGGAGCGCCGCGCGGTGTCTGCTCCCGAACAACTCGTGTTTCTTGTTGAGCCCCAAATTCAGATGAGATCCCTAGCCCCAGGTGTCTATGTGGCCCAAGTTCAACATGGATCCACCTTTTCAAGCCATTCTGTAGTCTTTATTCGATAATCCTATTCTTATGCCCCAACATTCCATTCGCTTCGCCACCCCAGACGATGCACCTGATTTGGTGCGTCTGATCAATGAGCTCGCTTCGTATGAAAAATTGCGACACGAATCGTTTCCTGATGAGCAGTCTTTGAGAGGTCACTTGCAGGACGGAGCCAATCCCAAAATTGAGGCTTTAGTTGCTCACGACCTCGATTCCGGTAGGTGCGTTGGATTTGCCTTGTTTTTCCACAACTACTCGACGTTTTTAACGAACTTCGGAATGTTTCTGGAAGACTTATTCGTTGAGCCCGAATTCAGGGGTAGGGGAATCGGTCTGAGCCTTTTTAAACGATTAGCGGAGATTGCGGCGGAAAGAGGGTGTAAAAGATTGGATTGGAACGTGTTGGACTGGAATGTATCGGCAATTGCGTTTTATAAACAACTTGGCGCCGTTGCCTTATCCGACTGGACGACCATGCGTTTAGATCCAAAAGGCGCCTAGATTCGAATCTCGCGTAGAACCCAAAGGCGCCTGGGCCCCCAAATCCTGCGGGATTTATTCCAGGCTTATTCCGAGATCGTGACGTAGTTGCCTTGGCAGTCGATGCGTTCATTCGCAGCGGGACGCCTGGTGGGTGAGTCACTTACCCCAAGAGGCGGATCACAGTCTTTCGGGACGTAATGCGTATGACTACCGTGAGGTACTTCATTGTAGGAAGTGTTACTAAAAACGCCGACAGAATCTAAAAGAACGAAGGCCAAAAATATGCTGATAATGACTAAGAGATAGAATCTAGCTCGCTTATTCATGGTTTCAATCGATCTGGAGTGCCCAAAGGGGCCACTGGTTTCTGAAGACGCTACAAAATACACAATTCAACAACACCCATATCAATAATACTGAAGGCAACCCACTTTCAATGTCAGTTATTCCCCTTTTCCAGAGTATTTTCAGTCAATTGGATTTTCCGGACCATTGCTGTCGTCTATCGGGTACTGTTTGCTCGACCCAAGATGTGAACCGGTAGCTACCATTTTAATCATGACTTTCCGGAAATATTTAGTCCTATCGTTGCTATTTCTTGTGTTCTGGGCCGCCACTGATGTGGCGGCCCAGAACAACAAGGCACCTGCGCTTGCGGGTCGAGTGCAAGACGCAGAGACTAGAATTACCCTGCCAGGAGCTACCCTTGTTTTGTCTCTAGATGGTGCCCAGATTGCTGGGGAAATATCAAACTCAGCAGGCGCCTATACATTCCCAGACCTCCCGCCCAACACGTATATCCTAACCACGTCATTCATCGGGTACGAACCCCGCGTGGACACATTAGAACTACCGAGAATAAAGCTGCACGATGTTTTGCTGCAACCTACGCGCACGTTTCTTGAAGAAGTGCTTGTGGAGACCCAGCGAGCGGATGAAAATCGATTTGTAGCCGGACTTTCAATTATCAAGCCCGGAGACCTTTCGCGCGTCCCCATGCCGGATGTATCCTACGACTTGGCAGGCTACCTGGTGACCCTTCCAGGTGTCGTTTCTACAGGCGATAGAGGAGGTCAATTGTTTATTCGGGGCGGAACGCCTACCCAAAACCTGGTTTTAGTAGATGGGATGCGGGTTTTTCAGCCCTTCCACATCGTAGGGTTTTACAGTGCGTTTCCCGCGGATATCATCTCTTATGCCGACGTATATGCCGGCGGATTTAGTGCTCGGTACGGCGGTCGTATTTCGTCCGTGATTGATATTAAGACGGTCAATGGCAATAAAGAAAAGCTGACGTATTCAGCATCCATTGCGCCTTTTTTGAGCGGATTTAATATCTCCATCCCTGTTCGCCCCGGAGATACGTCCCTCATTATTTCGGCCCGTGAGTCCATCATTGACCGGGTGAGCCCTGCGGTCCTTGGGCAGGATCTACCCTTCCGTTTCGGCGATCGGTATGTGAAGCTGCACTCCTACTTGAATCAGACGAGTAGCATGACGTTCACAGCCCTTACGACCTCAGACGAGGGAAACTTGGGGATAGGTAGCAGCGGAGGGGAAGACGCATTTCGGAAATCGACGTGGAAAAACAAGGCCTTCGGGGGTAAATACACCTATATACCCGAGGAATCGGCCGTAATGACGGAGCTGTCCGTGTATTATTCCAGTCTCGAAAGTCGGTACCGACCAACCGAAAACGAAATCCGGACTTCCGACGTTTCTGATTTGAACATGAACATTGGGTTTGCCTACTTGCTGGGCCCGACCCAAATTCACTTTGGAATTTTCGGAAACACCAATTTCTTCGACTACAAGCTGGGAAGTTTGGGTACCGAGGGCAAGTCTGGAGTGACGAGTGTCGGTTCATTTATTGAAGGTCAATTCTCTATTGGAAACGTACTGCGCGTCGAGCCAGGCATCAGACTAGAGATTTTTTCGAGAGGCCTGCATAACACGGTTGGTCCCCGCGCGCGCATCATTTATTTGCCGCGTGGAACAGGAAGTCACCACCAATTTAGTCTGGCCGGCGGGGTGTACTATCAGCAGATTGTGGGCCTGAACAATGAACAGGATGTATCGGATGTATTTACGGTTTGGTCCGCTTCTCCAAGTAACACCCCTGTACCGAAAGCTGTTCATCTAATAGCTGGATGGAAAGGCAGGCCACGTCCTTGGCTCGAATTGACTCTTGAAGGGTACCGGAAAAATTTGTCCGACCTCTCCTTTCCAGTGTTCGGCGATGCCATCAACAAAGTAGCTGAGTTTTCAAAAGTCGATGGATTTGCGCAGGGGGTCGACGCAAAGATTGAAGTGACCACACAAGATCTATTCTTATCACTAACCTTTAGTCATTCACGAGTTGAATACCAGCGAAAAGCCCAGTTAGCTACCGGTGTATTTCGTCCAAATTTTGGCTCGGCATCGAGGCTTGAGGCCTTAACGTTCAACCCACCGCATGATAGGAGGGAGCAGATAAATGCAATGGCTCAGTACCGTTTTGGCTCAAACAAAGCTTCCATTCGATGGCAATTTGGGTCAGGACTGCCATTTACGCAGGTAAATGGGTACTACACGGACCTCGCGTCCTCGCTCGACCCCAATAATCAAAATTATGTGACCGCATCCGGCGCAACGAACGTTTCTCGTTCTCAGCTATACGGATCGCGGCTGCCAACGTATCACCGACTTGACATTACGCTTGAGCGGTCTTTTTCGATCAAAGGGGCATCGATCACTGCAATGGCAGGTGTAATCAATGTCTACGATCGAAATAATATTTTTGAATACAACGTCTTCAGTGGCGGCCGGGTAGACCAACTTCCCATCATCCCATCGTTGGGCATTCGAGTAGATGTGAAATGAGAAAAATCCATCGACATCATACCGGGGTCCTGATCACATTCCTGTTCAGCGTGTTGTTGTTAGGATGCGACAATACCATAGAGCCCATTGACGATTCAGGATCTGAAGCGTTTGCCATCCATGGATATTTGGATATGCGCGTGGCAAGGCAAGTGGTTCGAATAGAAGCGCTCCGTCCCAACGTGCTTTCGAACCCAATTTCTTTAGAAGACGTTCAAGTTTCAACCATTGAATCAGAATCCGGTCTGTTTCAGATTTGGAAAGATTCGACCGTTATTTTGAATTCAGGCGAGCCGGGTTTTGTGTTTGCCGCGAACTTCAGGCCCGAACTTGGGCGGACGTATCGGCTCATTGTAAGTCGAAATGGAGAAAGTGGTTCAGAAGCCATAGCCAAACTTCCAGCCAAGCCGCCCACGTTCGTGAACCCTCCCGTTGGCGACTCACTCAATATCAAACAGCGAATTGTGCTGCAGGGCATGACCGAAAAACCGATCCAAATCACCTTGAGCTATGTGGTCGTTCCAGCCGACGACTCAGGCGAACGAACCATTCGAATTGCCTACGGACAGCCGGGAGTGGCAACCTCAAGCGGATGGGAATTTGACGTCGATCTCGTAACGGACCGCATCATCATATTGAATCAGTTGGGGTTGAATGTAACGGTCAAAGACGTGGAATTCAGAAGTGTGTCTTTTGAAATGACGGTCTTCAGCGATGAGTGGAAAGAACCTCAAAAAGAGGCTAATTTGGACAATGCACACGGCTTTTTTGGCTCGGTGGGCGTATTTGAACATGCCTGGTTCATCGATTCAGGGTTCCTGAATACACTTGGATTTGTTGACGGACAGAAAAGAAATTAAAAAGAGTGGTCATTTTGCCCTAAAAACGTTTTTCTACCTCCTCATAACTCCGTAAAATGCGCTCTTCATTCGCATCTAGACTCAACAAAGAATTGTTTTTCTTAAAACGACTGGCAAAATCAGTTTTGATTGTGCCCATGCTGCTTGTTTTTGTGACGGCAGCAAGTGCCCAAACTGCAACCGTCAGAGGTTTCGTTACCGATGCATCAGACGGTCAGCCCATGCCAGGCGTCAACGTATTCCTGACGGATGTTGATGGCAATTTATTTGGATCCGCATCGGACACAGATGGGTTTTATGGCATATCCAGAATTGCGCCAGGAACGTACAAGCTCAAGGCTTCATTTATTGGGTACGAGGAGTTTGAGAAAGACATCACGCTGCAGGCGGATGAGTTTCAAACGCTGAACATTGAGATGCGTGTCTCGGAAACCGAGTTAGGCGAAGTTTTTGTGGAAGGAGCCCGTGAGACAGCTGGGGCGGCCAACATAACGGCAGGTCTCCAAACCATACGACCGGCCGATATTTCCCTTGTCCCAGCTCCAGACATTTCTGCTGACTTGGTAAACTATTTGACAGCGCTCCCAGGGATCGTTTCTCAAGGAGACCGAGGCGGTCAGCTCTTTATTAGAGGCGGCGAGCCAACCCAAAACTTGGTGTTGCTGGATGGGATGCAGATATTCCAGCCCTTCCACATTGTCGGGTTCTTTTCAGCCTTCCCATCTGACATCATCAACACGGCCGATGTGTATGCAGGCGGGTATGGTGGCAAGTTTGGTGGCCGGCTATCCTCTGTCTTGGATATCACGGCCCGGACTGGAAACAAGCGGCGTTTCGTAGGTGCGGCAACGGTTGCTCCTTTTGTGTCGACCATTCGTTTGGAAGGACCCCTTCTACCAGGAAAAATTTCATTGTTGGCCTCGTATCGTCAGTCGGTCATTGAGCAGGGGGCATCCAAGCTGATTGACCAAGACCTGCCGTTTGAATTTGGAGATATCTTTGCGAAAATCCACGCTAACCTTGGAGAGAGCGCGCAGCTTTCCGTAACGGGAATTCAGACAACAGACAATGGCAGGCTCGGTCTGGATCCGCTCGTGGATCCCGGTCCAGACTATGTGCCTGATGAGGTCAACTGGGAAAATTTGGCAGTTGGTGGCCGCTTAATATTTCTTCCCGCAACGTTGCCCGTTTTCGCTGAGCTACTGGTTAGCTACTCTGAGTTGAAAAACGAGTTTGGCCCCCCCGGAGATCCAGTCCAAACAACCAACGCAACTCTCTTTTCATTTTCGTCTAACCTGACGCATTACATCGGTACCACCAATTTTAACTGGGGCATCTTCCTGAGCTCATCTAAATTGGACTCGAACTTAGGAGGCATTTTCCAAAATGTCGACCTGAACATAGAGTACATCACTGAGGTGGGCGGGTACATTGAGCCCGAATTCAACCCGATTGAGGGTCTGACCGTTCAGCCAGGGCTTAGGCTGCAATCCTTCCCTAGCAAGGGCCAGTCGTTTCTAGAGCCTAGACTGCGCATCGTGTGGAATACGGGCATTCACCGTTTGTCAATGGCTGGTGGTGTGTACCACCAGGAAGTGACTGGGCTAAATGACAGACGAAACGCCGGCGATATCTTTACGGCTTGGACGGCCGCGCCCAGCGGGCAAATGCCGGAGGCTACCCATCTTATCGGGGGATATCGGATTGAACCGACCAACTGGTTGACGTTCTCGGCAGAAGGGTTTTACAAAAATCTACAAAATATTGTGGTCCCTGAATGGACCGCCTTCCCTCGCTTTACAACCAATATTCAGCCTGCAGATGGCCATGCCACAGGATTCGATATTCGCATGGAACTGGGGAGCAGTGATAAATTTCAGACTACCCTTAGCTGGGGCCGAAGCGAGGTAGTGTATGGTTCGACCTCCCGAGCACTTCAGATTTTGACGGGTGAAAAGGAGGTTGAATATTCTCCTCCGCACGACAGAAAGGATCAAATCAACATCATGACTGCGCTAAAAATTAAAGGGTTCAACTTTAATGTGCGCTGGCAATTTGGAACCGGCCTACCGTTTAACGAATCGCTTGGATTTGATCGCTGGCTCTTGTTGGATAGCCTTGTTAACGTAGTTGAAGTGCCAGGCGAAGAGCGCGTTTTGTATGGCAAGCCGTACACGGGGCGCCTACCAACCTACCACCGCTTAGACATTTCTCTCGATCGAGAATTTAGAATTGGCCCAACCACATTCTTGACCATTCAGACGGGCGTCTTGAATGCTTACGACCGTCGAAATCTGTTCTACCTTGACCTATTTACCCTACGGCGAGTAGATCAGCTCCCGCTCATTCCGACGCTCGGGATAAAGTTGGAGTACAAATGATGCAAAGCCTAAGCACAGTGAAAAAAACATCCGCGATGAAGCAGAGCGTTTTATTGTCCCTTCTATTCATATTTGGCCTCACTTTTTGGGCAGGCTGCGAGGAGGACGTCAATCCATTTGTTGAGGAGGACCGCTACTTCTCTGTATATGGGTACCTCGATACCGCTTCAAATGAGCAACTTGTTCGAGTGATTGAACTCAGAACCGAGTTTGCAACGGACGGAGACGAGTCCATTGATGCCTTGGTGTCGACCACAGAGAAAGAAACTGGAGTTACTACCGTTTGGCGGGATTCTGTTGTGACCTTTACTGATGGATCCATTGGCCACGTTTTTGTGGGTAATTTCAGGCCTGTGCCTGGTCTTCATTACGAACTGAATGTGACGCGTTCAGACGGTAAACGAGCCTCGGCAACCACTCTCATTCCGACGTTGCAGTCGGTTCAATTGAGCGATCCCGTTCCTGGATTTGTAGGGGTTACTCAAAAAGTGTTGTGGCCTCAGGTTGACTTCATTCCGTTTCGGGTCGAGGTCTGGTATCGCACGTTGGATACAGCAACAGAGGGCCTCCCATTTCGGGAAGCTGTAGTTATTTACGGAGATGATGCTGGTCGCGTGGGAAGGCAGACAGCAAATGGGTGGGAAATTGTCGTTCGATACGCTGACGACAAAAAAGAAGTTGGAAGGCAGCTCGGCTTTGGAGAGGGTGATCAACCCATTTTAATGTCGATGGGCATGCGTCTCACCCACACGGACGACCAATGGAGACCACCAGACGGTTTTTTTGCGCCCGAAATCTTGGTCCAACCGGGTACGTTTTCAAACGTGGAAGGCGGTTTTGGATTTTTTGGATCCTTAAACCAATTCGCCTTAGAATGGACTCTGTCGCCAGAAGCGACCCGAATTGCGGGCTACACCAACCCAGGTAAACGCTAGGTATTCATTGTGTTGGGTTTCATTAATTCCGGGTCTTTTTTTAACACGGGTCGCTTTCTTTAAGGGAGTGTTAATTGAATTGATTTGGCCCGGTGGAAGGCAACAATACAGCCTCTTGGTCAGTACTTTCAGCCTTAACCCTGTCCGCAACCCCGATCTTTTTAATCCCATTGAGGAGCACCATGTCGAAACCTGAAATTTGGAAAAATGGCTCTTTCGTTCGCCACGAAGATGCAACTGTTCACGTTTTGACTCATGCCTTGCATTACGGTACCTCTGTATTCGAGGGAATACGGTGCTACAAAACAAAAAAAGGATCTGCCATTTTCCGCCATGCAGAGCACATGCAGCGCCTTATTGATTCAGGGCGCATCTACCGCATGGACATTGGGTACACACGGGAAGAACTAGAGCAAGCTTCTATAGACACCATTGTTAGATCAGGAATGGAAGAATGTTATATTCGGCCGCTGTCTTACCGTGGAATGGGCAGGATGGGTGTAAATCCGATTAACAATCCGGTTGACACCATCATTGCCGTTTGGGAATGGGGAGCCTATTTAGGCGCAGAAGCATTGGAAGAAGGGGTCGATGTGCATGTCGCATCGTGGAATCGCATGGCTCCAAACACGTTTCCTTCAATGGCTAAAGCGGGTGGAAATTACCTGAATGCAGGCTTGGTCAAGATGGATGCGGTGCTAAACGGTTTTTCCGAAGGCATCATGCTGAGCACAAACGGTCACGTTGCAGAAGGTTCTGGAGAAAACCTGTTCCTAGTTAAAAACAACACGCTCTACACAGCGCCAGTTGCCCTTTCTATTCTTCCTGGTATTACCCGTGATACCATTACGACACTTGCTAGGGAAATGGGGCTTTCGGTTCAAGAAGGATTAATTCCCCGCGAGGCCCTCTACATTGCAGACGAAGTGTTCTTTACTGGAACGGCAGCCGAAGTAACCCCTATTCGCACCATCGATCATCACAAGATCGGAACTGGGCGTCGTGGCGAAATTACGGAGCGGTTGCAAACAGCGTATTTTGATATCGTTCACAACGGAAACGATTCTCACGGATGGCTAACGCACGTGCCCGTTACTTCAGCCGTATAGCAAAAGGGCGCAGAAGGGCTGCCATCTGAAGGGCTACCAGGCTAAAATTCGTATATGAACATCGACCGAACGCCGTCGCGATCGCCGGCAAGAAATGCGTCTTTTCGGCCATTTCCATCATAATCGAACCAAGCGACGCTCCCATTTAGAATGGAAGGTGCGGAGCCAATGGGTAGGAAGTAGGTGTCGATATTCTCTGAAACGGTGATCTGTTCAGATCCAATTTGATTCAGCGTTTCAATGCCCCACGAGAAGACGTCGGCATCCGTGTCTCTATCCAGATCGATTAATGAAACGCCGCCGCCGTAAAGGCCTTTGAAGTTTGTCTGAGCTTTGCTGAAGTGCCCTGCGCCGTCATTCATGAAAAGGCTGGTTTCGCCTCTCATAAATACGGGGTCAAGATGTCCGCCATTGATAAGTAGGTCTGGATCTCCGTCAAAATCGATGTCTCCAAACGCTGTCCCACCAAAATACAGATTTGGCAGGGAGGTCTCCGCTTCTGTGAATTGAGCATTCCCATCGTTTACGAACAGTTTTATGCTAGCAATGCCTGCTGCGTCAACCCCGGCAACAATAAAATCGAGATCGTTGTCCTGGTCAACGTCCGCAACGGAAATTGAGCTGGGCTGCACCCCTGAAAATGAAGTTGGACCGGGCACGAAACGCTGCAAACTGTCACCTATCCACACATTAAAGACAGGTCCATTAGCGGACTGACCTCCGATCACTAGGTCTTGAAATCCGTCCCCATTGAAATCGCCAGCGGCCACTTTACTGTTGTAAACGCCCGGTAAGCCGTGATTGGGCACAATTCCAAAGTCATCAGTGCCCTTATTCAGATAGATTGAGGTGGATGGGGTGAGGATTTCAGAGTTATCCGGTGTATATCCTGATATAGTCAGGCCCGTTACCACCAAGTCGGGCCTGGAATCCCCGTTCATATCGTGCCAGGTCACGGAGCCCTTCATGACACTAGTTTTAAAAAAAGGAACTTGTTGATAGTCCGCATACACTTCCGGTTTCGCTAGCGGTCCTAACTGCACCACGCGCCTGCGCAAGAACTTATAAAGTACTGTGTGAAGCGTTCCGTCTTCAGCACGTCCCGAAACGAACACATCTTCGTCGCCGTCGCCATCAAAATCGGCACCAGCGTGTGCACCGTCACGAAGCGGGGGAATGCCGGTAACGAAAACGAATTGACGTTGAGCCCAACTGGGATCCACCAAAAGGCAAACAAGGGCTATTCCCAACAAGACTCTAAAGAACTGGGCGTTGATTTGCATAAGGTTTAGCATTGAACAGTCGCCGCGCAGCTCCCATTCCTCAAAATAATTTTGATTAACGGACGAGCGTAACTGAACCGGTTTCTGCATTCGATCCGGCCCGAAGTTCATAAAGATAGATTCCAGATCCTACGCGTTGCCCGGTGGCGTCTAGGCCAGACCAGTCCAGCCGATGCGTTCCAGCGGACAGGACCCCAGCTGAAATACGGGCTACTTCTTGCCCCAGGATGGAATAAATGCGTAAGGTTACCCCAGTTGGCGCCGGAATATCAAACTCTATATGGGTGGTTGAAGAAAACGGGTTGGGATAACTACCCTTGAGCGCAAACTTGGTGGGTAACACATCGGACGTTTCAGTGTCAGTTGCAAAAGCACCTGAAATTGAAAACACGCCTTCACTTGCAAATGGAGAGGCAATTAGCGCGTTATTGATCGCTTGAACCGTCCAGTAGTAGGTGCCGTTTTCCAAGTTCTCTAACTTGAACGATACTGAAGAAGAAGCATTGCCTGGGCGAGGACTTCTTAGCCGGCCGGTGGCGCGGTCCGCCATGGCAGAAACAATGTCAGAACCACCTGGCGCGGTGCCCACGAGTACGTTGTACGAAAGAGATGCATTCGTAGGATCGCTTTGAGTTGGCTGCGTCCAATTCAATTCCACAGAACCATCGGTGACCCTTGAAGCAAGCCCAGATGGCGATGATGGGATGGCTGGCCGAACCTGGCGTCTGTTCTCGTAAATATTTGTGGTTGACTGACCGTAAGGAGTAAATCCGCTACTCATCAGATCTAGGTCGCCGTCGGCGTCAAAATCGCCCCATTCTACATCCGAAAAGAGCGATCCAATCAAATTAGACGAATTGACAAAGGTGCCCCCGCCATCGTTTCGGTAAATACGCGCGTTGCGTCTTCCAAACACTTCTGTAGCTCCAACAAAGAGTAGATCTACGTCTCCATCATTGTCGTAATCGCCCCAAGTGGCATCGCCCGCGAGGACGCCTTCAAACGCATGCGAAACGGGGGATAAAACGCCGTTATTGTTTTGCAGGAGTCTCACTTCTCCGTCCATGAGACTCACTGAAATGGCTCCGCCTGAAAGGATCAAGTCTAAGTCCCCATCGCTGTCGTAGTCTCCAAGGTCAACGGAAGAAAAACCAAGAGCACCCAACTCGGCCGTGCCCGCAGTGAACCCACCGTTGTTGTTTGTGAATTGCTTGGTTGTAAATCCGGTCGCACTTGAACCAGAGAGCACAAGGTCTAAGTCGCCATCTTTGTCCAAGTCCCCGAGCACTGTATCGCCATAACTGACAGCCGGAAGCGCATCGGTATTCAATGTAAACTGAAAGCCACCCTGGTTTATGGCTAGCACCGTTATGGCCTCGTCAGAGGATTGAACGCCCGTCAGTACTAAATCGAGGTCACCATCTTTATCCAGATCTCCCCACGAAGATGAACCAGAGTGGAGTCCAGGAAAACCGGTGGAAGTTGCAGAAAAAGCTCCGTTTCCATCATTTCGATAGAGCGTCGTGTTGGCGGAATAGGGGAAGGAAAGACTCGTGCTGCCGGCTACCAACAGGTCTAGGTCTGAGTCCCCGTCAACATCTGCCCACGAAGAGAAGGAATACACTACCGCTGTGATGCTGGTACTTAATTTGGTAAATACGGCCTTCCCGTCAGCGCCTTTGCCCTCGTTAATGTAAATCCCTGTTTCAATCCCGGCCTCTGATTCGCCGCTCAGAAAAACATCTAGGTCCAGGTCCCCGTCGATATCGCCCCAAGAAATACTTCCATGGCGAAGCATGGGCAGATTGTGTTCAAGATTGCTAAAGGTGAATGGTTGGGTTACTGGTTGTCCAAACGCCAACGCAGGGACGCCAACCAGCGCGATCAATAAAACTAGGCTACGAAACGGCTTCATGGAATGGGATAAATGTCTGGGCTCACGGGGAAACAGAAACGAGGGCTTTTGGCGGGTAAGCCAGTTTCTGAAGTGAGTCCCCAAAACGGTTCAAGGACAGCATCGGTGAATGTAAAAAAGAAGGGAGATATATCCTCGAAGTAACTCGATTATTACCCCAGTATTACGAAGACTCCAGCGCTGCCGATTCGATTAGATCATGAGAGGTTTCATTTCCTAAATATCGATCGATAACCCAATGGGCCACATAAATTAGGGGCGTAATGAGGATGGCCACAATAAACTTATATGCGTAGTTGAAAAGCGTTACGGCAACAATGGTTTGGATGGTCATTGGGCCATAGAAGGCGATGAACAAAACGATAAACGTGTCCAAAAACTGCGAACCGAATGTTGAGCCCGTCGCGCGGAGCCATAAGTGCTTTCCATCGGTGAGTTTTCTGAGCCAATGGAACAGAGAAATATCGGCAAGCTGTCCCACCAAATAGGCTACCAAGCTACCCACAATAATTCGCCCGCTCGCTCCAAATACCGTATTGAATGCTTCTGCAGGTACTGGTGAGATAGAAGCCGTCGGAACCGACATCGCTACCTGGATCAAGCCAAACTCAAACATAATCATCATCATGCCGATATAGGTCACGAATTTGATACCGGGCTTGCCAAAGTACTCGTTGAGTAAGTCCGTGATGATAAATGTGATGGGAAAGGCAATGACACCGGCCGTCATCACAACCTCATCGAAGGACTGCCCGAGGATGTTGATGGCGAAGGGAAGTTTAATGACGGTAAACAGCTTTCCAGCGGTCGCTTCAGCAACAACCAAGGCCGTCAAAAAGATGGCTGTGCACACCACAAAGAGCTTTTGTGGCCTAGAGAGCAGATGGATTTTGCTCATGACGAGTTAGATGAATGGATGGGTGCCCAAGATTACACGATCAGACACCCAATTTCAAGATGGCAATTCCGACTACAGCCAACGATTAGTAAACCGATTCAGTGGCGGTGTCCAATTCAAATTGAAAGGTAGAACCTTTTCCGGGAGTACTTTTGATGTAGAGGACCTTGTTGTGCGCCGCAAGGACGTGCTTCACGATCGAGAGCCCAAGGCCCGTTCCGCCTCCCACGCGAGACCTGCTTTTATCAACTCGGAAAAACCGTTCCGTAAGCCTACTAATGTGCTGCTTGCTGACTCCAATTCCTTGGTCTTGAACTGAAATAGTAATCGCTTCATTTCTGGAAAGGGTGGCCTTAATCAATACGTTTTTCCCAGGATTCGAGTATTTGATCGCATTAACTACCAGGTTTGTAAGCACCTGACGCAGCTGGAGGGCATCTCCGAGAGCCGCAGGAAGTGTATTTGATATCTTTGTTTCCAATGTAATCTCAGAGGCAGCGGCCATTGGCGCCACAGAATCAATTACGTCGTCTATCCAGCGCTGAACGCTGAAGGATTGGATGTTCATCGCCTTTTGACCTGTTTCAAGGCGAGATATTTCGGACAAGTCCTGTGCTAAGTTGGCTAAGCGGTCGGCATTGCGGACAATTTTTTCGACAAACTCATATCGTACTTGTTCGTCTTCCAAAGCGCCGTCCAAGAGGGTCTCTGCGAAGCCACGAATCGCAAAAATTGGCGTTTTTAACTCATGGGACACATTTCCGATAAAATCTCGGCGATAGTGCTCCAAGTTTTTGAGCTCTTCGAACTCCCTATCTACCACCTGTCCGGTTCGATAAACTTGCCGGATTAGGTCATTTATTTCATCACCCTTGAGTTCCGCAGCAAGGTCTAAAGGCTCAAACGTGCCTTTCCTGATTTTTTTTAACGCGCTTCGGACAAAGTCCAGCCGATGCGCGGCATGTTTTACCGTAGCTGCGTAGGCCGAAGAGGAGGCCACCACGATGATCACAATGGTTCCTATCCAAGACCAATCCCAGAACAGAAATTCAACTAAGGACACAGCGAGGGCCATGATCAGTCCTACAAACAAACTGATTTTCACGGCCAAAAGGTTAATTTTGGGAGCGCGGCGCCTGATTCGTCCGGGCCTTGAATAGCGAGTTTTTGAGCGGCTCATAAAAATCAGACAAAAGGTCGATCGCGGTGCAATCGATCCGAGACTTGAACGCGACTTTCAAGCCTAATGATTGAAGTTGGAGCTGAGTCGGTAACCTACTCCTTTCACCGTCTCAATGTACTGAATTCCAATCTTTTCTCTGATTTTTCGGATGTGTACATCGACCGTTCTGTCTACAACATACACATCGTGCCCCCAAACGCGGTCTAGCAGCTCTTGGCGTGAAAATACCTTTCCAGGCTTCTGGGCCAAGAAATAGAGCAAGTCAAATTCCTTTCGGGCCAAATGAATGGAGTCTTCTTGGCCTTTAATGCTGGCCTTATATTGATCTTTGTCGATGATGAGGTCGCCGATTACCAGGACATCCGAGGGCGAAGCGAATCGGGTAGTACCGCGAAGGAGCGCCTTAACCTGGCTCATGAACACGGGTATGGAGATTGGCTTCGTCAGATAGATATCTGCTCCCGAATCTAACCCGCTGACGTGATCCGACTCACCGTCCTTTGCGGTTAACATCAGAATTGGAACCGTGGCAAGCCGTGGGTCCTTGCGGATTTCCTTGCTCGTTTCAAACCCATCCATAATGGGCATCATGATGTCCAAAACAATTAGATCTGGAAGCGTATCCTGTGCTTTTTTTAACCCATCCGCCCCATTACAGGCTACGACCGTATCGTATTTTTCCTTTTTAAGGTTATACTGAACTAGATCTACAATGTCCTCTTCATCATCGACGATGAGGATAAGGGGTCTGTCTCTGAAGGAAGCGTTAGCGGACATACGAAGTTGGACCTTCGGTTGAAGGAAGTTCCATTTTTATGAAAGTAGGAATGTACAAATACCTTTTGTCCTTTAGATTACCATACGGTAAACAATAAGAGTACGGTTAAATAAACGGTTGAAATGGCAAGAAAACTAAGATATGCAATGGTTGGTGGAGGCCCGGGAGCCTTCATAGGGGCAGTGCACCGAATGGCTGCCGGCTTGGATGGATTAGCGGAAATTGTAGGCGGCGCGTTTTCCTCGTCGGCCGAAAAGTCGGCTCAAACCGGCCGAGAACTAGACTTGGACCCAGATCGCGTATTCGGATCGTGGGAAGAGATGATAGCCACCGAATCGAGCCGCACGGAAGACCGAATTGATTTCGTAAGCATCGTAACGCCTAATTTCTTGCATTATCCCGTCGCCAAAGCTGCCTTGGAGGCTGGCTTTGACGTGGTGTGCGATAAGCCCATGACCATGACCGTGGAGGAGTCTGAAGATTTATGCCGTGTCGTAAAGGCAACGGGCAGGGTTTTCGCTTTAACACATAACTACACAGGATATCCTGCAGTAAAGCAAGCCAGGCAAATGGTTCAAGAAGGGTACTTGGGTTCGATTCG